>CAYYWV010000095.1:0-9370 GCA_964475385.1 uncultured Alphaproteobacteria bacterium | reverse complement strand
CCCCGCTTTCGCGGGGGCGCGCCCAGGGCGAGGCCCTCATCCTGAGCACGGTCGAAGGATGAGCGCTGTCGGAGGATGCGCGCCTCGGTCGCATAGGTCGTTCAAAGGCGAAATAGTGTGATGGGCGGCTTCGGCGGGTCGCGACGGCGGTGATTCCCCTTCGCGCGAAAACGCGCTAATCATGCGCGAGCCGGCCCGGAACAACCGCCGCCGTCGTTCGACCGACCACTGGCCGCAGCTATGCCTGAGCCCTCTACGCCTCTTTTTCAACGACTCGTCGAAACCGAGCGCGAAAGGATCGCGTTCGTGGTCGACGGGCGGCCGGTCGAGGCGCTCGCCGGCGACAGTCTCCTGACCGCGCTGCTCATCAACGGCGCGCGGTTGCGCGTCAACGAGTTCGGCGGCGGTCCGCGCGCGGGCTTCTGCCTTATGGGGGCCTGCCAGGACTGCTGGGTCCGGCTCGAGGACGGGCGGCGCTTGCGCGCTTGCGCGACCCCGGTGGCCGCGGGCATGCGCGTGTTGACCGACGCCGGCAACGATCCTGGCGGAGAGCGCGAGAGATGACGCACCCGCGCGTCGTCATCGTCGGCGCCGGTCCCGCCGGGGTTCGGGCCGCCGAAACTCTCGTCGGTCAGGGTCTGCGCCCGGTCGTGATCGACGAGGCCCCGGCGAGCGGCGGCCAGATCTATCGCCGCCCGCCGCCCGCCCACCGACGCTCCGCGCGCGCGCTTTACGGCTTCGAGGCGCGGAAAGCGCGGCGCTTGCACGCCGCCTTCGACGCGCTCGCCGGCGCGGTCGACTACCGCCCCGAAACGCTCGCCTGGAACGTCGCGAACGGCGCGGTCCATACCTTGCGCGACGGCCGCTACGAGGCGATCGCTTACGACCGCCTGATCATCGCGACCGGGGCCTACGACCGGGTTCTTCCCTTTCCCGGCTGGACCCTGCCCGGCGCATTCACGCTCGGCGGCGCGCAGATCGCATTGAAACATCAGGGCTGCGCCGTCGGTCGCCGGATCGTCTTCGCGGGCACGGGGCCGCTCCTTTACCTCGTCGCCTGGCAGTACGCGAAAGCGGGCGCGGAGGTCGCAATGGCGCTCGACAGCGCGCCCGCCGCCGCGCGATGGCGCATGCTGGGCGCGCTCGCCGCAGGGCCGGGGCGTCTCGCCAAAGGCGCATGGTATCTGGCCGCGCTGCGGGCGCGGGGAATTCCCGTCGTCACGGGCGCGCATCCGATTGCGGCGCAGGGCGAGAGCCGGGTCGCGGCGCTCGTCTGGGAAGACGATGCGGGCCGCGTCCGCGAGATCGCCTGCGATGCGGTCGCGACCGGCTACGGCCTTGCGCCCGAGACCCGGCTCGCCGAACTCGCCGGCTGCCCTTTCGTTTTCGATGCGCGGACGCGGGCGTGGCTTCCGGCGGCCGACGACGACGGGCGCACGCCGGTCCCGGGCCTCTACCTCGCGGGCGACGGGGCCGGAATCGCGGGCGCCGACGCCGCCGAGATCGCAGGCGCGCTCGCCGCGCTCGCCCTGCTCGCCGATTGCGGCCTCGCGACGGATCGCAGGCGCTCCGCCCGCCTGCGCCGGGCGCTGGCCCGCCACCGACGTTTCCGCCAGGCGCTCGAACGCGCCTTCCCCTACCCCGCGGACCGCGCCGCCGCGCTCGCCGACGATGCGATCCTCTGCCGCTGCGAGATGGTGCGCGCGGGCGATCTGCGCGCCGCCGCCCGCGACGGCGGAATCAGCGAGATCAACCGGGCGAAGGCGCTTTCGCGGCTCGGCATGGGGCGCTGCCAGGGGCGCTTCTGCGAGCCTGCGGCGAGCGCGGTCCTCGCCGCGGCGCTCGGCTGCGACGCGGAGCGCGTGGGCCGGCTGCGCGCCCAGGCGCCGGCGCGGCCCGTGCCGATGCGCGCGGACGCATCCCCCGAAGAGGCGGCGGCGCAATGACCCGCGCGATCGAGACCGACGTGGCGGTCGTCGGCGGCGGGGTGGCCGGGCTTTCGACCGCCCTTCATCTGCGCCGGCGCGGGGTCGCGGTGACGGTGCTCGAAAAGGGGGCCGCGGGCGCTCAAGCGAGCGGGGTCAACTTCGGCGGGGTGCGCCGCCAGGGCCGCGATCTCGCCGAGCTGCCGCTCGCCCAGCGGTCGTGGCGGATCTGGATGCGGCTCGCCGAGCTGATCGGAACCGACTGCGAGTTCGCAGCGACCGGGCACCTCAAGATCGCGACCAGCGAGGACGAATGCGCCGGGCTCGCGGCTTATGCCGAGGCGGCGCGCGATTATGGCCTTGCGCTCGAAGTCATGGACCGCAAGCAGCTTCACGCGCGCTTCCCCTGGTTCTCCGAGCGCGTCGTCGGGGGCTCGTTCTGTCCCGGCGACGGCCAGGCCAACCCGCGCCTCGTCGGCCCCGCCTTCGCCCGCGCCGCGCGCGCCGCCGGGGCGCGCGTGATCGAGAGCTGCGCGGCCACTGAGATCGAGAAAAGCCGGACGGGGTTCGCGGTCGCGACCGCCGCCGGCCGCGAGGTCCGCGCCCCCGTTCTGGTCAACGCGGCCGGCGCCTGGGCGGGACGCATCGCCGCCCGCTTCGGCGAGCCCGTGCCGATGGAGGCGATCGGCCCCCAGATGGCGGTCAGCGAGCCGATCGATTACTTCTTCACGCCCGTGCTCGGCATGTTCCCAGGCGGGATTTATCTGCGCCAGATCCCGCGCGGCAACGTGATCTTCGGCGGCGGACGCGGCGACGCCAGCATCGAGAGCGACCGGTCTTATGTGCGTCCCGAGAACACGCTTTGGACGTCGGCGCTTGCGGTCCGGCTGATCCCACGGCTCGAAGGCGTCAACCTGATCCGGGTGTGGACCGGGATCGAAGGCGAGACGGCCGACGGGCTGCCCGCGCTCGGCCCCAGCCGCACCACCGAAGGGCTCTATCACGCCTTCGGCTTCTCGGGCCACGGCTTCCAGCTCGGCCCCGCGGTGGGCGCGGCGCTCGCCGAGCTGATCGTCGACGGGCGGACCGAAACGCCGATCGACGCCTTCGATATCGGGCGCTTCGCAACCCGGCCGGCGGCCGCGGGATGAGGCGGCTTGCCCGCGCGCCGCGCGAAGCGTAGCGTGCGCCCTGGGTCCGCGCAGGACCGCCTTTCGCCTTTATGCGCCGGAGCGTATGTCATGGCCCATCATCGCATCGCCGTTATCCCGGGCGACGGGGTCGGGCCGGAGGTGATCGCCGCCGGGCTCGACGTGCTCGTCCGCCTCGCCGAGACCGCGCCCGATCTTTCGATCGAAACCGAGACCTTTCCCTGGGGCTCGGACTACTTCCGCGCCCACGGCCGCATGATGCCCGCCGACGGGCTCGAACGGCTGCGCGCCTTCGACGCCATCTACTTCGGCGCCGTGGGCGACCCCGAGATCCCCGATCATGTGACGCTGTGGGAGCTCCGGCTCGCGATCTGCCAGGGCTTCGACCAGTACGCCAACGTTCGCCCGGCGCGGTTGCTCCCCGGAATCGAAGGGCCGCTGCGCGACATCGGGCCCGAGGATCTCGACTGGGTGATCGTGCGCGAGAACAGCGAGGGCGAGTACGCGGGCGCGGGCGGGCGCGTCCACCGCGGCCACGCCGGCGAGGTCGCGATCGAGAGCGCGGTGTTCACCCGCGCGGGCGTCGAGCGGATCATGCGTTTCGCCTTCGCGCTCGCCCGCAGCCGACGGCGGCGGCGGCTGACCCTGGTCACCAAGTCGAACGCCCAGCGCCACGGCATGGTGCTGTGGGACGAGGTGTTCGCCGAGGTGGCCCGCGCCTTCGACGATGTGGCGACCGACCGGGTGCTGGTCGACGCCGCGACCCAGCGCATGGTGCGCGACCCGCGTTCGTTCGATGTGATGGTGGCGACCAACCTGCACGCCGATATCCTGAGCGACCTCGCCGCCGCGCTGACCGGCGGGCTGGGGCTTGCGCCGAGCGCGAATCTCGACCCCGAGCGGCGCTTTCCCTCGATGTTCGAGCCGGTCCACGGCTCGGCCGACGACATCGCCGGCAAGGGCATCGCCAACCCGATCGGCGCGATTCGGAGCGCGGCCCAGATGCTCGATCACCTAGGCGAGCGTGAGGCCGCCGCCCGGCTCGAGGCCGCGGTCGCGCGGGTGATCGAGATCGGCGCCGTGCGGACCCCCGACCTCGGCGGCGTCGCGACCACGGCCGAGGTTCGCGACGCCGTCATCGCCGAGATCGCGGCAGGGTAATGAATCCCCGGGGCGGGGCTGAAGCCTCGTCCTCTGCCGGCGGAGAGGACAAACCGGGGATTGACTCTTGCTTTTCCATCACGCCTATTACGCTATCGGATAGAATAACGGACCCGGATCGCGGCGGTTGCGCCGCGCAACGGGTTCAGGCGTTCGAGACGGTGAAAAAAAGCCGGCGTGCGGGCGCCGACAGTGGAGAGCGAAAATACAGGGAGATTACCCATGCATACCCGGCACACGTTGATTCCCGGCCTCGCCCTGGGCGTCGCCGCGGTGGCGCTGGCCGCCACGGCCGCCATCCCCGCACAGGCCGCGGAAGACACCATCGTGCTCGGCGCCGCCGTGTCGCTGAGCGGCAAGTACACCACGGCGGGCAACCACACGAAGAAGGGGTACGATCTCGCCATCAAGCGCATCAACGAGATGGGCGGCGTCAAGGTCGGCGGAAAAACCTACAAGCTCGCGGTCAAGTACTACGACGACGAATCGACGCCGGCGCGCGGCGCCCAGCTCGCCGAGCGGCTGATCCAGCAGGACGGCGTCAAGTTCATGCTTGGTCCGTACAGCTCGGGCCTGACCAAAGCGATCGCGCCGGTGACCGAGCGGTACAAGATCCCCATGGTCGAAGGGAACGGCGCTTCGCGGTCGCTGTTCAACAAGGGCTATCGCTACCTGTTCGCGGTGCTCTCCACGTCGGAGCAGTACCTCTCCTCGGCGATCACGCTCGCCGCCGAACAGGCCGAGAAGGCCGGACGCAAGCCGAGCTCGGTGAAGGTCGCGATCGCGGTCGAAAACGATCCCTTCTCGCTCGACGTCCGCGCCGGCGTGATCGACGACGCCAAGCGCTACGGCATGAAGGTCATCATCGATGACAAGCTGCCGAAGGAGCTCAACGACATGTCGGCGACTCTGACCAAGGTCAAGGCGCTCAAGCCCGATGTGCTCGTCGTCTCGGGGCACTCCAAGGGCGCGGCGCTGGTCACCCGCCAGATCGCCGAGATGAAGGTCGACGTGCCGATGCTCGCCATCACGCACTGCGAATCGGCCAAGGTCACCGACAAGAAGAAATTCGGCGACAACGCCGAATACACGCTTTGCGCGACCCAGTGGGCGCCGACCATGAGCTATCAGGACAAGTGGTTCGGCACCGCGGCGGATTACGCCAAGACCTTCGAGAAGGAATACGGCTACGTGCCGCCGTATCAGGCCGCCGAATCGAGCGCCTCCGTGCTCGTCTACGCCGATGCGTTGGAGCGCGCGGGCTCGCTCGACCCGGAGAAGGTGCGCGACGCGCTCGCCGCGACCGATCTGCAGACGTTCTACGGCTTCGTCAAGTTCGACGAAACCGGCAAGAACATCGCCAAGCCCATGGCGCTGCGCCAGATCCAGAACGGCAAGTACGTCGTGGTCGCGCCGTCCAAATGGGCCGAAGCGCCGTTGATCTATCCGCGGCCCAAGTGGAGCGAACGCTGATCGACTGACGCCCCTGAACGCGCCCGCCCGCGACGCGCGCGGGCGGGCGCGGAGCTTTCGCTATGGACAATCTCATCATTCTGTTCGATGCGCCGATCCTCGTGGCGCAGCTCCTGATCGACGGCGTTTTGGTCGGCGCGATCTTCGCGCTCGTGGCCTATGGCATGGCGCTCGAATGGGGCGTGATGAACGTGATCAACGTCGCCCAGGGCGAGCTCGTGATCCTCGGCGGGTTCGTCAGCGTCTACCTGTTCAAGGCGGGAATGAACCCGCTCGCAACCGTGCCGATCGCCGCCGTTGTGATGTACTTCGTCGGCTGGGGAATCTTTCGGCTGGTCGTCCATCGGGTGGTCGACAAGGATCTGTTCATTTCGCTGCTCGCGACCTTCGGGATCAGCATCCTTCTGCAGCAGCTCATGAACGAGGTGTTCGGCGCCGACGTGCGCAACACCGACGCCGGGCTCGGCACGCTGCTTCTCTTCAACGGCATGGTGACCGTGAGCGAGGTCAAGATCGTCGCCTTCGTCCTCGCGCTCGTGCTCGGAACGTTGCTGGTCCTGTTTCTCAAGACGACCCGGCTCGGCCAAGCGATCCGCGCCACCGCTCAGAACGCGCGCGCAGCCCGGATCATGGGCATCGACACCGACCGGGTCTACGCCACCACATCGGGCCTCAACGCGGCGATCTGCGGCGCCGCTGGCGCGCTGGTCGCGATGACCTGGGTCATTCATCCCTATATCGGCATCACCTACACCGTACGCGCATTCATGATCGTCATCCTCGCCGGGCTCGGCAATCTCGCAAGCGTGGTCGCCGTCGGGCTCGGCCTCGGGATCGCCGAGAACTTCGCGGGCTTTATCCTCGGCGCTCAGTTCCAGTCGGCGTTCCTGTTCTCGCTGCTGGTCGTGGTTCTGGTCGGGCGCAGCATGCTCCTGGCTCGCCGCCGCAAATATCTGCGATGACCGCCGGCATTCCCCGTCCGCTTCTGTTCACGGGTCTCGGCCTGCTCGCGCTCGCCGCGCCTTGGCTTGCGCCGGCCTACACGACCCAGATGGCTTTCCTCTGGGTGATGGTCATCTTTGCGCTGACCTGGGACGTGGTCGGCGGGCAGATGGGCTACAACTCGTTCGGCAACATCTTCTTCTTCGGCGTCGGCATGTACGCGACCGCGGTGGTCGAGCGCGACCTGTTCTTCGGCGTCGAGGAGTACGTCAACATCGCCGGCGGCACGGAAGCCGCGCTGACGCCCGTGCAGTATCTCGGCGGGTTCGGGCTCGGGCTCGTGGTCGCCGCCGCGCTCGGAGTGGCGCTCGCCGCCATTCTCGGCATGGGCGTGCTTGCGTTGCGCGGGCACTACTTCGCGATCTGCACGCTCGGCCTCGCGCTCGCCGGCGGCGAGATCGCGGCCGGCTGGGACTACGTGGGCGCGGGCTCGGGCCTGGTCACGCCGGTGTTCCCCGACGCCCTCGGCGAACGGGGCTTCTTCTATTACTACTTCTTCTTCGCCCTCGCGCTCGCCGCTTTTTTCACGCTGCGCTGGCTGTACGCGGGCCGCTTCGGGCTCGCCATCAACGCCATCCGCGACGACGAGGACAAGGCCGAGGCGATGGGCCTGCACACCACGCGCTACAAGACCATGGCCTGGTGCGTGGCCGCCTTTTTCCTCGCCCTCGCGGGCGGCGGCGCCGGCAACCTGATCGGCTTCATCGATCCCACCGACGTCGCCTTCGCAGGCGCGACCTATGGCGTGTGGATGGTGCTGATGGCGATCCTCGGCGGCAAGGGAACGCTGTGGGGGCCGGTGATCGGGGCCGTCATCTTCCACGTGACGCAGGAGCTGTTCTGGACCTATCTCTTGGGCTGGCAACGGGTCGCGCTCGGGGTTCTGATCGTGGTCATCGTCGTGTTCTTCCCCCAGGGCATCATGGGCTATATCCGGGCCCGTTGGCCCGAACGCTTCGGCGAGGTGGTCGAGGAGAAACCCGACGAAGGTGGCGATGAGTCCGCCGCCGCCCAAGCCGGAGACCGGGCATGAGCGCGATTCTCGAGGTCGAGCGCGTCAGCAAGTCGTTCGGCGGCGTGGTCGCCAACAACAACATCTCGATCACCGTACCGAAGGGCCGGATCATCGGGCTGATCGGGCCCAACGGCTCGGGCAAGACGACGCTGTTCAACTCGATCGTCGGCTACCACCCGGTGGACGCCGGCTCGATCCGCTTCGAAGGGCGCGAGATCACGCGGCTGCGGGTGGCCCAGATCGCGCGGCTCGGGCTTTTGCGCACCTTTCAGCAGACCCGCATCTACGGCAACATGACCTGCCTCGAGAACATGCGCATCAGTGTCCCCCACCGGCGCGAGAGCCTGCGCGACATGGTCGCGCGCTACTCGGAGGACGTGACCGAGAAGGCCGAGGCGCTGCTCGAGTTCGTCGGCCTCTACTCCAAGCGCCGATTGCGGGCGGGCGATCTTTCGTTCGGCCAGCAGAAGCTCCTCGAGTTCGCCATGGCGCTGATGAACGAGCCCAAGCTCCTTCTGCTCGACGAGCCGACCGCGGGCATCAACCCGACCCTGATCAACGGGATCATCGATCGACTCAAGCGCGCCAACGCCGAGTTCGGAATCACGCTCCTCGTGATCGAGCACAATATGCGGGTCATCATGAACCTCGCCGAGCACATCTACTGCCTGGCGCACGGCGAGCTGCTCGCCGAAGGAAGCCCGGACGAGATCCGCAACGACCAGCGCGTCATCGACGCCTATCTCGGAGCCCACTGATGGCCCAAGGCGGCGAAGAGAAAAACGGCAAGGGCGCGATTCGGGGCTACGGGTTCGGCGCCGCCGATACCGTGCTGTCGGTCGATGCGGTCGCCCGCGAGGCGCGCCGACTGGCCGCCGAAGGACCGAGCCCCGAGCGCATCGCCGAGCTCGCCGGCGGCGAGCCCATGGTCGAGATCGAGGGACTCGTCGCCGGCTACGGCAAGATGGAGATCCTGCACGGGGTCAACCTCGCGATCGCCGAAGGCCGCTCGCTGTGCCTGATCGGCCCGAACGGCGCCGGCAAATCGACGGTTCTGCACTCGATTTACGGGTTCACCCGGATCACCGGCGGCAGCATCAAGATCGGCGGCGACGACGTCACCCGCCTCGAGCCCAACGAGAAGCTCAAGTTCGGCGTCGCGTACATCCTCCAGGATAACTCGGTGTTTCCCGATATGACCGTGGAGGAGAACCTGTGGATGGGCGGTTACCTGATGAAGGAGCCGGCCGAGGCCAAGCGCGCCGCCGAGCGCGTGTTCGACAAGTACCCGCGCCTCGCCGAACGGCGCTCGCAGCGCGCCGGCGTGCTGTCGGGCGGCGAGCGGCGGCTGCTCGAGATTTCGCGCGCCTTGGTCATGAACCCGCGGGTGCTGCTCGTCGACGAACCGTCGATCGGGCTTGAGCCGCGCTTCATCGACCAGGTGTTCGAGATCCTCGACGACCTCCAGCGCAACGAAGGCAAGACCATCGTGATGGTCGAGCAGAACGCCAAGAAGGGGCTCGAGTTCGCCGATGTGGGCTATGTGCTGGTCGACGGCCGGGTGGCGATGGCGGGCCCCGGCGACGAGCTGCTCGCGAACCCCGAGGTCGGCCGCCTGTTCCTCGGCGGCTGAGATCCGCCAA
>CAYYWV010000094.1:0-9640 GCA_964475385.1 uncultured Alphaproteobacteria bacterium | reverse complement strand
TCGGGGATATGGGCGACGCCGTGGCGGCGCATGGTCTGGGGATCGGCGCGCGTCACCGGCCGCCCATCGACGAGGATGCGCCCGGCGCTCGGCTGAAGCACGCCGGCGATGACCTCGGCGAGCTCGCGCTGGCCGTTGCCCGAGACCCCGGCGATGCCCAGAATCTCGCCGCCGCGGGCCTCAAGCGACAGATCGGTCAACACCGGCCGGCCGGCCCCGCCGCGCACGCTCACCCGGTCGAGGACCAAGAGCGGCGGACCGGGCTCGGTCGCCTCGCGGACCGGGGGCGTGAGCTCGCGCCCGCACATCAGCTCGGCGAGCCTGCGGTTGGTGACGGTCTCGTCGTTGGCGATGGTCGCGACCATTTCGCCCTGGCGCATGATCGCGATGCGGTCGGTGATCGCGCGGACCTCGTTGAGCTTGTGGCTGATGAACACGACCCCGACGCCGGCCTCGGCCATGGCGCGCACGGCGTCGAACAGGCCCTCGGTCTCCTGCGGGGTGAGCACCGAGGTCGGCTCGTCGAGGATGAGGATGCGCGCGCCGCGGAACAGGGCCTTGATGATCTCGAGCCGCTGCTCCTCGCCGACCGCGAGCGACGAAACCAGCCGGTCGGGGTCGAGGTGCAGGCCATAGCGCCCCGCGATCTGGGCGAGGCGCTCGCGAGCGCCCGCCTCGTCGAGCCGTCCCCGCCGCCCCTTGCGCCCGACCATCAGGTTCTCGAGCACCGTGTGCCGGGGCACGAGGTGAAAGTGCTGGTGCACCATGCCGATCCCGGCGGCGAGCGCGTCCGCCGGCCCGCGGATGTCCAAGCGCCGGCCTTCGACCTCGATGGTCCCCGAATCGGCGGCGTACATCCCGAACAGGACGTTCATCAGGGTCGTCTTGCCGGCGCCGTTCTCCCCCAAGAGACCGAGCACCTCGCCGTGGCCGAGGGTGAGATCGACGTTGCGGTTGGCCTCGACCGCGCCGAAGCGCTTGCTGATCCCGCGCATGGCGAGAAGGGGCGCGCTTGCGCGGCCGCCGGCTCCTTCACTCAACGGCTGCTCCATCGCTGAACGGTCGCTCCGCGAACGCCGGGAATGTCTAAGATGGGCCGCTCGGCCCCGGCGCGGCCGTTCGAGGGCCGCGCCGGAACCGGCGATCACGCGATCAGTCGGACTGCGGAATGCCCTCGTCCACGTCGACGCGGAAAGTGCCGTCGAGGATCTCTTGGCGGCGGTCCGCGATCAGCTTCTTCACGTCGGCGGGGAGCTTGCTCTCGAAGTTGTGGTAGGGCGCGAGATAAGAACCGCCCTTGCCCATATACGAGAACTGGCCGAAGTCCTGGGCCGAAAACACGCCGGCCTTGACCAGGCTGATGACCTGCTTGACCGTCGGCCACATGTCCCAGATCACGCTGGTGACGACCGTATCGGGGGCCAAGCTCGACTGGTCCGACATGTTGCCGATGGCGAGGATTCCGCGCTCGGCGGCGGCCTCGATGACGCCGAAGCGCTCGGCGTAGATCACGTCGACGCCGTCCTCGATCTGGGCGAGCGCCGCCTCTTTCGCCTTGGGCGGGTCGAAGAACGAGCCGATGAACGAGAACTTGCACTTGACCGCCTTGTTGACCTCTTTCGCGCCCGCGCAGAAAGCGTTGACCAGGCGGTTGACCTCGGGAATCGGCATCGCGGCGACCGCGCCGATGGTGTTCGACTTGGTCAGCTTGCCCGCGATCATCCCGGCGAGATAGGCGGGCTCGTGAATCCAGTTGTCGAACACGCCGAAGTTGGGCTCGGCCGGGCCGAGGCCCGAGCCGAACACGAAGGCCACGTTCGGGTACTGGCGGGCGACCCGGCGGGTGATCCGCTCGGTGCCGAAAGCGTCGCCCATGATCACGTCGTAGCCGCCCTGGGCGTACTCGTGCAGGACGCGCGCGAAGTCGGCCGCCTTGACGCTCTCCGACCAGGTGTACTCGATGCCCATCTCCTTCTGGGCCTTGAGAAGCGCGACGTGGATCTGATTGACCCAGGGCTCCTCGATCGGGGTCTCGAACACGGCCGCGACCCGCAGCTTCTCGGCCGCGCTAGCGGGCGCGGCGGCCTGCGGGCCGATCAGCGCGACGACGGCGACGGCAAGCGTCGCGACGAACATCCGCCAGCCGGAAACGGAAAAGACCTTCATATCGTCAACCTCCCTGTCCCTGTTGCTCGCGAGGCCGAAGCGCCCGCGAATCCTCACCGTTAAAAAGACTGCGAGCGCCGCGCCGACCTCTGTGACGCCCCCTGTCGTTGGCCCGGCCCGCGCGGTCGCCCTTTCGATTATGCGCCGATGTCTCGTCGACGTCTCATTTTCGTCGATGTTAAATTATCGTTAGTTTGACCAACCGGTCAATGAAAACTGACCGCCCGGTCAAGTTTCGCGACTCGCAGCGGCCATCGGCCGACAGGGTGACCGGAACGGCGGGGTCGCGCAAGCCCGCGCGCATCGTCGCGCGCCGTCTCGGCGATCGCGCGGCGATATGGTAGGTTGGATCGGGGATGGCTTCGCGACGACTCAAACGGATCGGGATACGGGCGATCGGGCTCGCGGCGACGGCGGCCGCGGCGGCGTGGAGCGGCGGCGCGATGGCCGGCGGCGATCCCGCGCGCGGCAAGACGGTCGCGCTCAAGCTGTGCGGGCGCTGCCATGTCGTCGCCGAGGAAAACCGCCTCGCCGGGATCGAGAGCACGCCCTGGTTCAAGACCATGGCGCGCAAGCCCGCCATCTATCCGCCCGAGCGCTTCCGCACCTTCTCCGAGCGCCCCCCGCACCCGCCGCAGAAGATCAAGATCTCGAAGGCCGAGATGGAGGATCTGATCGCCTACGTCCAAAGCCTCGCCAAGAAGCCCTAGCGCTTATCCGCCCATCACCTTGCGGACGAGCTCGCGCGCGCCGGAGGCGAAGTCGTGGCGGAGGCGAAAGCCGACCGTGGCCTCGAACTTGGCGAAATCGACCTGATAGGACTCGCTGATCGTCTCCTGCCCGCGCTCGGCGGCGAAGGCGTAGCGCGGCGCGATCCCGAACTCCTCGCGCAAGAGGGCCGCAAGCGAGCCGTAGAGCTCGCCGAGCTGGGGGTTGAGATGGCGCGCGCCCACGTTGATGACCTCGCCGTGGGTATGGGGATCGTTGTCGAGCAGATGCACGATAAGCTCGGCCGCATCGGCGACGTGGACATGGGGACGAAAGTTCTCGGCCGCGCCCGGCAGGACCGTCTCGCGGCCGGCCACCGCGTCGACCAGAAAGGCGTTGACGAACTGGTTGTAGCGCATGCCCACCGCATAGCCGAAGACGGTGCTCAACCTGAGAACGGTGATCGGAATCCCCCGGTTCGCGTCGGACCGCCAGACCCGCTCGGCCCTGAGCTTGCTCGCCGCATAGTTGTGAAGCGCGATGGCGGGGTCGGGGAAGATCTCTTCCGCATAGGGCGGGCGGACCTCGGGCATCGCGGTCCGGACCGGCCCGTAGACGCTGGTGCTCGAGATGTCGATGACCTTTCGCGCCTTCCCGCCCTCGCGAATCATCCGCGCCAGGGTCTCCGCCCCGCCGACGATGTACTTCTCGTGCAGCGGGCTGTTCGGGATCTGGGTCAGCGAGGCGACGTTGATGACGTAGTCGCTCTTTTCGACGAGCGCGCCCAAGGTCTTGGACTCGCTCTCGCTCACGTCGAGGCAGTAGCTGCGCATCCGCTTGAGCCGCTCGGCGAAGTACGCCTGCACCGGCGCCATGCCGCGGCCGTAAGACCAGTTGTCGACCACGACGATGTCGGCGTCTTTGTACGCCGCGCGCCGCGCGAGGGTGTCGAGCACCTGCGAACCGATGTAACCGAAGCCGCCGACGACGAGTATCTGCATGGTTTTGCGTCCTTAATCCCTATGTTCGGCGGAGCGGCCGACGACCTGTCCGGCGATCAGGGCCGGAACTCCTTGAGAAACAGCACCGAGGTCCAGCCGAGCGGCGATTCGGGGTCGTGATTCGACGGCGGCTCGGGCACCGGCTTCTCGTCGGTGCAACGCAAAGCGTAGACGTGATCGCGGATCGGGACGATGCCGACCCGCTCGCCGACCAGTCGGCCGCGGCGGATCGTCGAGACATGGGTGACGCAGCCAAGGCCGTAGAGCGAGCGGTAGAGCCGCGGCCTGTCGGGCCCGGGCTTCACGGCCTCGGTCACCCGCGTGAAACTGTCCGGTTGGGCGCTGATCCAATGCTCGTTGTAATCCACATAGCCCGGGAACACGGTCTCGAGCCCTTTGTACTGCTGCTCGGTCACCAGCTCGTCGAACAGGTTGGGCGGGCGGAACGGGCACAGGTAGTTGGCGTAAAGGATGCTTTGCGGGTAGTCGCCGCGGGCTTCGATCTCTCCGAGCGCGTACTGGAGAACCTCGCCCAGCGTGCGTTCCCGCGACATCAGATGCTCGGGGCGCGGGATGAACGCCGCGCCGTGCCGCTCCGCCGCGGCGCGCGCGGTCTCGCTTTCCGCAATCACGTAGACCGTGCGCACATAGCGCGCCGCCGCGAGCTGGCGCAGAAGCGCCGAGAACAGGTCGTAGCCCTGAAGATCCCGCGGCTCGCCGAGGACCGGCGCGACCGCGACCACGTTGCAGTTCTCGGGCTTGAGGCTTTCGGGCAGCGCGGTCGCGATCTCCTCGTCGAGCAGGTCCAGCATCTTGGAGACGCTGTGCGCCCGGGCGAGATCGTTGTTCCGGTTGACCCCGTGGTGATGGTAGACGGCGGCGTCGGGCTCGTAGGCGAGGCGAAACCCGGCCTCGATCACCTGCTTGCCCCAGTGGCGGTCTTCGATGTTGGTCAGAGTCTCGTCGAACGGGTAACGCTCCCACACGTCCCGCCGGACCATGCTGTTCGCGTTGTGGAAGAAGTGGTCCTTGGTCTGAACCCGCCGGTCGAGGCCGAAGATCGTGAGCAGATCGCGTTTATCGAGCGCCGGACTGAAGACGAGCGGAAGCTGCCGTCCATAGACGCCGGCGATGGACGGGTCCGAAAAACCGCCGAGGAGCGCCGCGAGCCAGCGCTCGTCCTTCGGAATGCAGTGCGCCGACAGAAACGCGAGATAGACCCCGTTCGAGGCCCGAATCCCCAGGTTGAGGGCGCGGCCCGGCCGGTAGTCGCGGATCGTGAGCACCTCCTTGACCGGGTAGCGGCGCACCACTTCGAGCGTGTAGTCGGCGCTCTCGTTATCGACGACGATGACCTCGAAGTCCGGGTGGTCCTGCTTGAACACCATGTCGAGGCAATGGCCGACCCAGGACTCCTCGTTCCGGGTCCGGATGATGATCGAGACCTTGGCGGGCGCGCGGTCGGTTCCGGCCATGGGACGATGCGCGCTCAGCGGTCGCGGCCGAGCTCGGCCATGACCCGCTCGTAAGATTGGCGGAGCATGGCGCCGTCGACGCTGATGGTGACGAAGGCGATCCCCATTTCGATCAGCTCTCGGGCGGCGGCCGCATCCGGCGCATAGCAGCCGACCGCGACCCCGCGGTCGAGGATGCGGGCGACCGCGTCCTCGAACAATGCGCGGAAGGCGGGATCTTTGAGGCCGCCGGGCATGCCCAAGCTTTGGGCGAGGTCGTAGATGCCGACGAACACGACGTCGAGCCGGGGCAGCGCGCAGATCGCGTCAAGCGCGTCGAGCCCCGCTCGGTCCTCGACCATCAGCACCGAGGTTACAAGCGCGTTCTGGGTCGCGAAGTGGTCGGCCTCTCGGGCCTGATCGAACAGCGAGGCCCGAGTCAGCGTCGCGACCCCGCGGCTGTGCGGGCCGGTCCCGTAGTACATCGATTCGAGGCAGCGCTCGGCCATGGCGAGGCCATCGACGTGCGGAACCATGATCCCCTTGGCCCCCGAATCGAGCGCCCGCAGCACGTTGCTGTTGTCGGGCCCCGACACCCGCGTGATCGGCGCCATCCCGTGCGCTTCGGCGGCGCAGTAAAGCGCCGGCATATCAGCGTGCGAATGCGGGCCGTGCTCCATGTCGAAGACCACGAAGTCAAGGCCGCAGGCGGCGATGATCTCGACCACCTGGAGATTGGGGATGTGCGACCAGGTGCCGATGACCGGTTGCCGCCGTTTCAGGCGCGCCTTGAGCTCGGATGCCTCCATGCGTCTCTCCTAAAGCACCGCGCCGCCGCTGACGCTGAGAACCTGGCCGGTCATGTAGTTCTGCTCGTCCGAGGCGAGGAAGACGCAAGCGCTCGCAACGTCGGAAAGCGCGCCCGGCCGGCGCAAAAGCGTCATGTCGACGATCGCCTGGCCCGCCGGGCTCGCGAGTTCGTCCGCGGTCTGGTCGGTCAGCATGATGCCGGGGGCGACCGCGTTGACGAGGATGTTGTGGGCCGCGCCGTAGCGCGCCGTCACCTTGGTCAGGCTGTTGAGCCCGGCCTTCGACACCGCGTAGTGAACGGTCCTGGGGCCGTGGTACTCGCCGGCGACCGAGCTGATGTTGATGATCCGGCCCCCGCCGCGGGCGATCATGTGGGGGAACACCTCTTGGGTGCAGATGAACGGCCCTTTGAGGTTGACCGCCATGATCCGGTCCCAGTCCTCGTCGGTGGTGTCCATGAAGTCGCAGCGGTGATTGACGCCGGCGTTGTTGACGAGAACGTCGATCCCGCCGAAGCGCTCGGCGGCGGCGGCGAAAGCGCGGCGGCACTGCGCCCGGTCGCGGACGTCGAGCCGAACCGCGAACGCCCGACCGCCGTTCTCGGCGATCGTCGCGGCCACCTCGTCGGCGCGCCTGTCTTCGCGCGCATAACCCACCGCGACCGCGGCCCCCTCGCGGGCGAAGGCGAGCGCGATGGCGCGGCCGATCCCGCGGCTCGCCCCGGTGATGACGGCGACCTTTCCCTTCAGCCGGATGGCTTGTCCCTCCATGCGCAAGGCGGCGACGCTAGCGCAGGCCGTGATCCCCCTCCTTGATCGAGATTAGGAGCGGCGGCTCCGCCGGGTCAAGCGGCTGGCCGGTCTGGCCTAGTTTAGAGCGGAAAGCGATTGGCGCGGGCGCGCGCCGCCGGGTACTCTTGCCGGAACCCGACGCCCGCCCGATTTCCGCAGAGCCCACAAAGCGCGCCGTCGCCCGCATCATGGACAGCACCCGGCTCGAACGGCCCGATACGGACGAGATCCTCGCGCGTCTGCAAGACGTGTTCGCAACCCGGCTCGGGGGCGACGGCCGGGTCGAGGTCTTGGACGTCATCTCCGGCAACATGAACTCCATCTACAAGGTCAGATACGCCGGCCAGACCCTGGGGGTGCGGATCACCTTCGACCAATACCGGTTCAAGTACGAGCGGGACATCATCAAGGAGATCTTCGCGATCTTCATCATCTACCACGCGCGCGCGGCCGCCAACGACGAGGTCGCCCGCACCATCGTGGACGGCATCCTGCGCGCGCCCTCGGGCGCGCATATCAGCCACCGCCTGGTGCGCAGCGTCGTCTACTACGACTGGTCGCGCCAT
The DNA here is from genome assembly GCA_964475385.1 of uncultured Alphaproteobacteria bacterium. GTDB lineage: Bacteria > Pseudomonadota > Alphaproteobacteria > JAAXGF01 > JAAXGF01 > CAYYWV01. The sequence continues at coordinate 2,144 of CAYYWV010000094.1, read as the reverse complement.
CGGCTCCCCTACCCATTCTTCATTTTCGAGTGGGTGGAGGGCGACGTGCTGTGGCGCGCCGGCGACGCCGGGCAGTACTTTCTTGCCGGCCAAGACCTTGCGCGTCTGCACCGGATCGCCTTCGAGTCCTACTACCGCGACATCTTCCAGATCGGGCGCGCGCCGCTCGGCTGGGCCGAGAACTTCGCGCGCGCCTTCGGCCAAGAGCTTGCGGAAGCGGAGCAACGGCTGCCGGCGCGACTCGCCGCCAAGGCCCGGGCGCTCGACATCGGCCGGATTCGCCCCGCCCGGCCCTGTCTAGTGCATAACGACTATGCCGGCGGCAACATCATCGTCGCGCCCGACGGAGGGCGAAAGATCATCGATTGGGACAACTGGCTGGTCGAAGCGCCCGAGCTCGACCTCGTCAAGATGAAGTATTGGACCGCCATCGGCGAGGATGGCATGTTGGGCCACGATCCGGCGCTCTACAGGGCCTTCCTCGACGGCTATCGGAGCCTCGCCGGAACGGCTATCGATGAGGCCCGGATGCGCGCTTACGAGATGCTGTGGCTGATGCGGACCTTCAACTTCGAAAGCGCCAAGCGCGACGAGGCGGAGGAGCCCGCGGCCGGCGTCTCGTGGGGAAAGCACTACCCGCCGCCGTCGGTCTATCTCGATCATCTTCGCGCTCTCTGATCGCAATTCTTTAAGACGAACGTTCGAAATGGACATCGCCATCGTCATCCCCGCCCGCTACGGATCGCGGCGTTTCCCCGGCAAGCCGCTCGCCCGCATCGGCGGCCGCAGCCTGCTCAACCGGACCTGGTCGATCGCGCGAGCGGTGGACGGCGTCTCAGGGGTCTACATCGCCACCGAGGACGAGCGGATCGTCCATCATGCGGAGAGCTTCGGCGCGACCGCCATCATGACGCCCGAGACCTGCCGCAACGGCACCGAGCGGGTCTGGGAGGCGGTGAAGACGCTTCCCCGACCGCCGGACGCGGTCCTCAACCTCCAGGGCGACGCCGTGCTCACCCCGCCCTGGGTTCTCCAAGCGCTGGTCGACGGCCTGCGCGCCGATCCCTCGGTCCGCCTGATTACGCCGGCGGTCCAGTGTAGCTGGCAACAGTACGAGGAGATCCGGGCCTCCAAGGTCGAGAGCCCGACCAGCGGGACGCTCGTCACCTTCGACAAGAACCGCAACGCCCTTTACTTCTCGAAGGCGATCATCCCCTACATGCGGATCAGGGACATGGCGGTCCCGCCCGTCTATCGCCATATCGGGATCTACGGCTATCGCCGCGACGCGCTCGAAGAGCTGGTCGCGCTCGACCCCACGCCGCTCGAGGTCGCCGAGCAGCTCGAGCAGCTCCGGGCGCTCGAGAACGGCATCCCCATCCGGGTTGCGGTGGTCGACTACCGCGGCCGGACCCATTGGTCGGTGGATGCGCCCGAGGACATCGCCATGGTCGAGCGCCTGATCGCGCGCGAAGGCGAGCTCGTCGCGCCCGCTTGAGCCTCCGTGATCCCGCGTCGGCCATGAAGCTCATCCTCGCCCGCCACGGCAACACCTTCGCCCCCGGCGATAAGGTCGTGTGGGTCGGGCGCGAGACCGACCTGCCCTTGGTCGAGAAAGGCGTCGCCCAAGCGCAGGCGGTGGCGGCGGCGCTGCGGGCGCATCGCATCCGCCCGGCGCGCGTCTTCTGCGGCCCTTTGCGCCGGACCCGGGACTTCGCCGCCATCATCGCGGACGCGCTGGCGCTCGAGGGCGCGCCAATCGTCGATCCGCGGCTCGACGAGATCGACTACGGGCGCTGGGCCGGCAAGACGGCGCAGGAGATCGCCGCCCTCGGCCAGGAGGAGGCGCTCGAACGGTGGAACCGGGAGGACATCTGGCCAGAGGACGCCGGATGGGGGAGCCGCGAGGCGGACATCGTCTCCGCGGTGCGCGGCTTCCTCGACATGCTTCGCGCAACCGTCCGCGGCGACGAGGCCGCGCTCGCGGTCAGCAGCAACGGCGTGCTTCGCTTCTTCCCTCGACAGCTCGGCCTCGCCCCGCCCGAAGGCGCCGGCCGCTCGTTCCGCATGCGGACCGGGCATCTCGGCGTCATCGACGATCCGGGCGGCGCGCCGTCGCTCAGATGCTGGAACGTCCCGCCCGA
>CAYYWV010000093.1:0-9667 GCA_964475385.1 uncultured Alphaproteobacteria bacterium | reverse complement strand
TCCCGCGCGACCATTTCTACGGCGAGGTCGACGTCGAGATCGCCAAGCCCATGACCATCGAACGCGGTCCCGGCGGCCCCGAAAGCCTGGACGCCGCGGCCCGGGCGCTCGCCGAGGCGCGCTTCCCGGTCATCGTCTCGGGCGGCGGCGTCATCATGGCGAACGGGGTCGAGGCGGCCAAGGCGTTGGCCGAGCATCTCGACGCCCCGGTGGTGACCAGCTACCTCCACAACGACGCCTTCCCGGCGAGTCATCCGCTAATGTGCGGCCCGCTCGGTTATCAGGGCTCGAAGGCGGCGATGAAGATCATCGCCCAGGCCGACGTGGTGCTGGCGCTCGGCACCCGCCTCGGCCCGTTCGGCACGCTGCCCCAATACGGCATCGACTACTGGCCCAAGGACGCCAAGATCATCCAGGTCGACAGCGACCATCGGATGCTTGGCCTCGTCAAGCCGATCTCGGTCGCGGTCAACGGCGACGCCGCCAAGGCGGCGGCCGAAATCCTCGCCCGCCTCAAGACCTCGAACCTGCCGATCGCCGCCCACGAGACCCGCGAGGCGCGGCTCGCCGAGGTCGCGCGCCAAAAGGCCGCCTGGGAGGAAGAGCTCGACGGCATGTCGTCGGCCGACGGCTCGCCCATCAGCCCGCGCCGCTGCCTGCGCGAGCTCGAAAAGGCGATGCCCGCGAACGCCATGGTGACGACCGACATCGGCAACGTTTGCTCGATCGCCAACAGCTACCTGCGCTTCGAGACGCCGCCGAGCTTCTTCGCCGCCATGAGCTTCGGCAACTGCGGCTACGCCTTTCCGACCGCGATGGGGGCCAAGGTGGCCTGCCCCGACCGGCCGGCGGTCGCCTATGTGGGCGACGGCGCTTGGGGGATGAGCCTCGCCGAAGTCATGACCTGCGTGCGCGAGAACATTCCCGTGACCGCCGTGGTGTTCAACAACGGTCAATGGGGCGCGGAGAAAAAGAACCAGATCGACTTCTACGCCGACCGCTACGTCGGCACCAACCTCGCGAACCCGAGCTTCGCCGCGATCGCCCGCGCCATGGGCGCCGAAGGCGTGACCGTCGACCAGCCCGACCAAGTGGGCGATGCGCTTCGCGAAGCGACCGCTTCGGACCGGCCGACGGTGATCGAGGTGATGCTGACCCGCGAGCTCGGCGATCCGTTCCGTCGCGATGCGCTCAAGAAGCCGGTGCGGCTGTTGGACAAGTACAAGGCGTACACGGTCGCCTGATCGGGGAGGGAGGAAGCCGTCGACCGGCGCGTCATGGCCTTCGCGAACGTTGAGGCTGGCGGCGCGCGATGTTCAGCCTTCGGCGAGGAGGACCGCCGTCACCGCGACGATGTCGTCGACGCGCGCGCCCCGCGAAAGGTCGCTGATCGGTCTTGCGAACCCCTGGAGGATCGGGCCGATGGCGTGCGCGCCGGCCAGGGTCTGGACGAGCTTGTAGCCGATGTTGCCGGCGTCGAGATCGGGAAAAATCAGCACGTTGGCCCGTCCGGCGACCGGGCTTTCGCGCCTGATCTTCTTGGCCGCGATCTCGGGCGAAAGCGCGGCGTCGAGCTGAAGCTCGCCATCGAACGCGAGAGCGGGGGCGCGGGCGCGGGCGATGGCCGTCGCCTCGCGCACCTTGCGGGCGCGCGGATGCTCGGCGCTGCCGTGGGTCGAAAACGACAGAAACGCGACCCGGGGCGTCTCGTCGAGAAGGCGTTCGGCGCTCTCGGCGGAAGCGATCGCGATATCGGCCAGCGCCTCGGCGTCGGGCTCGACGTTGACCGCGCAGTCGGCGAAGACCAGGCGGCGGCCGTCCGGCATGGCCATGAGAAAGAAGCTCGACGGCGTGGCGATTCCCGGGGCGAGGCCGATCGCGAGCCGCCCGGCCTCGATCACGCGCCGCGTCGGGTTGGCGACGCCCGCGACCAGCGCGTCCGCCTCGCCGAGCCGCACCATCATCGCCCCGAAGTAAAGGGGCTTGCGCATCAACCTTCGGGCGATTCGCGGATCGGCCCGGCGGGCGTGCGCAGCATACGCTTCGGCGTAGGCTTCAAGCCGGACATGGCCGGCGGGATCCGCCGTCTCGACGCCGTCGAGCGCGACCTTCGCGCGCTCGGCGACGGCGGCAAGCGCATCTCGCCGCCCGAGCAAAATGGGCCGCGCGACGCCCGAATCGCAAAGCCGCCGCGCGGCGCGCAGAATGCGCTCGTCCTCGCCCTCGGGCAGCACCACCCGGCCCGAACGGCGGCGCGCCCTGGCGATCAGGAACTCGATACCGTCCATCGTTGCGGCCTCCGCGTCTTCCGCGGCAACCTAAGACCCTGCGCGAGGCGCTGGCAAGTCCGCCGCCGCAAACCGCCCTCAGGATAAAGAGGCAAAGGCATGAGCGCGACGTCGGCTTCGGCCTCCGTTCTGGTTCTCAACGCCGGTTCCTCCAGCATCAAGTTCGCGCTGTTTTCCGCCCAAGACGGAGACGCGAGCGAGACCATGCGCGGCCAGATCGCCGGAATCGGCGGGCGCATGCGGTTCGCCGCCCAGGACGCAGAGCGCCGGCCGCTCGTCGGCGCCGGCGAACAGGACGCGGTCGCGCGTCTTCGCGGCCACGACGCAGCGCTCGCCTGGCTTCTGGACTGGATCGCCGCGCGGGAGGCGGGCGCGAACCTGATCGCGGCCGGCCATCGGATCGTCCACGGCGGCCTCGGCCGAACGGCGCCCGCGCTCCTCGATCCAGCGCTGATCGAAGAGCTGCGCGCCCTGATCCCGCTCGCGCCCGTCCATCAGAGCCGCAACCTCGCCGCGGTCGCGGCGATCGCCGCCCGTTGGCCCGCGCTGCCCCAAGTCGCCTGCTTCGACACCGCCTTTCACGCCAGTCAACCGACGCTCGCCCGCCGCATCGCGCTACCCCGGGATCTTGTCGCGGAAAAGGGGCTGTGGCGTTATGGTTTCCACGGCCTGTCCTACGAGTCCATCACCGCCGCATTGCCGGAAATCACGGGAAGGCCGCTCCCCGAGCGCCTCGTGGTTGCCCATCTCGGAAACGGCGCCAGCATGTGCGCCATTCGCGACGGCCAAAGCATCGCCACCACGATGGGCTTCTCGACCCTCGACGGCTTGCCTATGGGAACCCGGTCGGGCGCGGTCGACCCCGGAGTCCTTCTCTATCTGATGCGCGAGCAAAAGATGGACGAGCCTGCGCTCACCACGTTGCTCTACGAACGCTCGGGGCTTCTCGGCGTCTCTGGGATCAGCGCCGACATGGCGACGCTTCTCGCCAGCGACGATCCGCGCGCGGGCGAAGCGGTTGCGCTGTTCACCTACAGCGTCGGCCGCGCGCTGGGCTCGCTGGCCGCCGCCCTCGGCGGACTCGACGCCCTGGTGTTCACGGGCGGGATCGGCGAGAACGCGGCCCCGGTGCGCGCCGCCGTCTGCGAAAACGCGCGCTGGCTCGGGCTTGCCTTCGACGCCGCGGCCAACGAGGCCGGCGGCCCCCGCATCTCGACGCCCGAGAGCCGGGTCGCGGCCTGGGTGGTGCCGACCGACGAGGAGCTGATGGTCGCCCGCCATACTTTGGCGTTGATAGGCGGAAAAGGCCGTGCGCGACAATAAAGTCGCATATCGGGCGGTCGAAATATCTCTCTGATACTGTTCAGATATTTTTTCGTATGAGCTTCGCGAGCTTGGCGATGCCGGGCTCGATTTGCTCAAGCGCGATCGACGACAGGCCAAGCCGAAAGTAGTTGGTCGGGCGTTCGGAACCGAGGAAGTGGATCGCGCCCGGTTCGATGATGATTCCTTCGGCGAGCGCCTCTTGCGCAAGGCGGTCCGCATCGAGGCCCTCGGGACCGCGCACCCAGAAGCTCGTGCCGCCGAAGGTCGGCATGCGCGACCAGTCGGGAAGATGGCGCGCGAGCGCCGCGCCCATGGCCTCCCAGCGGGCGCGGTAATGGCGGTGGAGGCGGTGGATCAGGGCGTCGTAATGGCCGCCGGCGAGGAACAAGGCGACCGTGCGCTGGTTGTTGGCCGGCGCATGGCGCAGCATCAGCCGGCGCAAGAGCCGCGCCTCGCGGATCAGCTCGGGCGGGCCGACCATATAGCCAAGACGAAGGCCTGGGGCGAGCGCCTTCGAGAAGCTGCCGACATAGATCACCCGGTCGCCGTCGTCGAGGGCCTTGAGCGCGGTGGTCGGCTCGGCGAGGTAATTGGTCTCGGCTTCGTAGTCGTCCTCGATGATGACGAAGCGGCATTCCGCGGCCTTGCGCAGAAGCGCGAGCCGCCGTTCGAGCGGCATGGTCACCGTGGTCGGCGACTGGTGGCTCGGGGTGACGTAAACGTAATCGCATCCTGCGAGACGTTCGTCCACGACCAGCCCGCCCGAATCGACGGCGAGCGGTTTGAGCTTGGCGTCAGCGAGGCGAAAGATGTTGCGCGCGTCCACATAGCCCGGGTTTTCGACGCCGACGCGGGTTCCGCCGTCCATCAGAAGGGCCGCCAGAAGGTAAAGCCCGTGCTGCGCGCCAAGCGTGATCAGGATCTCCTCGTCGCGGGCGCGCACGCCGCGGCGCATGAGCGCCCGGGTTCGCACTTGCTCGACCAGCATCGGGTCGTCCTCGATGAAACGGTCGTTGATCCAATCGCCGACCGCGTCGCGCGCGAGCGCCCGGCGCGAACACTCGCGCCAAGCGGCCAGCGGAAACAGCTCGGGGTCTACTTGGCCGTAGATGAAAGGGTAGGGGTAGCGCCGCCAGTCGGCGGGCTTGACGATGTTCTCCTGCGTCGAAGGCCTGAGCCGCAGGCGGCGGCGCCAGTCCGCCGGACGCTCGGGCCTGCGCTCGATCCGAGGCGCGTGCGCCGCCCGGGTCGTGAGGATATCGCCGTTGACGAAATATCCTGAGCGCTCGCGCGAAACAAGGTAACCCTCGTCGATCAGGTTCTGATAAGCGAGAACAACCGTATTCCGCGCAACCCCAAGGCGACGCGCGAGCTTGCGGCAAGAAGGCAAGCGGTGGCCCGGCGCAAGCTGGCCGTCGAGGATCGCCGAAACCAGGATGCGGCGCAGCTCCGCCTGGAGCCCGCGGGGCTCGTCGGCGCGCAGATGGAAAAGAAAATCGCTCACGTTTTTATTGGCCTAGCGCAATGTGACGATCTGGCTCTAGCTCTTGGTTTGCGAGAATCGTACGCTGAACGCAACATCGGCTCAACGCCTCCGAGCCTTGTGCTAGGATCGCCTGACAGCGACCGCGAAGCCGAAGGGGAGATCGGCCGGTCGAACGATAGGACAAGAGGATACCGACGATGCAGTATGCCGCGAACACCTTGGAAAACTACTGGATGCCGTTTACGGCCAACCGGGACTTCAAAGAGAACCCTCGCCTGATCACGCGCGCCGAGGGCATGTATTTCTGGACCCATCGCGGCGACAAGGTGCTCGACGGCTCGTCGGGCCTGTTCTGCGTCGCCGCCGGCCACGGTCGGCGCGAGATCGTCGAGGCGGTCACGAAGCAGCTCTCCGAGCTCGACTACAGCCCGCCGTTCCAGTTCGGCCATCCGCCCGCCTTCGAGTTGACGCGCCAGCTCGCGGCCATGCTGCCGGGCGATCTCAATCACATCTTCTTCGGAAACTCGGGCTCCGAGGCGGTCGAGACCGCGCTCAAGATCGCGCTCGCCTACCATCGCGCGAAAGGGCAGAGCGGACGCCAGCGCCTGGTCGGGCGCGAGCGCGCGTATCACGGCGTGAATTTCGGCGGCATCTCGGTCGCCGGCATGGTCAAGAATCGCGAGGCCTTCGGGCTCGGCCTTCCCGGCGTCTGCCACCTGCGCCACACCTGGCTGCCCGAGCAGCGCTTCACCAAAGGGCAACCCGAGGTCGGCGCCGAGCTCGCCGACGATCTCCAGCGTTTCGTCGATCTCCACGGCGCCGACAGCATCGCCGCCTGCATCGTCGAGCCGATCGCGGGCTCGATCGGATGCCTGGTGCCGCCGAAGGGCTATCTCGAGCGGCTGCGCGAGATCTGCGACCGCCACGGGATTCTGCTCATCTTCGACGAGGTGATCACCGGCTTCGGCCGCACGGGCAAGGCGTTCGCCGCCGATTCCTTCGGGGTGCAGCCCGATATGATCACCATGGCCAAGGCGCTGACCAACGGCAACGTGCCCATGGGGGCGGTCGCGGTGCGCGACGAGATCTACGAGACGGTGGTCGACGCGGCGCCCGACCGCGCGGTCGAGCTTTACCACGGCTACACCTACTCGGGCTGCCCGGTGGCGGTGGCGGCGAGCCTGGCGGCGATGGAGATCTATCGCAAGGAGGATCTGTTCAACCGGGCGGCCGAGCTTTCGCCCTACTTCCTCGATGCGATCTTCTCGATGCGCGACATTTCTCTGGTGACCGATATCCGCGGCTACGGCCTGTTCGCGGCCATCGACGTCGAGCCCGGCGTGGCTCCCGGCGTGCGCGGCTACGAGGCGCTTCAGCGGCTCTACGAAAACGGGGTGATCATCAAGCTCACGGGGGATTCGCTTCTGATCGCGCCGCCGCTGATCGCCGAGCGCAGCCATATCGACGAGATGTGCGACAAGATGCGGAAGGTGTTCGCCACCTTCTGAAAGACGCGGACCGGCCCTGCGGCCCGCGAACGGCCGCGGGGCCGGCCGGCTACTGGCGGGGTGAGGGATGACGGTCTTGCGGTTTGCGCTGATCCTGGTCGCCTGCGGGCTCGCCCTTGCGCCCGCAGGCGCGCGAGCCCAGACCTCCTCGCCGCGGGTGACGATCGGCTATCAGCTCATCGTCAATCCCTGGAAGGTGGCCATCGCGAACGGCGCGTTCGAACGGGCGACCGGCTGGCGGATCACCTGGAAGCGTTTCGATTCGGGCGCGGTGGTGCTCTCTGCGCTCGCCGCCGGCGAGGTCCAGATCGCGCTCGCCGGGTCGAGCCCCATCGCCGCGGGGCTGAGCCGGGGCCTCGATATCGAGCTGTTCTGGATCGCCGAGGACATCGCCGCAGCGGAGGCGCTCGTGGTCCGCAACGGCGCGCGGATCACAGCGCCTCAGGATCTGCGGGGAAAGACCATCGCCGTTCCCTTCGCCTCGACCAGCCATTTCCACACCCTTTTCGCGCTCGAGCAGTTCGGGATTCCACGCAACGAGGTTCGCCTCGTCGACATGCAGCCGCCCGAGATCGCAAAGGCCTGGAAAGAAGGAACCATCGACGCCGCTTTCGTGTGGGAGCCGGTCCTCGGCGCGCTCAAGGCGACGGGACGGGTGCTGATTACCTCGGGCCTTTTGTCGGAATGGGGAAAGGCGACCTTCGATGGACTGATTTCCGATCGTAAATTCGCCGCACAACATCCTGTGTTTATGTGTAGATTCGTCAAAACACTCGGTCAGACAGTGGAGTCCTACATTCGCGATCCTGCGGCCTGGACCCCCGACTCGCCCGAGGTCCAGGCGATCGTTTCGCTGATCGGCGGCGACCCGGCCGAGGTGCCCGCGGCGCTCGGGCGCTACCGGTTTCCGACGCTCGCCGAGCAGGCCACGCCGCGCTGGCTCGACGGCGGACGCGAAAGCGGCGCGGCGCGCGCGCTTCGCTTCACGGCCAAGTTCCTCAAGGAGGAAAAACAGGTGCCGAGCGTGCTCGGCGACTACAGCCGCGCAGTCAACCCGCGCTGGGTCGAGATGGCGCGCTCGGGCGGGTGCTGAGCTGGTTGTCGATCTCTCAGGCTGTACAAATAACGATCTCACAATGAATTGGAGGGAGCTCTCGCGATGAAGGTCGCTTTTCTCGGGCTGGGAAACATGGGTTTTCCCATGGCCGGTCACCTCGCCGCCGGCGGGCACGACGTGACCGTTTACAACCGCACCGCCGCCAAGGCCGAGGCCTGGGTCGCCCGCCATCGGGGAGCCATGGCGCGCACCCCCGCCGCGGCCGCGCGCGGCGCCGAGATCGTCTTCGCCTGCGTCGGCAACGACGACGACCTGCGCGCGGTCACGCTCGGCGACGACGGGGCCTTTGCGGGGATGAAGCGGGGAAGCCTGTTCGTCGACCACACGACGGCCTCGGCCGACGTCGAGCGCGCGCTCGCCGAGATTGCTGCGGAGCGCGGCATCGGACTTCTCGACGCGCCGGTCTCTGGCGGCCAGAACGGGGCCGAGGAGGGGGTGCTTACGGTCATGGTCGGCGGGCTCGAGTCCGACTTCGCCACAGCGCGGCCGATAATCGAGTGCTACGCCCGCGCGGTCACCTTGATGGGCCCCGTGGGCGCCGGACAGCTCACCAAGATGTGCAACCAGATCTGCTGCGTCGGCGTCATCCAAGGGCTCGCCGAGGCGCTCTCCTTCGCCAAGAAGGCCGCGCTCGATCCTCACCGGGTCGTCGAGGTGATATCGAAGGGGGCGGCCCAGTCCTGGCAGATGGACAACCGGGCCGCGACCATGATCGAGGGGCGCTTCGATTTCGGTTTCGCCGCCGACTGGATGCGCAAGGATCTCGCGATCTGCCTGGGCGAAGCGCGGCGCAACGGGGCCCAGCTTCCCGTGACCGCGATCATCGAGCAGTTCTTCGCCCGCCTTCAGGCGCGCGGCGAAGGCCGGCTCGACAACACGGCGCTGATTAAGCTCTTAGAAGAGGAACCGCCTTCTAAAGGTTGAAAGAGCTTATTTTTCTTTCTCTAGGTCCGGCGAAGCGGCGGCGCGTTCCTCCGCCTTGGCGCGCTCCCACAGGGCGTCCATCTCCGAAAGCGTGGATTCGCCCGGCGTCCGGCCGGCCTCGGCGAGGAGCGCCTCGATCCGGCGGAAACGGCGCGCGAACTTCTCGTTGCCGGCGCGCAGCGCGGCCTCGGCGTCCACGCCGGCGCGACGGGCGAGGTTGACGCAGGCGAACAGGAGATCGCCGAGCTCGTCGGCGAAGCGCCCGCTCGGGGCGCCGGCGCGCCACTCGGCGCGCAGCTCGGCGAGCTCTTCGGCGATCTTGTCGAAAACCGGCTCCGCATCCGGCCAGTCGAAACCGACCCGCGCTGCGCGCGCCTGGAGCTTCTGCGCGCGGGCGAGCGCGGGCAGGGCGCGGGCGACGCCGTCGAGCGCGCTCGGGCTTCGGCCTTCGGCGCGGGCCCGGGCGGCGCGTTCGTCGGCCTTCTGGTCCTCCCAGGCCCGGGTCTGGGCGTCCGCGTTTTCGATTACGGCGTCGCGGAAGACATGGGGGTGGCGGCGCACCATCTTGTCGGCCGCGCGCCCGGCGATGCGGTCGAAGTCGAAGCGGCCGGCCTCGCGCGCCATCTGGGCGTAAAAGACGACCTGGAACAGAAGATCGCCGAGCTCGTCCTCGAGCGCCGCCCAGTCGTTCTCGGCGATCGCCTCGGCGACCTCGTAAGCCTCTTCGATGGTGTAGGGCGCAATGGTTGCGAAGGTCTGCTCGCGGTCCCAGGGGCAGCCGTTCTCGGGGTCGCGGAGCCGCGCCATGACGTCAAGAAGCCGTTCGATACCCGATGCCATGAGCCATCGCCTTTGTCGCCGGATGTGCGGAAGAGATCGACCGGCGGCAGCCTAGCGTCTGGACCGCTCTTGCGAAAGCGCCAAGAGGAAGGAGAGGGTTGCCGCCACTGCGCGCCCAAGGCGGCTTCGCGCCGTCCACGCCGCAAATCGAGCCCATCCATAAGTCGCATAAGATATA
>CAYYWV010000092.1:1424-9784 GCA_964475385.1 uncultured Alphaproteobacteria bacterium | reverse complement strand
ACGGCCTCAGGGTAGGACTGCGGCGCGCCGCTTTCAAGCGCGGCGAAGGGCGAGGCCCTCATCCTGAGCGATGTCGAAGGATGAGGGCCTCGGTCCCATGGAGTCGTTCAAAGGCGAAATGATACAAGGGGGAAGGGCGCGTCGCGCTCACGGCCCCGCCAGGCACCACAAAAGAATGCCCTTCTGGGCGTGAAGGCGGTTCTCGGCCTCGTCCCAGACCACCGACTGCGGGCCGTCGATGACCTCGGCGGTCACCTCCTTGCCGCGGTAGGCGGGAAGGCAGTGCATGAAGATGGCGTCCGGCCCGGCGAGCGCCATGACCCGGCTGTCGACCTGATAGGGCGCAAGCACTTGAAGGTTGATCTCGCTGCGCTCGGTGCTCATCGAGACCCAGGTGTCGGCGACCACGCAGTCGGCGCCGCGCACCGCCGCTTCGACGTCGCTGCCGACCGCCACCTCGCCGCCGTTGGCGCGCGCCCAGTCGATCACCTCCTGGGGCGGGCGCAAGCTCTCGGGGCAGGCGAGCCTGAGCGCGAAGCCGAAGCGCGCGGCGGCCTGGACCCAGGACACCGCCATGTTGTTGCCGTCGCCGACCCAGGCCACGGTCCGCCCGGCGATCGGGCCGCGGCGCTCCTCGAAGGTCATGACGTCGGCCATGAGCTGGCAGGGGTGGGTGCGGTCGGACAGGCCGTTGATCACGGGCACGCTCGCGTTCTCGGCGAGCTCGATCAGCTTGGCGTGGTCCTTGGTGCGCAGCACGATGGCGTCCACATAGCGCGACAGCACCCGCGCGGTATCAGCGATCGATTCGCCGCGGCCGAGCTGGGTGTCGACCGGCGACAGCACGATGGTCTCGCCGCCGAGCTGGCGCATGCCGACGTCGAAGGAGACCCGGGTGCGGGTCGACGGGGCCTCGAAGATCATGGCGAGCACCTTGCCGGCGAGCGGCCGGCTGCGCGCGGCCTCGTCCTCGCCGCGCTTGATGCGCGCCGCCCGATCGAGCATCGCGCGCAGGTTCGGCCCGTCGATCCGGTCGAGGTCGAGGAAGTGGCGGGGCGCGCTCATGACTTTTCTCCCGCGTCCGCGTCTGCGGCCGCCGCGGCGAAGCAACGCTCGAGGATGGCGCAGGCCTCGTCGATATGGTTCTCCTCGATGATGAGCGGGGGCAAGAGCCGGACCACGTTGTCCCCCGCCGCGCCGACCAGAAGGCCCGCCTCGCGCAGGCGCGCGACCATCGCCGCGTTGTCGACCTTGAGCTTGAGGCCCAGCATCAGCCCCTTGCCGCGGACCTCGGCGACGATGTCGGGATGGGCGGCGGCGATGGCTTCGAGCCGGGCGCGCAGGCGCGCGCCCATCCGATTGACATGGTCGAGGAACCCGTCGGCGAGCATCACGTCGAGGACCGCGTTGGCGACCGCCATGGCGAGCGGGTTGCCGCCGAAGGTCGAGCCGTGGCTGCCCGCGGTCATGGCCCGGCCGATTCTTTCGGTCGCGAGGCAGGCGCCGATGGGAAAGCCGCCGCCGAGCGCCTTGGCGATCGCCATCACGTCGGGCGCGATGCCGGCCCACTCGTGGGCGAACAGCTTGCCCGTCCGCCCCATCCCGCACTGGACCTCGTCGAACACGAGGACGAGCCCGAATTCGTCGGCGGCGGCGCGCAAGCCCCGCAGGTAAGCGGCGTCCGCCGGCCGGATGCCGCCTTCGCCCTGGACCGGCTCGACGAGGATGCCCGCGGTCTCGGGGCCGATCGCCTCGCGCAGCGCGTTCAGGTTGCCGAAGGGCACGTGGTCGAAGCCTTCGACCGGCGGGCCGAAGCCCGCGAGGTGCTTCTCCTGACCGCCGGCGGCGATGGCCGCGAGCGTCCGGCCGTGAAAGCCGTTCTCGCAGGCGATCATGCGGTAGCGTTCGGGCGCGCCGGTCTCGGCGAAGTGCTTGCGCGTCATCTTGATCGCGCATTCCACCGCCTCGGCCCCCGAGTTGCAGAAGAACACCGTATCCGCGAAGCTCGCTTCGACCAGGCGGCGGGCGAGGCGCTCCTGGTCCGGAATCGCGAACAGGTTCGAGGTGTGCCACAGCCGTTGCGCCTGCGCGTTCAGCGCGGCGACGAGCGCGGGATGGGCGTGGCCCAGCCCGTTGACGCCGATGCCGGCGATGAAGTCGAGATAGCGCCGACCGTCGGCGGTGTAGAGATAGACCCCTTCGCCCCGTTCGAAGACGAGGTCGGCGCGCCGATAGGTCGGCAGGACGGGCGAGATCACTGGGTTCCCCCTCGGGCATTGGCGGACGCATTGTCCGGAAAGGCGCAGAATATCGGCCGCAGGCCGCGGCCTGTCAACGGATGCGGCGATGCTCAGGCGAGAGACGCGCGCGGGCGTCGGAAAACGAGGGTGGCGGTGACGCGCCGGTTGACGAAGCCGTCGGCGAAACGGCAGGCGTCGAGACGATAGGGGGCGTCGCCGCGGAACAGGATCGCGCGGTTCTCGCCATGGCCGATCCGGGCCGCGCCCGTTCCTTCGCCGATCACCAACCCGCCGCCGTCGCTGTCGGGCGCCTCGGGCGAAAGCCAGAGCAACGCGACGACGGCGCCCGCCGCGGTCTCGGGCGCGCCGCCCGGGTGCCGGTTGCGATCGCGGTACGCCCGCGCCGCCGCGAGCTCGTAGCCCTCGAGGAGATGCGGCATTCGCTTCTTGAGCGCTTTTGCGAGCGCATAGACGAGCGCGCAGTTGAAGCCCGAATCGAGATCGGCGCCCACCGTGCCCGGGCCGATGTCGCGGAAGAAGATGGTGTTGTCGCGGCAGAAGTCGCGAAGCGCCCGGAACGCCGCTGGCGTAAGCAGCCCATCGATCACGGCTGCGGGCGCCTGTTTGTGGGCGAGCCAGTGCTCGGCCCCTTCGAGATCGGCCTCTTCGTCGATCAACGCGCCGTCGATGCGCGGGGTGTCGTGGAATCGCACCACCTTGTCGAGGAAGCCGCCCACCCGGTTGGTTTGGCTCGGGGTCAGCCTCACGATGCCATCCTCGCCCGCGGCGTGCTCGACCTCGGCCAGCACCTGACGGTAGCGCTCGACCATGGCCTCGAAGGAGCGATCCAGAAGCCCGCGTTCGACGAGGTGCGCGATCTGCTCCATGTGATCGCGGAGCCGGAAGGTCGAGACCTTCGCCGCACGGATCGGACCGCCGCCGTTGCGGCCGACGTAGACGAACCGCTCGGCGTTCCACCAGCGCCCTCCGTGGCGGGCGCGCATCACATTGTGGAAAGCGGCCCGGGCCTCGTTGTAGCGGCCCTGCGCGAGGCGCGCGACGGCGAGGTGGTGGAACGCATCGGCGTCGCTTCCATCGAGCGAGAGCGCCTTCTCGTACTGCTCGGCGGCCTGGTCGGCGTGGCCCTGGGCGAAGAACGCGGCGCCGAGCTCGACGTAGACGGCGGGAGTCTCGGGCGCGAGCGCGACCGCTTCGAGAAGCTTGGTGATGGCGTCGTCGAAGCGCCCGTCGCGCCGGTAGAGCCGGCCGAGATCGACGTAGCACGCGACCCGGTCGGGGGCGAGCGCGATGGCCTTCTCGAAGCGCTCCGCGGCCTCGGCGACCCGGCCCCGGCGTTGGGCGATCCGCCCCAGCCCGTGGTGGGCCTCGGCGCGCTCGGGCCGTTCGGCGAGGACGGTCCGGTACTCATCCGCAGCGGCGTCGAGCGCATCCTTTTCGACCAGAAGATCGGCGAGGTGAATGCGCGCGTCCGCAAAGTCGGGGCGGGCCGCGAGCGCCCGGCGGAAGGCGGCCTCGGCTTCGTCGAGCGCGCCCCGGCTTCTGAGCGCGCGCCCGAGCGCGTCTTGCGCCTTGGCGTGGTCGGGCGCGATCGCGAGCGCTTTGCGATAGCGGCGGATCGCCTCTTCGGTCCGACCGTCACATTCGAGCGCGCATCCCATGTGGTAATGGGCGTCCACGAAGCGGGGGTCGAGAACGATCGCGCGTTCGAAGGCGGCGATCGCCTTGTCGATCCGACCCACCGCGCAGAACGCCCGGCCCAGGTTGCTGTGCGCCGAGACCAATCCGGGTTTGAGCGCCACCGCGCGTTCGAGATGGGGGAGCGCGGCCTCGGCCTCGCCCTGGGCGAGAAGCGCCGCCCCGAGCGTGGCGTGGGCTTCGGGAAAATCGGAACGGACGGCGAGCGCGCGGCGCAGCATCTTTATGGCGGCCGCATCCTGCCCGGTTTGATGGAGAAGAAGCCCCATACGCGACAGCGCATCGGCGTTTCGGGGCTCGGCCGAGAGCGCCCGGCAATAAAGCGCATGCGCCTCGCGCAGGCGTCCGGCGCGGTGGAGCTCGCGCGCGGCGGCGAGAATGTCGCCGATCGAAAGCGTATCCTTAGCGGGCGCGGTCTGGGTCACGGGCTTCGCAATCCGGTTGGCGGCGGCGCCGGCGAAGCCTAAACGCGAAGGGTCGATATCTCGTTAATGCGCGGCCTTACGTATTACCTTCGAAATGGAGATCTTCGAAAATAGAACGATAGGCGAACAAAGCCGGCGTTCCGCCTGTGTGGATGAAGACCACGGTCTCGTCCTGGCCGAAACGACCCCGGCGGACGAGATCGATCAGCCCGGCCATCGCCTTGCCCGTGTAGACCGGATCGAGGATCAGGCCTTCGAGCCGGGCGGCGAGCCGCACCGCCTCGATCATCGCCGGCGTCGGCCGGCCGTAGTCGGGACCGGCGTAGCCCGCTTCGACCGCCACCGCATTGTCCGGAACGCCGTCCCGCAGGCCGAGGAGCGCGGCGGCGCCTTGGGCGACCGCGCGGACCTTTTCGGCGACGCCTTGCGGATCGGCGTCGATATCGATCCCGATCACCCGGATCGGGCTGTTGAGCGCGGCGAGCCCGGCGATCAGCCCACCCTGAGTGCCGCCCGAGCCGGTCGCGAGCACGATGTGGTCGACCGCAAGGCCGAGGTCGTTGGCCTGGGCCGTGATCTCGAAGGCGCAGCCCGCGTAGCCGAGCCCGCCGAGCGCGTTCGACCCGCCGCCCGGGATCACATAGGGCCGTTTCCCGCGCGCCCGCAAATCGTCGGCGAGCCGCGCCATGCCGGCGTCGCGGTCGGCCTCGGCGGGAACGGCGTGCAGCGTCGCGCCGAGCAGGCGGTCGAGAAGCGCGTTGCCGGTCGCGGCGTAGTCGGGGCCGTCCCAGGGGTGCTCCGCCTGGTGCACCAGCGCGCAGCCGAGCCCGAGTCGGGCCGCCGCGGCCGCGGTCTGGCGGGCGTGGTTGGACTGGATGCCGCCGCAGGTGATCACCGTATCGGCGCCTTTCTCGAGCGCGTCGGCCATCAGGAACTCGAGCTTGCGGGTCTTGTTGCCGCCGGTGGCGAGCCCGGTGCAGTCGTCGCGCTTGACGTAAAGGCGGGGCCCCCCGAGGTGACGCGAAAGCGCCTCCATCGGCTCGAGCGGGGTCGGCAGATGGGCGAGCCGGCGGCGCGGAAAACGCGAAAGCAGCATCACAGCCTCCTCGGCCGCGGGCGGGCGCCTTCTCAGGGCTTCAGGCGATAGCCGCTCGCGAGCATGCGGTGACAGACCAACCAGAGCGCGACATTGAGCCCCAGCATAACCGCGACGCCGATGCCGAGATCGCCGTCGGCGACGCCGATGAAGCCATAGCGGAACCCGTCGATCATGTAGAAGAACGGGTTGAATCGGCTGAGCGTGTGGAGCGCGCCGGGCAGCCGTTCGACCGAGTAGAAGGTGCCCGACAGAAAGGCGAACGGGGTGATCACGAAATTGGTCACGACGGAAACATGGTCGAAGCGCTCGGCCCAGACGCCGCCGATCAGCCCGATCATGGCGAGCGCGGCCGAGGCCGCGACGGCGTGGAACAGGACGAACCCCGGGTGTTGGGGCGCGATCTCGACGAAAGGCTGAAGCGCGAGCACAAGCACCACGCCGGTGAACAGGCCGCGCGTGATTCCGCCCATGAGGAAGGCGAAGGCGATCTCGCCGGCCTCGAGCGGCGTCATCAGGATATCGACGATGTTGCCCTGGAGCTTGGCCATGATCAGGCTGGACGAGGTGTTGGCGAAGGCGGCGCCGATCATCGCCATCATCACCAGCCCCGGCGGCAGAAAGACGAGAAAGGGCACGTCGCCGACGAAACGCCCGCGCCCGCCGAGCGCGAGCCCGAACACGGCGAGGATCAAGAGCGTCGAGACCATCGGCGCGATCAGGGTCTGGGCCGGGATCTTGAGAAAGCGCCAGACCTCCTTGCGGTAGAGCGTCCACAGCCCATACCAGTTGACCGGCCCTTCGATCACGTGGACGGCGCGCGCGCTCATGACTTGATCCGATAGCCGGCGGCGATCAGCCTCTCGGTCGCCACCCAGAGAGCGGCCGCGAGCGCGGCGACGACGACGAGCCCGATCGCGAGCCCGCCGTCGGTCCGGTCGGTGACGCCGAAGCGGAAGCCGTCGATCACGTAGAACAAGGGGTTGAGGCGCGCCGCCGTCTGCCAGGCCCCGGGCAGCCGTTCGATCGAGTAGAAGGTTCCCGAAAGGAACATCAACGGCATGACCGTGAAGTTGGTCACCGCCGCAAGATGGTCCCACTTCGCCGCCCACAGCCCGGCGATGGCGCCGAGGAGCGCGGGCAGGAGCGCCGCGGCCAGCGCGTGGACGAGCACGAAGCCGGGGTGGCGCGCGGTTACGGTGACGAAAGGCAGCATCGCCGCCCACAGCACGGCCCCCGTCACCAGCCCTCGCGTCGCGCCGCCGAGCACGATCGCGGCGGTGATCTCGGCGGGGCTCAAAGGCGCCATCAGCACGTCGGCGATGTTGCCGAGGAGCTTCCCTTGCACCAGCGAGCCCGCCGTGTTCTCGAAGGCGGCGTGAAAGATCGCCATCACGATCAGCCCGGGCGCGAGAAACGCGGCGAGCGGCACCCCGCCCATGGTCCGCACCGCGCCGCCGAGGGCGAGCGAGAAGACGGCGAGAAACAGAAGGCTCGAGACCGTCGGCGCGAAGATCGAGCGCGTCGGCGTCTTGAAGAATCGCCACACCTCGCGCTTATACAGGCTGTAGGCGCCGTACCAGTTGACGCGGCCGACGGGGCGCGGACGGGGGCTCATACGGGGGCGAACGTCGCGAAGGATTTCGACACGACGGCACGATAGACCCGCGCCTCGCGCGCGGCAAGAACGGCGGCCGGCCCGGTCGGGACGGGAGAGGGAAAGATCGCGCAGACGCGTGACAGGGCCGGCGCGCTTGCGCATACTTCGGCGCCATGAGCCGGCTTTCCCATGGTTCGCGCGCCGCGATCGCGCTTTCCCTTCTTCCCTTTTTCCTCGCCGCTTGCGCGCCGCGCATCGAAGGCGCAGGCCCGCCGCGGGTGAGCCCTGCGCTCGACGATGGCGCGATCGTCGCCGCCGACGGCGCGCGGCTGCCGCTTCACGTCTGGAAGGCCGAAGGCGCGACCCGGGCCGTCTTCGTCGCGCTTCACGGCTTCAACGACTACGGCCGGGCGTTCGCCGACCCGGCGGCGGACTGGGCGAAGCGCGGCATCACCACCTACGCCTTTGATCAGCGCGGGTTCGGCGCGACCGCGACCCGCGGCTTCTGGCCCGGGACCGAGGCGCTGGTCTCGGACTTGGCCTCTGCGGTGCGTCTCGTGCGCGCGGCCAACCCGGGCGCGCCGCTCTATGTGGTCGGCGAGAGCATGGGCGGCGCGGTCGCCATGGTCTATGCCGCGCGCGAGGTCTCGCCGCCGATCGACGGGCTGGTGCTGATCGCGCCCGCGGTCTGGGGCTGGCGCAGCATGAACCCGTTTTACCGGGTCTCGCTCTGGCTCAGCGCGCATCTCTTTCCCTGGGCGCATGTGACGGGGCGCGGGCTCGGGATCAAGCCGTCCGACAACCGCGAGATGCTGATCGAACTCGGGAAAGACCCGCTGGTCATCAAGGAGACGCGGATCGACGCGGTCTACGGCCTGGTCGATCTGATGGACGCGGCGTTCGCGGCCGCCGAGCGGATTACGGCGCCGACGCTCGTGCTCTATGGCGAAAACGACGACCTCGTGCCCAAGGCGCCGACCTTCGCCATGTTGAGACGCCTCCGCGCGCCCCACCGGGTCGCGATCTACCCCAAAGGCTATCACATGCTTTTGCGCGATCTCGACGGGGCCGTGGTCCGCGCCGACGTCGCCGCCTGGGCGCTCAGCCGCGACCGGCCGTTGCCGTCGGGGTTCGAGCGCAAGGATTTCGCCGCCGCGGACGCGTCTTAGCGCGATTCCATGAAAGGGAAATAAAGACTCTGGGCATCCATACCGCCGCGTCCATAAACGTTTCATGGGCCAGCGGCAAGCGCGCCCGCGCGGGCCTCGCCCTTCGACAGACCC
>CAYYWV010000092.1:0-1324 GCA_964475385.1 uncultured Alphaproteobacteria bacterium | reverse complement strand
AAGGCGAAACGGCCTTAAAGCGAGGCCGCGGCCCGCGCGGCCTGGTCGTAAAGCCCGGACAAGGTGCGCAGAAGGTCGGCGAGCCGGCCGATCTCGGCCTCCTCGTAGCCAAGCACGCTCAGCGACTTGATCAGGCATTCCTCGCGCACCTCGCGGTAGCGCGCGCAGACCGCGACGCCTTCCTCGGTCGGCGCGTAGAAGATCTCTTTGCCCTTGCGCACGCCCGCGACGAGCCCGAGCTTGGCGAGCTTCTTGAGCGAGTACGATACCGTATGGGTGTCTTCGACATTGAGAACCAGGCAGATGTCGGCGAGCTTCTTGGCCCGGCCGCGGTGGTTCGCGCTGTGCAGCACAAGGACGTCGAGCGGGCCGAGGTCGGCGACCCCGGCGGCCGCCATGCAGCGCACGACCCAGCGGTTGAAGGCGTGCGAGGCGATGATCAGGCCGAACTCGAACTCGCTGAGCGCGCCGCTCTTGGGCGAGACGAGATGCGCCGAGGACACGATCGGCCGCAGCTTGCGCGACCGCGTTCCTCTGCCGCCTTTCCTGGGGTTGGCCATCGGACCTCCAAAGAGTTAGCCGCGGAGCGTCATCCGCTCGGGCAGATAAGTGACGAGCTCGGGGAAGGCGACGATCAGCGCCACCGCCGCGAGCAGGATCAGAAAGAAGGGAATCGCCGCCCGGGCGACGTAAAGGATGTTCTTGCCCGTGATCCCCTGAAGCACGAACAGGTTGAACCCGACCGGCGGGGTGATCTGCGACATCTCGACCACGATCACGATGTAGATTCCGAACCAGATCAGGTCGAGCCCGGCCGCCTCGACCATCGGCAGGATCACCGAGGTGGTCAGCACCACCACCGAGATCCCGTCGAGAAAGCAGCCGAGCACGATGAAGAACACGGTCAACGCGGCGAGCAGCCAGTAGGGCGAGAGCCCCATGCCGCCGATCCATTCGGCGAGCTGGCGCGGAATGCCCGCGAACCCCATCGCCACCGTGAGAAACGCCGCGCCCGCGAGAATGAAGGCGATCATGCAGGAGGTCCGCGTCGCCCCCATCAGCGCGGCGACGAAGGTCTCGCGCGTGAGCGTGCCGCTGACCAGCGACAGCGCCAGCGCGAGCACCACGCCCACCGCCGCCGCCTCGGTCGGCGAGGCGAGCCCGGCGTAGATCGAGCCGATCACCCCGACGATGAGCAGGATCACCGGGGCGAGCCTGCGCGCCGCCTTGATCCGCTCGAGCAATCCCATGCGGAAGTCGGGCGCCGGCACCCGGTCGCGGTTGAGAAGCGACCAGGCGACGACATAGCCCATGAACATCAAGA
>CAYYWV010000091.1:0-10025 GCA_964475385.1 uncultured Alphaproteobacteria bacterium | reverse complement strand
CTCCCTCGGTGGGAGGGGGCCAGGGGGAGGGGGACTTTAATTAACGTATCGGGCTCTCACGCCCGCGGCGCTACATGAACAGCCGCTCGCCTTCGAGGCCGGCGTAGAGGCCGGCGACGAACTCGCCATAGCCGTTGTAGATCTGCGTCGGCAGGCGCTCGCCGGTGGCGAGGAAACGCTCGGTCGCCTGGCTCCAGCGCGGGTGCGGCACCTCGGGGTTGACGTTGGCCCAAAACCCGTACTCGTCGGGGGCGATGGTCTCCCAGAAGGTGCGCGGGCGCTTGTCCGAGAAGGTGAAGCGCACGATCGACTTGATGTGCTTGAAGCCGTACTTCCACGGCACCGCGAGCCTGAGCGGCGCGCCGTACTGCTTGGCGATCGGCTTGCCGTAAGCGCCGGTGACCATGAAGGCGAGCTCGTGGGTCGCCTCGGCGATCGTCAGCCCCTCGACATAGGGCCAGGGGTACCAGAACTGGCGCTGGCCCGGGGCCATCGACGAATCCTCGAAGGTCTGCATGACCACGTACTTCGCCGCCGCGAGCGGCTTGGCGAACGCGACCAGCGCGCGCATGGGAAAGCCCGACCAGGGGATCGTCATCGACCAGGCCTCGACGCAGCGGTGGCGATAGACACGTTCTTCGAGCGGCATCCGCCGGATCAGGTCGTCGATCCCGACCGTCATGGGCTTTTCCACCAGGCCGTCGAAGACCACGGTCCAGGGCCGGATCTTGAGCGCCTGGGCGGCGCGCCAGATCTGCTTGTACGAGCCGAACTCGTAGAAGTTGTTGTAGTGCGCGGTGATCTTCTCAGGGGTCAAGGGCCGCGCGAGTGTATAGCGCGGATTGCGCGGCGCCGGGTAGAGATCGGCGGTGGGATCGGCCGCCGACGCGACGGTATCGTGCCCCGCGCGGGCGGCGAACGGCGCGGCGGCGGCCAGAATCGGCCCCGCGGCGAGCCCTTGGATCAGGCGACGACGGTCGCGGAAGACCCGTTCGGGAACGGCGGCGCTTTCCGGCAGCTCCCACCCGCGCTTGCGGCGTATCAGCATGAATCCTTCCTCCTTCCCTTACCCGACGCCCGTTTTTTTATCCGGTCCGGATCGAAACCGGGGCGTATCGAAAGTTCAATGTGGGGCCTGAGTGCGGCAAGGGCAACAGGCGGGCCGATTCCTCCAGCCGACGAAAAACCGGAGCGCCCCGAAGGCGCTCCGGCGATTCGCTCTCAGCCAAGCAGGCTGCGCAGCATCCAGGCGGTCTTCTCGTGGACCTGGAGCCGCTGGGTCAGAAGATCGGCGGTGGCCTCGTCGCCGCCCTTCTCGGCCGCGGGGAACACGCTGCGGATCGTGCGCGCGACCGTCTCGTGGCCCTTGACGAGATCGCGGATCATGTCCTCGGCCGCAGGCACGTCCTCGGCCTCCTCGATCGCGGTCAACCGGGCGTAAGCCGCATAGCTGCCGGGCGCGGGAAAGCCCAATGAGCGGATGCGCTCGGCGATCTCGTCGACCGCGGTCGCGAGCTCGGTGTAGTGCTGCTCGAACATGAGATGCAGGGTCTGGAACATGGGGCCGGTCACGTTCCAGTGGAAGTTGTGGGTCTTGAGATACAGCGTGTAGCTGTCGGCGAGAACCCGCGCCAAGCCGTCCGCAATCGCCTTGCGGTCGGCCTCGGGAATGCCGATGTCGATGGTCATGTCTTTCACTCCGATCCGGTATGTGGCCTACGATTGAACCCATTATACCTTCCCGGACAATGCATTCAAGTTATTTTTATAATTATTCTAAAATATGCCTCCGAACGCGTCCCGCGCGGGCGAGGGCCGAATTCAGCGCAAGGCGGCGCAGGCGCGCTGGATGCGGGCGCAGGCTTCGGTCAGCGCTTCGGTCGAGGTCGCGTAGGAGATGCGGAAATGGGGATCGAGCCCGAAGGCTTCGCCGTGGACCACCGCCACCCCTTCCGAATCGAGGAGATAGGCCGAGAAATCCGCGCTCGTCTCGATGGTCGCGCCGTCGGGCGTCGTCTTGCCGATGACGCCGGCGCAGCTCGGGTAGACGTAGAACGCGCCCTCGGGCCGCGGACACGCGATTCCCGGAGCCTGGTTCAGCATTCCCACCACGAGATCGCGGCGCTCGCGGAAGACGGCCGCGCGTTCGGCGATGAAGTCCTGGGGACCGGTGAGCGCCTCGACCGCCGCCGCCTGGCTGATCGCGCTCGGGCACGAGGTGCTTTGCGACTGGATCTTGGCCATCGCCTTGATCAGGTCGCGCGGGCCGCCGGCGTAACCGATCCGCCAGCCGGTCATGGCGTAGGCCTTGGAGACCCCGTTCATGGTGAGCGTGCGCTCATAGAGGCCGGGCTCGACCTGGGCGATGGTGTGGAAGACGAAGCCGTCGTAGACCAGGTGCTCGTACATGTCGTCGCTCAGCACCCAGACGTGGGGATGGCGCATCAGCACCTCGGCCAGCGCGGCGAGGTCGTCGCGCGTATAGGCCGCGCCCGAGGGATTCCCCGGCGAGTTCAGGATCAGCCACTTGGTGCGCTTGGTGATCGCGCGCTCGAGGTCTTCGGGCCGGAGCTTGAAGCCGTTCTCGGCAGGGCAAGCGACGAACACCGGTGCGCCGCCGGCGAGCAGCACCATGTCGGGATAGGAGACCCAGTAGGGCGCGGGCACGATGACCTCGTCGCCCGGGTCCAGGGTCGCGAGCAAGGCGTTGAAGATGACGTGCTTGCCGCCCGAGCCGACGGTGATCTGCTGGGGCGCGTAGTCGAGCCCGTTCTCGCGCTTGAACTTGGCGGCGATCGCCTCCTTCAGCGCGGGCGTCCCGTCGACCGGCGTGTACTTGGTCTGGCCTTCGGCGATGGCCCGGCAGGCGGCCTCCTTGATGTTGTCGGGGGTGTCGAAGTCGGGCTCGCCCGCGCCGAGCCCGATGACGTCGCGCCCTTCGGCGCGCAGCTCGGCGGCGCGGGTGGAGACGGCGATGGTCGGCGACGGCTTGATGCGGTCGAGGCGGGCGGCGAGGAAGCTCATGGCGCGCTCATCCGATGGATGGAGGTAGGAATCGCTCGCACCTTAAGCCCGCCGCTCGGGCCGCGCAACCGGACGATGCGGAGGGCTTGGCGCTTCTTCTCAGCGCAGCGCGATCTCGCCTTCGACCGCGATCTCCCCGGAAAGCCCTTCGATGGTGACTCGCGCCCGGGCGGGCAGCTTCTCGGACCCTGCGAGCCGGCCGTCGGCGAGCGCTTGGCGCACCGCGGCCTCGATCTCGCGCTGAGCCGTCACGCCCAACTTTTTGAGGAACTTGCGCACCGACATATTGAAAACGTCTTCGTCCATTCCGTCCTCCCATAGAGTGTCTTAGCGTCGCAGCCCTGACGGCGAGATAAGGCGGCGGGCGGGACCGTCAAGCCGCCCGCGTCTCGATCAGTCCTTGGACGGCGGATCGCAAAGGCAGCGCAGCACCATATCGCGCGTGGTCACAATGCCGACCAGCTCGCCGCCTTCGGTCACCAGGGCGCGCGAGACGCGGAAGCGCGACAGAAAGCGGGTCGCGTATTTGATGTCCATGTTCGCATCCACCGTCAGCACGGGCTTCGACATGATCTCGTAGACGTTGGTGCGCGCCGGCGAACGGTTGCTGGCGACCACCTTGGCGGCGATATCGGTGACGGTGACGAGCCCGAACTCGTCCCCTTCGTGGCGGCGGTCGATGACCAACGAGGAGATGCCCTCGCGCCTCATCAGCGCGACGGCCTCGGCGACCGTCGCGAGCCCGTCGATCCGACGCGGCGACGGCGTCATCACCGTGCGCACCCGCACGTAGTCTTGTTCGTTTCCGGTCATAGCTGATCCTCGATCTCGCAGCAGATCGTCTCGATTTGAGAAGCGAGCCCCACGGCGTCCTCGATATCGATTTGAAGAGCGATTCCGGTCCCCGGCGTCTCGTCGAACTCGCAAACCTCGGCGATGCGCTCAAGGATCGCGCGGCCGAGATGCTCCTCGACCAAGAGCAGCACCACGTCGCGCTGCCCGGTGAGCTCGAGGCCGAGGAAGGTCTTGGCCGGCTTCAGCCCCTCGCCGCGCGCGCAGGTGATGACCGTCGCGCCGGTCGCGCCCTCGGCGCGCGCGGTGGCGAGCACGGTCTCGGTCTGGTGATTGTCCACCATGGCCATGATCAGCTTGAACTTCATCTGCACCTCCTGAGGAGCGTCTATTCCTCCTTCGGCCGTCGACGGGCGGCGCGTTCTTCGCGCCAGGCGACGATCTGGGCATAGCCCATGACCGTCATGATGGGAAACAGGCTCGCGAACGCGATCAGCCCGAAGCCGTCGATCAGAGCGTTGCGGCCGGGAATCGCATTCGCCAGCCCGAGCCCGAGCGCGGCGACCAGCGGCACCGTCACGGTCGAGGTCGTCACGCCTCCCGAATCATAGGCCAGCGGCACGATCGCGCGGGGCGCGAACAGGGTCTGGACGATCACCACCACATAGCCCGCGATGATATACCAAGGAAGGGCCGCGCCGGTGACGATCCGGAAGCTGCCGAGCGCGACCCCCGCCGCCACGCCGGTCGCGACCGCCAGCCGCAGCCCCCAAGCGTTCAGCGTTCCGCCCGAGACCTCGCGCGCCTTGATCGCGACCGCGATCAGCGCCGGTTCGGCCACCGTGGTCGAAAAGCCGATCGCGAAGGCGAAGGCGTAGACCCAAAAGTAATCGCCCCAACCCGGCGCCGGCCCCGCCGCTGTCGAAAAGACGCGCGCGGTGAGCTGCTTGGCCATGATCTCGCCGAGCGGAAACAGCGCCTGTTCGAGCCCGACCAGAAACAGCGCCAACCCGATCACTACATAGACGAAGCCAATGACGATCCGCCTCGGATTGGCGGGCGGGCGGCGTAAGACAGCAAGCTGGAAAAAGAGGAGAATGACAACGATCGGCAAGACATCGAGCGCAGTGTCGAGAAGCGTCGCGCCGATCGTCGAAACCCCCTCCATCGCGCTCTTACACCGCCATGCCGTAGACGAGCACGAAGACGATGGGCGTCAGGCTCGCAAGCGCAACCAGCCCGAAACCGTCGATCATCGGGTTGCGGCCGCGGATCACGCGCGCGAGCCCGACGCCGAGCGCCGCGACCAACGGCACCGTGACGGTCGAGGTCGTCACGCCGCCCGAATCATAGGCGATGCCCACGATCTCGGCCGGCGCGAAGACGGTCAGGATCACCACCAGCGCATAGCCGGCGATTATGAAGTACTGGATCGGCCAGCCCTTGAGGATGCGCACCACGCCCAGCATCAGCGCAACCCCCACAGAAACCGCAACCGTGTAGCGGAGCCCCTCGGCGTAAGCCTCGCGCGCCGGGGCGGTATCGGCGATCACGCCTCCCTCGCCCGCCGCTTGCGCAGCCTCGCCCGCGACCGCGATCAACGCCGGCTCGGCGATCGTGGTGCCGAAGCCGAGCGCGAAGGCGAAGGCCATCAGCCAGGCGAGGCTTCCCTTGCGCGCGAACGCGTCGGCCATCGCCTCGCCGATCGGGAACAGCCCCATCTCGAGCCCCTGGACGAACAGCGCGAGCCCAAACGTCACCAGCGCGAGCCCCGCCGCCAGACGATCGAGATCGGGAAGCGGCTCTTTGAGAACGATGATCTGGAAAAAGGCGATGACCAGAATGATCGGCGCCAGGTCTCGGACCGCTCCCAGGACCAAACGAGCAAAGGAGAGAAACGGCGCGATCATGGCCCTGCTGCGTGGGTGCGATCGCTCGGGATATAGCCGGACCGGGCGTCTTCGACAATCGACGAATCGCCCCGCGCCTGAGCGCTCACGGTCCGCGGCGGCGTTTCTTGGCGCGCTTGCCCCGCGCCGCGCCGCCGCGCTCGCGGCTGTAGGCTTGGCCCGGCCGACCGAACCCTTTGCGCGCGCGCGGGCGCGCGGGCACCCCGAGCTCGACGCTTTCGAGGCGGCGGATCTCGTCGCGCAGTCGCGCCGCCTCCTCGAACTCGAGATCCGCGGCCGCCGCCCGCATCCGCTTCTCCAGATCGGCGATATGGGCCTTGAGGTTGTGGCCGACGAGATGGCGCGTCGCCTCGTCGCCGGCGTCCACGGTGACGTAGTCGCTTTCGAACACCGAATCGAGAATGTCGGCGACCTGCTTGCGCACGCTTTCGGGCGTGATCCCGTGGGCGCGGTTGTAGGCCTCCTGCTTGGCGCGGCGGCGGTTGGTCTCCTCGATCGCCGCCTTGAGGCTGTCGGTCATGACGTCGGCGTAAAGGATCACCCGGCCGTCCACGTTGCGCGCGGCCCGGCCGATGGTCTGGATCAGCGAGGTGCGCGAGCGCAGGAACCCCTCCTTGTCGGCGTCCAGAATCGCGACCAACGCGCATTCGGGGATATCGAGCCCCTCGCGCAGAAGGTTGATGCCGACGAGCACGTCGAAGGCGCCGAGGCGCAGGTCGCGGATGATCTCGATCCGCTCGAGGGTGTCGATGTCCGAGTGCAGGTAGCGCACCCGAATTCCCGCCTCGTGCATGTACTCGGTGAGATCCTCGGCCATGCGTTTGGTGAGCGTGGTCACCAGCACGCGCTGTCCTTTCGCGGCCGCGGCCCGGCACTCGGCGAGCAGGTCGTCGACCTGGTTCTCGACCGGACGCACGATGCAGACCGGGTCGATCAGCCCGGTCGGGCGGATCACCTGCTCGACGAAGACCCCGCCCGTGCGCCCGAGCTCGAACGGCCCCGGCGTCGCCGAGACGAAGATGGTCTGGGGCCGCATGGCGTCCCACTCCTCGAACTTGAGCGGCCGGTTGTCCACGCAGGACGGCAGCCGGAAGCCGTACTCGGCGAGCGTGGACTTGCGGTTGAAGTCGCCCCGGAACATGCCGCCCAGCTGGGGCACGGCGACGTGGCTCTCGTCGACGAAGACGAGCGCGTTCTCGGGCAGGTACTCGAACAGCGTCGGCGGCGGCTCGCCCGGGGCGCGCCCGGTGAGATAGCGCGAGTAGTTCTCGATCCCGGCGCAGTGGCCGGTGGTCTCCAGCATCTCGAGGTCGAAGGTCGTGCGCTGCTCGAGCCGTTCGGCCTCGAGCAGCTTGCCGCGCTCGCGCAGCCAGGCGAGCCTCTCGGCGAGCTCGGCGCGGATGCCGACGATCGCCTGGCGCAGCGTCGGCCGCGGGGTCACGTAGTGGCTGTTGGCGTAGACCTTGATCGCATCGAGCCGCGCGGTGCGCTCGCCGGTCAGCGGGTCGAACTCGACGATCTCCTCGATCTCGTCGCCGAACAGGCTCAACCGCCAGGCCCGGTCCTCGTAGTGGGCGGGAAAGATCTCGATCGAATCGCCGCGCACCCGAAAGCACCCGCGTCCGAAGGCGGCGTCGTTGCGCCGGTACTGAAGCTCGACGAAGCGGCGCAAAAGCGCGGCCCGGTCCACGCTCTGCCCGACTTCGAGCGCGATCGTCATCTCCGAATACGTCTCGACCGAGCCGATGCCGTAGATGCACGAGACCGAGGCCACGATCACCACGTCGTCGCGCTCGAGCAACGCGCGGGTCGCCGAGTGGCGCATGCGGTCGATCTGCTCGTTGATCGAGGCGTCCTTCTCGATATAGGTGTCGGTGCGCGGGACATAGGCCTCGGGCTGGTAGTAGTCGTAATAGGAGACGAAGTACTCGACCGCGTTGTCGGGGAAGAACCCCTTCATCTCGCCATAGAGCTGGGCCGCGAGCGTCTTGTTGGGGGCGAGAATCAGCGTCGGCCGGCCGAGGCGCTCGATCACCTTGGCCATGGTGAAAGTCTTGCCCGAGCCGGTGACGCCGAGCAGCACCTGGTCGCGCTCGCCGGCCTCGACGCCCTTGACCAGCGCCTCGATGGCCTCGGGCTGGTCGCCCGCCGGCCGGTAGTCCGAGACCAGGCGGAACCGCGCCCGCGCCCGCGCGGGCTGAAGCGCCATCGGCGCGCCCGGCGAACGCGCCGCCGTCCGTTGCTGGTTCGCCGTGGTTGCTCCCATGCCTTCTATATAGACGCCTTGGCCAAGCGCGCGAAGCCCGCGTCGAGATCGGCCTTGAGATCGTCGAGCGCCTCGAGCCCGACGTGGAGCCTGAGCACCGGTCCTTCGGACGTCCAGCGCGTCGCCGTGCGCACCGGCCGCACGGGCAGAACCAGGCTTTCGTAACCGCCCCAGGAAGCGCCGATCCCGAAGTAGGCGAGGCCGTCGACCATGGCGGCGAGCGCCTCGTCGGAGCAGGGCTTGAGCACCACCGAGAACAGCCCCGAGGCGCCCGTGAAGTCGCGCTTCCAGATGGCGTGGCCGGGATCGTCCGCCAACGCCGGATGGAGCACCCGGGCGACCTCGGGCCGTTCCTTGAGCCACTGGGCCAAGGCGATCCCCGCCGCCCCCTGATGGCGGAGCCGGACCGCCATGGTCCTCAGCCCCCGCTGCCCGAGGTAGAGATCGTCGGGGCCGGCGCACTGGCCGAGCGCCCGGGTCGCGTCCCGCAAGAGCGGCCAGGCCGCCTCGGTGGCGGCGACCGTGCCCAGCATGGCGTCCGAGTGGCCGACGATATACTTGGTCGCCGCCTGGATCGACAGGTCGGCGCCGAGCGCGAGCGGCTTGTGGAAATACGGCGTCGCCCAGGTGTTGTCGACCAGAACGAGCGCGCCGCGCTCGTGGGCGGCCGCGGCGATCGCCGGCAAATCCTGCATCTCGAAGGTCTGGGACGACGGCGATTCGACGTAGACCACGCGGGTGTTGGGACGGATCAGCTCGGCGACGCCAGCGCCGATCCGGGGCGGGTAATAGGTGGTCTCGACGCCGAGACGCGCGAGCATGGAATCGCAGAAAACACGGACCGGGTTATAGACCCCGTCGGTCACCAGAATATGGTCGCCGGCGGAAACGCAGGCGAGAAGCGCGGTCGAGATCGCCCCAAGCCCCGACGAGAAGGCGAGGCAATCATGCGCGCCTTCGAGCGCCGCCATCGCGTCCTCGAGCGCGCGCGCGGTCGGCGAACCCTCGCGGCCGTAATAGAAAATACGCTCGCCGCGCTTGCGCGCCGCGACCGCTTCGCGCTGGGCGGCGAGGCTCGGCCGCAATACGGTCGAGCAGTGATAGACCGGCGGGTTGACCAGCCCAAGCGCCTTGGCCTGCTTGCGGCCGGCGGTGACGATCCGGGTCTCGTCGGCCATGGGCCGGGTATCGTTTCTGCTCTTGTCGTTCGTGGTCTCGGACATCTCTTCTCTCCCCTGCGACCCCCTCGCATGATCTTTTTCCTTGCCCCGTCCCGCGGACAGCCGGACGCCGGCCCAACGGCCGATCCGACTTCGCATTAGAGCATATCCGCCCCCCGGCCCGCCAAGGGACGCAACGCGCGCGGTTTATTCTTGAAAGTTTTGTTTTAGACTGCCCAGCGTCCGCCACAGCGCCGCGCCGCCGCTATGCCGCACAGCGTATCCCCCGCCCGCCTGCACGCCATGCTGACCGACGGCGACGAGATCGCGCTTCTCGACGTGCGCGAGGAAGGGGCGTTTTGCCGCGCCCATATCCTGCGCGCCGTCTCCCTGCCCCTGAGCCGGCTCGAGCTCGGGATCGCCGCCCTGGTGCCGCGAAGGCGCTGCCGCATCGTTCTGTGCGACGGCGGCGACGACGAGCTGGCGCCGCGCGCCGCCCGGCGGCTCGCGACGCTCGGCTACGACAATGTCGCCGTGCTCGAAGGCGGGACCACAGGCTGGAAGGCCGCGGGCTACGCCCTGTTCGCCGGCGTCAACGTCCCCAGCAAGGCGTTCGGCGAGTTCGTCGAAAAGCATTACGGCACGCCGCATATCGCGCCCGCCGCGCTGGCCCGCAGGCTCGACGCCGGCGAAGACATCGTGATCCTCGACAGCCGGCCCATGGACGAGTACGCGCGCATGAACATCCCGGGCGGCGTCTGCGTGCCCGGGGCCGAGCTCGTCTATCGCGTCCACGACATCGCGCCCGATCCGGCGACCACCGTGGTCGTCAACTGCGCCGGGCGGACGCGCAGCATCATCGGCGCCCAGTCG
>CAYYWV010000090.1:0-10042 GCA_964475385.1 uncultured Alphaproteobacteria bacterium | reverse complement strand
GCGAACAAGATAGCCCGGACCCAGGGAACGGCCAGTCCGAACTCTGGATTATTAGATTGACTGCGCGGCTAATCTTATTTGATAAGTTTGACTTATAGAATACCGCGGCAAATCTAATTTGCCTCGGGCTTGCGAGTCGGCGAGCCTCGGCGCCTGGAAACCGTTACTCGGCCGCGCGTCCGCGGGTTCCTTGATCGGAGGTGATGACGAATCGTCGCATGACCAAGCCGCACAAGACGGACTCAACTCGCCCAGCGAGTGCGATCGATCGCCTCGAAGGCGAGAGCAACCTTTCGCCCCATCGGGCGATTTGGCAGAAGGATCATATCGATGCCGCCACCCGCGCTCTTCTCGACGAAGATGCGCGCTACTTCCTTCATCAGTCGTTGTCGTCGCCCTGTCTCGATGTCGTCAGGCGCGCCGAAGGCATCTGGATCGAAGACACGGCGGGCCGGCGGTATATGGATTTCCACGGCAACAGCGCCCATCATATCGGCTACGCGCATCCCAAGCTGATCGCCGCGATCCGCGATCAGCTCGAAACCCTGCCGTTCGCCCCGCGGCGTTTCACCTGCGAGCCGGCTATCGCGCTTGCCCGCAAGCTCGCCGAGATCGCGCCCGATCCTCTGTCCAAGGTGTTGTTCGCGCCGTCGGGATCGGACGCGATCGAGATCGCGCTCAAGCTCGCGCGGGCGGCGACCGGGCGGTTCAAGACGGTCTCGTTCTGGGATTCGTTTCACGGCGCGGGCTTTGCGGGCGCGAGCGTGGGCGGCGAGGCGACCTTTCGCTCGGGTCCGATCGGCCCGCTGCTCGCCGGAACCGAGCACGTTGCGCCCTTTGCTTGCTACCGCTGTCCCTATGGGCACCCCGATATCGACGGTCGGCCCGATCTCGAACGCTGTCGGATGGCCTGCGCCGACTACCTTCGCTATGTGCTTGAGAAGGAAGGCGACGTCGCGGCGGTGATCGCCGAGCCCGTTCGCTCGGTGCCTTATCTGCCGCCGCCCGACTACTGGCGCGCTGTGCGCCAAGCCTGCGACGAGACCGGGGCGCTGTTGATCTTCGACGAGATTCCGACCGGGCTCGGCAAGACCGGGCGCATGTTCGTCTGCGAGCATTTCGGCGTCGCGCCCGATATTCTGGTGCTCGGCAAGGCGCTCGGCGGCGGAGCGCTGCCGATCGCCGCGGTGATCGCGCGCGAAGACCTCGATCTTGCCCCGGATCGCGCGATCGGCCACTATACCCATGAAAAGAACCCGCTCTTGTGTCGGGCGGCGCTCGCCACCGTCGAGATCATCGAGGACGAGGGCTTGGTCGAGAACGCGCGCGTCCAAGGCGCGCGAGCGCTGAGCCGTCTTCATGAATTGAAGCGGCGGCACGCGCTGATCGGCGACGTACGCGGGATCGGGTTATTGATGGGGATCGAGATCGTGACCGACCCGGAGACCAAGGCGCCGGACGCCGCCGCCGCCGAGCGGGTTCTTTACCGCGCGCTCGACCGCGGCCTAAGCTTCAAGCTCACCATGGGCAACGTGCTCACCTTGACCCCGCCGCTCGTGATCGGGCCCGACGAGATGGATGCCGCGCTCGACATCCTCGACGATTGCTTCGCGGCCGAGGACGCCGCCCGCGCGTGAACGAATACGGGACGGCCTTCGCCTCGGCCGTTATAACGACCGGGGGACCGGGTAAACGCTTCTCCCGAAAGAGCGAAGAACAAGAACAGGAAGTGCCGTGAAAAAATTCGCAATCTTCAGCAAGACCAAGGAGCTCGAAGCCCAGATCGACGCTTTCTGCGATACCGTTGACCAGGGCGCCATGGCCTTTGGCCTCGGAATCAAGTTCTACATTTCTGGCGACCGGCAAGCGTTCGACGACAAGCTTCGCCAGGTCAACGATCTCGAAAGCCGCGGCGACGATCTCAGGCGCTCGATCGAACGGCGGCTATACAGCCAGACCCTGATTCCCGACGCCCGCGGCGACGTTCTCGGCCTTCTCGAAAACATGGACCAGATCCTTAACATCTGCGAAGGCGCTCTGTGGCAGTTCGCAATCGAGAAACCCGAGATCCCCGAACAGTTCCAGAGCGATTTCACCGATCTCGTCGACGCCTCGGTCAACTCGGTCGACGCCTTGGTCTCGGCGTCGCGCGCCTTCTTCCGCGACATCGATGCGGTGCCGGACCACATGCACAAGGTCATGTTCTTCGAGAAAGAGGCCGACAAGATCTCGACCCGCCTCAAGATGGCGATCTTCGGCGGCGACATGGACCTGAGCCGCAAGAATCAGCTCAGACGTTTCGTCGAGCACATCGACGACATCGCCGACACCGCCGAGGACGTTGCCGACAGGCTGGCGATCTACGCGATCAAGCGCTCGATCTGAGCGTCGCGCGCGGGTAGGGCAGAGAGATGGAGGCTGCGGCCCTCTTATTCCTCTCAAGCGGTCTTTTCCTGGGCTGGTCGCTGGGCGCCAACGACGCGGCGAACGTGTTCGGCACGGCGGTGGGCACGCGCATGGTGCGCTTCGCGACCGCCGCCGCGATCTGCAGCGTGTTCGTCGTTCTCGGTGCGGTGATCAGCGGCGCAGGGGCCGCCAACACGCTAGGCAAGCTGGGCGCGGTGAACGCCATCCCGGGGGCGTTCATGGTCGCGCTCTCGGCCGCGGCCACCGTCTACATGATGACCAAGGCCGGGCTTCCGGTCTCGACCACCCAGGCGATCGTCGGCGCGATCGTCGGCTGGAACCTGTTTTCGGATTCTTTGACCGACACCGCCACGTTGCTCACCCTGGTTTTGGCGTGGGTGATCTCTCCGGTGCTTGCCGCGGTTTTCGCCGGAGGCATGTACAAGGGCATGGGGGCGCTCTTGCGCCGGGTCAAGCTCCATCTTCTGCGCCTCGACGCCTACACCCGGGCCGGGCTGATTCTGGCCGGCGCTTTCGGCGCCTACAGCCTGGGCGCGAACAACATCGCCAATGTCATGGGCGTGTTCGTGCCGGTATCGCCGTTCACGCCGTTCAACCTTGGCGCTCTGCTGACGGTCTCCTCGGCCCAACAGCTTTTTCTTCTCGGCGGGCTCGCCATCGCCGTCGGTGTGATCACGTATTCGAAGCGGGTGATGCTCACGGTCGGGCGTGAGCTCACGCCGCTCTCGCCGGTCGCCGCCTTCGTGGTCGTGGTGGCCCATTCGATCGTGCTGTTTCTGTTCGCTTCCCAGGGGCTCGAGCATCTTTTGGCCTCGGCCGATCTGCCGACGATCCCGTTGGTTCCGGTGTCGAGCTCGCAGGCGGTGATCGGCGCCGTCGTCGGCATCGGCCTCGTGAAAGGAGGCCGCGGCATCCGGTACCGCGTTCTTGGCGAGATCGCAGGCGGCTGGATCACGACGCCCATCATCGCCGGGCTGGTCTCTTTCATCGCCCTGTTCTTCCTTCAGAACGTGTTCAACCAAGAGGTCTATCGGGCGCGAACGTTCGAGCTCTCGGACGTCGTGCTCGAACGGGTTGCGGCCGAGGGCATCGCCGTTGCACCGTTTCGCGCGCTTTCCGGCGCTCGGTTCGATTCGGCGCGCGCCCTCGTCGACGCCCTCGATCAGCGGGCCGAGCTCTCACCGAAAACGCTTCGTCGGATCGCCGACATCGCCGAGATCGACCCGCTCGAGGTCGACCTTCGCAAGCTTGCGACTCTCGGCGAGGGCTTTCTTTCGGCGAAGGAGCGGGCCGCGCTCGCCCGCCTCGATGGCCGCCGGTTCACGCATCGTTGGATGTTGGGAGACGCGCTCGCCCGTCTCAGCGACGTCTGGAAGCCGTTACCCGAGACCAAAGCGAATAAGTTGTTCAACCGGCAGCTCCGGGAAAAGCTGAAAACTCTTTACACCCTGTTCCGGGTGAACCGCTGACGTTCGCGGCGGCGTTCCCGACCCTCTCGGGGATGGTTCCAATCTCGAGACCTGCGAAGGCGTCATGATGCAGTTTGCGATCGAACCGTTCGGACCGAACCGCCCCGAGCCCGTCGTCGCGGTCCGCGCGGGGGGGCCTGCATTTTCGATCGCCATTCAACGGTAGGTTGGGATCGTGGCGGCGGCGTTCCTGTTTCTGTCGAGCGGTCTTTTCCTGGGCTGGTCGTTGGGCGCCAACGATGCGGCGAACGTATTCGGCACCGCCGTGGGCACGCGCATGCTGCGGTTTGCGACCGCGGCGACGATTTGCAGCGTCTTCGTCATCCTTGGCGCGGTGGTCAGCGGAACCGGCGCCTCGCACACCTTGGGCAAGCTGGGAACGGTGAACGCCATTCCGGGGGCTTTCACGGTCGCGCTGTCGGCCGCGGTCACGGTCTATTCCATGGTCAAGATCGGCGTTCCGGTCTCGACCACCCAGGCGATCGTCGGCGCGATCGTGGGTTGGAACCTGTTCTCCGGGTCGCCCACCGATACGGACACCTTGTTCGTTCTGGTCTCGACCTGGTTGATCGGGCCTTCCCTCGCCGCAGTGGTCGCGGGCCTTTTGTACTGGGGCCTCAAGGGCGCGCTGCGGCGCATGAAGCTCCATCTTCTGCGCCTCGACGCCTACACCCGGGCCGGGCTGATTCTGGCCGGCGCTTTCGGCGCCTACAGCCTGGGCGCGAACAACATCGCCAATGTCATGGGCGTGTTCGTGCCGGTATCGCCGTTCACGCCGTTCACCATCGACGGGCTGTGGACGGTTTCCTCGACCCAGCAGCTTTTCCTTCTCGGCGGGCTCGCCATCGCCGCCGGCGTCATCACCTACTCGAAACGCGTGATGCTGACCGTCGGGCGCGATCTGATGCCGATGTCGCCGGTCGCCGCCTTCGTGGTCGTGGTGGCCCACTCGATCGTGTTGTTCCTGTTCGCTTCGCGCGGGCTCGAACGACTGCTCGCTTCGGCCGGTCTGCCGACGATCCCGCTGGTTCCGGTGTCGAGCTCGCAAGCGGTGATCGGCGCCGTCATCGGGATCGGTCTCGTCCAAGGCGGGCGGCGGATTCGCTACCGGCTTCTCGCCGGGATCGCCGGCGGTTGGGTGACAACGCCCATCATCGCCGGGGTGATCTGCTTTTTTGCTCTTTTCTTCCTTCAGAATGTTTTCGACCAGGAGGTCTATAAACCCCGCTCGTTCGCGCTGTCGGATGAGGTTCTCACCCGGGCGGCGGAAGATGGCGTCGTCGCCCCGCCGCTTTGGGAGATCGCAGGACAGCGTTTCGAATCGGCCCGTGCGTTTACCGATGCCGTCAGACAACGGGCCGACCTGCCGTCAGGGGCGTTGCGCCGCCTCGCCGACCTTGCCGAAGCCACGCCGTTGACGGTCGATCTCCGCAGGCTCGCGCGCCTCGACGAAGATTTTCTCTCGCCCGAAGAACGGGCGGCCCTCGACCAACTCGATGGGCGTCGGTTCGCGCACCGCTGGAGGTTCGACGATGCGCTCGCCCGGCTCGGCGACGCCTGGAAACCCCGGCCCGATACCCCGGCCAACAAGATGTTCAACCGCAAACGCCGGGAGAAGCTGCAAGCGCTTTACGACTTGTTCGCGAACCCTGCGTAGGGCGGTTGCGATGGCCATGCGGGTTTGCGCTATGATGCCGCATCTTTCCTCAGGGGCGGGCATCATGACGCGAATCGTGACCGCGGGCGTGGTCATCATCGGCAACGAGATCCTTTCGGGGCGCACCCAGGACACCAATCTCGCCTATCTCGCGCGTGGCCTCAATGCGATCGGCGTTCGCCTGATCGAGGCGCGGGTCGTGGCCGACGACGAGGCCGCGATCGCCGAGGCGGTGAACGCTTTGCGCGCGCGCTGCGATTACGTCTTCACCACCGGCGGCATCGGCCCCACCCACGACGACATCACCGCCCGCGCCGTCGCCCGCGCTTTCGGCGTTCCGTGCGAGCGCAACCCTCAGGCGGTCGCGATCCTCGAGCGCTTCTACGCCGACAGCGAGCATACGCTCAACGAAGCGCGGCTCTCGATGGCCGACATGCCGGCGGGCGCCGAGCTGGTCGAGAACCCGGTCTCGGGCGCGCCCGGCTTTCGGATGGAGAACGTCTTCGTCTTCGCCGGCGTGCCCCGGATCATGCAGGCCATGTTCGAAGGCGTGAAGCACCGCCTGGTCGGCGGCGATCCGGTCCGCAGCCGCTCGGTCGCGGTCGATCTGCCCGAAGGGACCATCGCCGAGACCCTGGCCCGGATCGAGGCCGCCCACCAAGGGGTCGAGATCGGAAGCTATCCCTACTATCGGAGCCGCAGCTTCGGCGTGAAGCTGGTGCTGCGCTCGATCGACGAGGCGCGCCTCGCCGCCGCCACCGAGGCGCTGATCGAAGCGTTGCGCGGGCTCGGCGGCAACCCGGTCGAGGAGACCGCCGAGGCGGGGTAGCGGTCGGCCTGCGTCGATCTCAGGCGTCGTCGCCGAAGCGAATGCCCTGGGCGAGCGGCAGCTCGTTCGAGTAGTTGATCGTATTCGTCGCCCGCCGCATGTAGCTCTTCCAGGCGTCCGAGCCCGATTCGCGGCCGCCGCCGGTGTCCTTCTCGCCGCCGAAGGCGCCGCCGATCTCGGCGCCGCTCGGGCCGATGTTGACGTTGGCGATGCCGCAGTCGCTGCCTTCCGCCGAGAGGAACCGCTCGGCCTCGCGCAGGTCGGTGGTGAAGATGCAGGACGACAGCCCCTGGGGCACGTCGTTGTGAATCGCGATCGCTTCGTCGAAATCGCGGTAGCGCATGGCGTAGAGGACGGGCGCGAAGGTCTCCTCGCGCACGGTGTCGGTCTGGGCCGGCATCTCGACGATGGCGGGCGCGACGTAATAGGCGTCGGGGTAGCGGTCTTCGAGCACGCGGCCGCCGCCGAAAACCCGGCCGCCTTCGCCGGCCACCGTCTTGAGCGTCTCTTGCATGCGGGCGAAGGCGTCGCCGTGGATCAGGGGGCCGACCAGCGTGCCCGGGGCGAGCGGGTCGCCGATGGCGACCGATTCGTAGGCCTTCTTGAGCCGGGGGAGCAGCGCGTCGTAGACGTCCTCGTGCGCGATCAGACGCCGCAGCGTCGTGCAACGCTGGCCCGCGGTGCCGACGGCGCTGAACAGGATCGCGCGGACCGCGAGGTCGAGATCGGCCGACGGCGCGACGATCATCGCGTTGTTGCCGCCGAGCTCGAGGAGCGACCGCCCGAGCCGCCGGGCCACCCGCTCGGCCACGGCGCGGCCCATGCGGCAGCTTCCCGTCGCGCTCACGAGCGGCACGCGCGGATCGTCGATCAGGCGCTCGCCCACGTCGCGCGCGCCGACGACCACCTGGAGAAGATCGGCCGGGGCGTCGTCGCCGAAGCGCGCGACGGCGCGCGCGAACAGGCGCTCGCAGGCGAGCGCCGAGAGCGGCGTGAGCTCCGACGGCTTCCAGATCACGGGATCGCCGCAGACGATGGCGAGCGCGAAGTTCCACGCCCAGGGCGCGACGGGGAAGTTGAACGCGGTGATCACCGCGACCGGCCCCAGCGGGTGCCAGGTCTCCATCATCTTGTGGCGCGGCCGTTCGGAGGCGATGGTGAGGCCGTAGAGCTGGCGCGAGAGACCGACCGCGAAGTCGCAGATGTCGATCATCTCTTGGACCTCGCCCTTGCCTTCCTCGAGGATCTTGCCGCACTCGATGGTGACCAGGCGGCCGAGGTCGTCCTTGTGCGCGCGCAGCTCTTCGGCGAACAGGCGGATCAGTTCGCCCCGGCGCGGCGCGGGCGTCATGCGCCAGGCCTTGAAGGCCGCGGCCGCGCGCCCCACCGCGTCGCCGACCGCCTCGGGCGGGTGGGGGTCGAGGCGGGCGATCTCAGACCCGTCGATAGGCGTGCGCACCGCAAGCGCGCCGCCGCGCAAGCCTCCGGCCTCAAGGCCGAGCGCCGCGCAAACGTTGTCGATGTCAACCATGGTCCGTGTCTCCGTGTGCGAACGTAATCCGTTTAGGCGGCCCCTCAGCCGCCGCGCAAGGGGGGCAGAACGGCGAGGACGTCGCCTTCGGCGAGCGGACGGGTGGCGCGCTCGGCGCGCGGCAGCGAGGCCCCGTTGAGGGTCACGAGATAGGGCTGGTCGAGCGGAAAGCCGAGCCGGGCCATCACGTCCGCCGCACTCGCGCCCTCGGGAACGTCGACAACCGCTTGCTCGCCGTCCGAGCCCGGCGGCAGAAAGCGGGCGAGCGTGCTTTTGGTGCGGACCGTGATTTTCATTCCGTCACGCCGTTCCCCTGCGTCATCGTGGTCAGCCCACCGCCGGGATGCGCGCCTGGGTGCGTTCGAGATAGGCGTCCATCACCCGCTGCGGCTCGGCGAGCAGCACGTCCTTCCACGGCCCGAGCCGGACCCGGGTCTGGACCAGGCCGCGGATGACGCCGACGTGCTGGGTCAGCCCGAGCGCGAGCGCCCCGACCACCACGTCGCCGTCGAAGCTGAGGCGCAGGTACTTGAAGCCCGCGGCGTCGACCGCGCGCGCCGTCTCGCCCCCGTCGACCCCGTCCCAGAGGCCGAAGGAGCTCGAGACCAGGCCCAGCGTGTTGAGCACGTTCATCGCCAGGCTGCCGCGGTAACGCGTCTCGCGCCCGGCCATGTTGAGCGCGGCGATGCGCCCGTGCTCGCTCGCCGTCGGCTGAATCGCGTGCACCGCGCGCTCGCCGGTCGAAAAGTCGGGGCCTTGGGCGACGTCGCCCGCGGCGAAGACGCCGGGGACGCTGGTCTCGAGGCGGTGGTCGACCAGGATGCCGGCGTCGGTCTCGATCCCGCTGCCGTCGAGGAAATCGACGTTCGGCGCAACCCCCGTGGCGCAGACCACGAGGTCGGCTTCAAGCGTCTCGCCGCTGTCGAGGGCGAGCGCGAGCCCGTCGCCTTTCTTCTCGATCGCGGTCACCCGGGTTGCGGTCAGCACCCGCACGCCCTTGCCCTCGCACCAGCGCTTGATCATCGCGCCGCCGGTCTCGTCCATCATCCGCGGCAGCATGCGGTCGGCCATCTCGACCACGGTCAGCGCGACGTTGCGGCGCGCCAGCGCCTCGAGCACGATGCAGCCGATGAAGCCCGCGCCCATCAGCACGACCCGCGCGCCCGCGCGCGCGCGGGCGGCGATGGCGCGGGCGTCCGCAAGCGTCCAGCAGTTTTCGACCCCGGCGAGATCCATGCCAGGGATCGGCGGCCGCAGGGGGCGCGATCCGGTGGCGATCAACAGGCGGTCGAAAGAGAGGCGTTCGGCTGAGTCCAGGGTCACGCTCCGGCCCTTGGCGTCGACCGAGACGGCGCGCCCGTCCACGCATCGGATGCCGAGCCGCTCGTAATGGCCGTCGCCGTGGCGGAGATGGGCGCCCGCCTCGTCGATGTTGCCGGCGAGCAGATAGGGAAGGGCCATCCGCGAGTACGGCGGCTCGCCCTCGTCGCCGACCAGGGTGACGGCGCCTTCGGGATCGGTTCTGCGCAAGGTCTCGGCGGCGATGACGCCGGCCGGCCCGGCGCCGAGAATAAGATAGTCCATCGCTCATGCACTCCACGGCTTCGCGCCCGTCGCCGGCCGCCGCAGAGCGGCCCTGAAGCGCCGTTTCGGCCCCGGCGGGGCGCGAGGGGCCGGCGCGGCGGCCGGCGCGGGCGTCCAACCCGGTTTACAGCCCGAGGCGGGCGAGCGTTTCGTTGGTCGGCACGCCGTCGGGCGTCCAGCCGCGCTCGCGATAGTACTCGGGCAGCATCTTGTCGAGCTCGCTGACCTTGCCCTTGGCCGTGCCCGAAGGCGCGGGCTCCTTGAGCATCCGCGGCGGCAGGGCGTCGTCCTTGGCGGTCAACCCGGCGCCGAGGTTGAACATGCGCTCCAGGTTCCAGACTCGCTCGCCGATCTCCTTGAGCCGCTCGACCGTCCATTCGCCCTCGCAGGCGGCGTCGATCTGCTTGCAGTACTCCTCGGCGCCCCAGCCGGCGGTGGTGAACAGGCACAGGCCGGTCGAATCGATCATCGAGATCAGGTCTTGCGATTCCTTGACCGGCTTGGCCTTGCCCTTGCCGGTCTGGTCCTCCATGTCCTCGGCGAAC
>CAYYWV010000089.1:0-10062 GCA_964475385.1 uncultured Alphaproteobacteria bacterium | reverse complement strand
TGATGTCGGTGACCAACGCGATCTCGAGCGTCATCATCGTCGGCGCGCTGATCGCGGCCGGCCCGGCCGAGATCAATTTCTCCAAGATCGCCGGCTTCATCGCCGTCACGCTCGCCGCGGTCAACAT
The DNA here is from genome assembly GCA_964475385.1 of uncultured Alphaproteobacteria bacterium. Taxonomy (GTDB): domain Bacteria; phylum Pseudomonadota; class Alphaproteobacteria; order JAAXGF01; family JAAXGF01; genus CAYYWV01. The sequence goes on along the minus strand of CAYYWV010000089.1, from coordinate 9,935 downwards.
CTTCGGCGGCTTCACCGTGACCCAGCGTATGCTGGAAATGTTCAAGAAGAAAAGATAGGGGGGCGCGCCGTGTCCGCGAATCTTTCCGCGATCGCCTATCTCGTCGCCTCGATCTTCTTCATTCTGGCGCTCAAGGGGCTTTCGTCGCCGACCTCGGCCCGGCCCGGCAACATGTTCGGCATCGCCGGCATGGTGATCGCGGTCGCGACCACGCTTTTGGAGCCGGGGGTCGTCAGCTACGGGCTCATCGTTCTCGGGCTCGTGATCGGGGGGGTGATCGGAACCTTTATCGCGCTGCGCATCCAGATGACCGCGATGCCGCAGCTCGTCGCCGCCTTCCACAGCCTGGTCGGCTTGGCCGCCGTGATGGTCGCCGCGGCGGCCTTCTACGCCCCCGACGCCTACGGGATCGGCACGGTGGGCGACATCCGCCTGCCGAGCCTGATCGAGATGAGCATCGGCGTTGTGATCGGCGCGATCACCTTCTCGGGTTCGGTGGTCGCCTTCACGAAGCTTCAAGGCCTGGTCTCGGGCGCGCCGGTGGTGTTCCCGGGCCAGCACCTGCTCAATCTCGTGCTCGGCCTCGTGATCGTGGCCCTCGTCGTGGTCTTCTGCGTCGGCCAGTCGCCGGCCGTGTTCTGGACCATGACCGCGCTCGCCTTCCTGGTCGGGGTTCTGATCATCATTCCCATCGGCGGCGCCGACATGCCGGTGGTGATCTCGATGCTCAACTCGTACTCGGGCTGGGCGGCGGCCGGCATCGGCTTCACCCTCGAGAACACGCTCCTCATCATCACCGGCGCTTTGGTCGGCTCGTCGGGCGCGATCCTCAGCTACATCATGTGCCGGGCGATGAACCGCTCGTTCTTCAACGTCATCCTCGGCGGCTTCGGCGCCGAGGGCGCAGGCCCCGCGGCGGCCGCCGGCGACCGCTCGGTCAAGTCGGGCAGCGCGGACGACGCCGCCTTCATCCTCAAGAACGCGAGCAAGGTCATCATCGTTCCGGGCTACGGCATGGCGGTCGCCCAGGCCCAGCACGTGCTGCGCGAGATGGCGGACGCGCTCAAGGCGGAAGGGGTCGACGTGCGCTACGCCATCCACCCTGTGGCCGGCCGCATGCCGGGGCACATGAACGTGCTGCTCGCCGAGGCCAACGTGCCTTACGACGAGGTCTTCGAGCTCGAAGAGATCAACAGCGAGTTCGCGACCGCCGACGTCGCCTTCGTCATCGGCGCGAACGACGTGACCAACCCGGCCGCCAAGACCGACCCGTCGAGCCCGATCTACGGCATGCCGATCCTCGATGTGGAGAAGGCCAAGACCGTTCTGTTCGTCAAGCGCAGCCTGTCGCCGGGCTACGCCGGCATCGACAACGCGGTGTTCTACCGCGACAACACCATGATGCTGTTCGGCGACGCCAAGAAGATGGTCGAGGACATCGTCAAGGCGCTGTAACCGCGTCCGGCCGATGAACCGCGGCTCGGAACGCGGACCGGGAACGGCGACCGTCCGGAGGGCCGAGGCCGCCGTTTCCGCGCGCGCTCCGAACCTTCCGCGATAAGCGCGCTCGTGAGCATGTCTTCTCTGGCCCCGAGATTCTCGGCGGGGCAGGCGCGGCGCTGTGCGCAAGGGTTTTTGAATTGACAGTGAAGCGGAGTTCTTTTTTTCTCTAACGCCGCGTAACTTAAGAAAAAAGCAGGGGGCGCGAATGTGGGTTGGAAAGAAGGGCGTCGGGGCGGCGTGGCTCGCTTTCGGATTTGTGGCTTTGGCGTCGTCTCAGGCGAACGCGGCGGGCTTCGCGATCAAAGAGCAGAGCGGCGCGGCGCTCGGCAACGCCTTCGCCGGCGTGTCCGCGGGCGCTCACGACCTTAGCGACATGTTCTTCAATTCGGCGGCGCTTGGGCTCCAGTCGGGCAGCCAGGTCATCGCGGTCGCGAGTTATATCGCGCCTCAGGCCGAGCTCAAGAACGGCGCGGCGACGACCGTTCTCAGCGGCGCGATCGGCGGCGGCAACGGCGGAAGCGACATCGCCGACGACGCCGTGACGCCGGCGCTCTACGGCATGTGGGATCTGTCCGAGCGGGTCAAGCTCGGCGTCGGGGCGACCGCGCCTTGGGGGCTTTCGACCAACTATGACCCGGGCTGGATCGGGCGCTACCACGCGCTCAAGTCCGAGCTCAAGACCGTCAACATCAACCCGGTGGTCTCCTATAAGGTCAACGACGTGGTCTCCATCGCGGCGGGGCTCCAGGCCCAGTACATCAAGGCCGAGCTGACGAACGCCGTCGATTTCGGCACCATCGACCAGGTGCTGACGGCGGGCGCTTTCGGCGGCGTGCCGACCCAGGACGACGGCGCCGCGCGCGTCGAGGGCTCCGACTGGGGATACGGTTACACCCTGGGCGCGATCTTTCAGCCGTTGCAGGGCACGCGCTTTGGCGTGGGCTACCGCTCGAAGGTCTCGCACGAGATCGACGGCGAAGCGCGGTTCGACCTCGGCGGGGCGGTCGGGCAGGGGATCTCGGGCGCGACCGGCCAGTTCGTTCCGACGGACGCGAAGGCGTCGATCACGATTCCCGAGATCGTCTCGTTCGGCGTCTATCAAGAGATCGGCCCGCAATGGGCGGTGATGGCCGAGGCGGCCTGGACCCGCTGGAGCCGCTTCAAGGAGCTTCGGGTCCGCTTCGACAATCCGGCCCAGGCCGACAGCGTTGTCGACGAAAGTTGGCGCAATAGCTGGTTCGGCGCGCTCGGCGTCACCTACAAGCCGGACAACGGCTGGGTCTTCCGGGGCGGCGTCGCCTATGACGAAAGCCCGATCCCCGACGCCAACCGCACCCCGCGCATTCCGGGGACCGATCGGGTCTGGATCGCGTTCGGCGCGAGCAAGTCGATCACGCCCAACTTCGCGATCTCGTTCGGCTACACCCACATCTTCCTCGACAACGCCCCGGTCGCGTTGAAGACGAGCGGAACGGGCAACACCTTCCGCGGGAACCTCTCGGGCGAGTACGAAAGCGCGATCGACATCGCGACGGTGCAGCTCCGCTTCCGCTTCTGACCCTGGCTCGCGACCGGCGTCCTCGGGCCGAGGGGCGAACGCAAACGGCCGCCCCAAAGGGCGGCTGTTGCATACGATGATCCGGCTGCGAAGCTTGGGCCGTGCGGGCGCTTGCGCCGAACGCCTGAGAAGCCCTTACAACCCTTCGCGCGCGGCGCGCTTGCGCGCGAGCTTGCGGGCGCGGCGGATCGCTTCGGCGGCCTCGCGCGCGCGTCTTTCGGAAGGCTTCTCGTAAGCGCGGCGCATCTTCATCTCGCGAAAGATGCCTTCGCGCTGCATCTTCTTTTTGAGCGCGCGCAACGCCTGATCGACGTTGTTGTCGCGGACGATGACCTGTACCAATTAACACCTCATCAGTTCGGGCGGCGCTTGATACCATAGGCGATGGTTCTTGTGAAGCCCCGCGGCGGCGCGGGCGCGAACGAACGAGGGATTTTCGCCTTGAATGGTTAAGAGGATTCGTATGAACGACGAAGCCCCGGTGGTCCCATGGCCATCCTGAAAATCGCGCGCATGGGCCATCCCGTGCTCTACCGGCGGGCCGAGCCGGTGGCGGACCCGACCGCGCCCGCGGCGCGCGCGCTGGTCGCCGATATGGTCGAGACCATGGTCGACGCCCAAGGCCTTGGGCTCGCCGCGCCGCAGGTCCACGTCTCGGCCCGGGTCGTGATCTTCCGCGCGCCCGCCGAGGACGCCGCCGGCGATCGCGCGAGCGAAGGCGCGCGCCCGCCGCTCACCGTTCTGATCAACCCCGAGCTCGAGCCCCTCGGCGACGAGATGGAGGAGGGTTGGGAAGGCTGTCTGTCGCTCCCCGGCCTGCGCGGCCTGGTTCCCCGCTATCGACGGCTGCGCTACGCCGGCTTCGACCTCGAAGGACGGCGGATCATGCGCGAGGTCGAGGGCCTGCACGCGCGCGTCGTCCAGCACGAGTGCGACCACCTCGACGGCGTTCTTTATCCGATGCGGATGCGCGATCTCTCCCGGCTCGTCTTCGAGAGCGAGCTTCGCCATTACCGCGCCGCCGCCCAAGCCGCGTCGCAGGACGGCGACGAGACGGACCGCGCGCGCGAGGCGGCGCAATGACCGCCGCCGAGGATCTCGACCGCCTTCGCGCCGCCTTGATCGAGGCGACCCTCGATCAGGTGCCTTTCGACGGCTGGACCGAGCGCGCGTTGCGCGCGGGCGCCCGCGCCGCCGGAATCGACTGGGCCACCGCGCGCCGGGCTTTCCCCGGCGGGATCGCCGAGCTCCTCGCCGCCTGGTCCAACGAGGGCGACCGGGCGCTCGAGGCGCGGCTCGCCGAAGAGGACTTGAGCGGGCTTCGCCTTCGCGACCGCATCGCGCGCGCGGTGCGGCTCCGGCTCGAGCGCGACGCCGACGACCGCGAGGCGCTTCGGCTCGCCATGGCGCGGGCGTTTCTGCCGACCGCGACCCCGGGCGCGCTCGCCGCGCTTTATCGTACGATCGACACCATCTGGCGCGCGGTCGGCGACGCGGCGACCGATTTCAGCTTCTACACCAAGCGCGCCCTGCTCGCCGGGATTTATGTGGCGACGCTTCTTTACTGGCTCGACGACCGGTCGGAGGGGAGCGCCGCGACCTGGGCCTTCCTCGACCGTCGCCTCGACGACGTGCTGACGCTGCCCGCCGCCGTCGGCCGCCTGCGCGCCCTGTTCCCCGACCCGGCGCGCTGGCGCAACGCCTTGCGCCGCCGCGCCGCGCGAAGCTGAGCGCGGCCCGGCCCTTCGGCGTCAACGCCGCTGGGCGATCCCGACTCCGACCAGAATCGTCGCCGCCGAAGCGGCGAGCGGCGGAGTGATCGGCTCCGCCAGCACGAGCGCCGCGAGCCCGAGCCCGACCACCGGCTGGACGAACTGGGCCGCGCCGACCCGGGCGAAGCCGCCCTGGGCGAGCGCCCAGTACCAGCTCGCGTAAGCCAGGATCGAGGCCAGGAAGGCGAGGTAACCAACGGCGATCCATGCCTCCGCTCCGATGGCCGTCCAGTCGAGGCCCGCTCCCCCGACGACAAGAACCGGCAGAAGGGCGAGGCCGCCTGCGCTCAGGCCCCACAGCGTCGTCGGCCAAGCGCCGAGGCGGCGCGACAGCCGTCCGCCCGCCACATAGCCGAGCGCCGCGCCCGCGCAAGAGAGAACGACCAAAAGGTCGCCGACAAGGCCCGCGCCCGCGCCCTCGAGGCCGAAACGGAAAGCGACCAGCGCGGCCTCGCCGGCGAGCGCCACCGCCGCGCCCAGCCACCAGCGCCCGCCCGGCAGGCGGCGTTCGAACAGGGCGGCGATGAGGCCGGTGAAGACCGGCAACGCGGCCAGCACCAAAGCGCCGTGGGCGGCGGACGTCCGCGCAAGGCCAAGGCTGAACAGGAGCGGGAAGGCGACGAATCCGCCAAGGGCCGAAAGCGCGAGAAGCCCGCGCTCGGCCCTTGTCCTCGGGCGCGGGACGCCGCCGAAGATGACCGCCGGCAGGGCGAAGGCCGCGGCGAGCACGGTGCGCAAGACGCCCACGGCCAATGGGTCGAGCCCGCCGACCGCGATCCTGGTCACCACCGGCGTGCCGCCCCAGATCAGAATGGTGAGCGACGCCGCGGCCAGCACCGCGGCGCGCAGCGGAAGGGGGCGCCCGGGCTCAGGCTGGATCGGACGGAACCTCGGGCACGGCCGCCGATTGCGCGGCCCGGCGGGCGTCGAGCGCGGCGGCGACCGTCTCGTCGTCGAGCGCCAGGATCGCGGCCGCGAGCAGGGCCGCGTTGATCGCCCCCGGCTTGCCGATGGCGAGCGTGCCGACGGGAACGCCCGCGGGCATCTGAACCATAGACAAGAGCGCGTCCATGCCGTGCACGGCCCAGCCCTCCATGGGCACGCCGAGAACCGGCAAAGACGTGTAGGCGGCGATCGCTCCGGGCAGAGCGGCCGCCCCGCCGGCCGCCGCGATGATGACCTTGAGCCCGCGCTCGCGCGCGGATCGGGCGAACGCGGCCAAGCGGTCGGGCGTGCGATGCGCCGATATGACGCGGGCCTCGTAAGCGATGCCGAGCGCATCGAGCGTTTCGGCGGCGTGGCGGATAATGGGCCAGTCCGACTGGCTTCCCATGACGATTGCGACCTGGACGGGTTCCGACATGTCCCCTTGTCCCTAAGTTTTGGAAAGCGCATTATATTTTGCCGTCGGGCCGACAGGCAAGGACGCCGGCGGTAAACGTTTCTTAAGCGTTTTCGCCTAAGTCAGCAGGGACGGGGAGCGCGGCGGACCTCGACGAAGGGGGCTGTCGACCTTCGATGTGACGCCACGAAGCGAAAGCGGAGCACCGCCCATCCCATGAAGGTTGGTCAGACATCGCCGATCCGCGGGGTCGGCCCGGTAAGGCCGAGAACCGGGGTCGAGACGGGCGCGAGCGCGTCCGAGCCGCGCCAGGTCGAAGATGTCGCGACCATCATGAACATCCCCGAAAACGAGCTCACGCCCAAGGTGCGCGCCGCCATCATGACTCTGATGGCCGAGGTCGAGCGTTTGCGCCGCGAGCTTCAACGCACCCACAAGCGCCTCGAACACCTCGAACAGCTCGCCGATCAGGACTCGCTCGCCCCGATCGCCAACCGACGCGCCTTCGTGCGCGAGATGTCGCGGGTGATGGCGTACTCGCAGCGCTACGGCGCGCCGAGCAGCGTGCTCTACTTCGATCTCAACGGGATGAAGGCGATCAACGACACCTTCGGCCATGCGGCGGGCGATGCGGCGCTTCTTCACGTCGCCCAGACCTTGATCGAGAACGTGCGCGAATCCGACATCGTGGGGCGGCTCGGCGGCGACGAGTTCGGCGTTCTCCTCGTTCAGGCCGATCTCGAATCGGCGGCCGACAAGGCCGAGGCGCTCGCCAAGGCGATCACCGAGAAACCTCTCGTTTGGGAAGGGAAGGAGATCCCGATCGAGATCGCCTACGGCGCGTACAGCTTCAAGCCCGACGAGGACGTCTCGACCGCGCTCGCCAACGCCGATAAGGCGATGTACGCGCACAAGAAGCGCTCGAAGTCGACGGCCTGACGGCGGCGGGCGCAAACGCGCGTCCGGTCAGGCGATGATGTCGGGCAGGCTATCGCTTTCCAGCCGGGCGATCTCGTCCTTGAGACGAAGCTTGCGTTTCTTGAGGCGCTGGAGCTCGATCTGGTCGTAGGCCGAGACAACGGCCATCCCGGCGATCCGTTCGTCGAGTTCGCGGTGCTCCGCGCGTAATTGGTCGAGTCTCTGCCGGCGCTCGTCCTGTTCGGTCATTGCTTCGCGACGTTGCCGGAGGCTTCAATTCATTATACCAGACCCCGTGTTTTTACGATAGGCGCGCCCCCGGCGATGCGCGTCGGGCTATTCCTTGCGCGTCGCGTCGCGCCAGCGACGGACCGTGCCGGCCTCGATCTCGAACAGATCGAGAATGCGGCCGAGGGTGTGGTCGATCATCTCGTCGAGGGTCGTCGGGCGGGCGTAGAAGGCGGGCACCGGCGGGGCGATGATCGCGCCCATCTCGGCGAGCGCGGCGAGGTTGCGCAAATGCCCCGCGTGCAGCGGCGTCTCGCGCACCATGAGGACGAGGCGGCGGCGTTCCTTGAGCATCACGTCGGCCGCCCGGGTCAGAAGCGTCGTCGTCATTCCGGCGGCGATCTCCGACATCGAGCGGATCGAGCATGGCGCGACGATCATGCCCCGGGCGCGGAACGAACCGCTCGCCGGGCCGGCGCCGAGGTCGCCCGCGGCGTGGACCGCATCGGCGAGCGCGCGCACCTCGGCGGGTTTCAGATCGGTCTCGTAGGCGAGCGTCATCTCGGCGGTCCGCGTCATCACGAGATGGGTCTCGACCGCGAGCGGGCGTAGGATCTCGAGAAGCCGCACCCCATAGATCACGCCCGAAGCGCCGCTGATTCCAACAATGAGCCGGCATGGACTGGTCATCGCGTCAATGTCGTGCCATAATGAATGATAGGGCGCGGTCCTGGTGATTCGGGGCCGGATGGTAAGGACTACTACAAAGCTTTCGGGAGCCGGACACAAGGGAAAACAGCTTTCACTTGAGCGGAGATAGACAAGATGGACTGTGAAGCTCGTATCGAGGCTTTGACCAGCAAGCACCACGAGCTCGAAGAGGCGATCGAAGACGAAAATCAGCGCCCCCTACCCGATAGCCTCCGTCTTCTCCAGTTGAAACGCGAAAAACTCCGAATAAAAGAAGAGATCGTCCGACTCCGACACGCTTAGCCCGGAACGCTCCTCTCTCTTTTGCGCCCTCTGACGGGGCGCCTACTTCGCGATCCGCGCGATCGTACGGGTCGTGCTGTGCCCGGGCGCGAGCTTGGCGAGCAGCACGCGACCGCCCCAGGACTCGACGAGATCGCCGCCCACCACCTCGTCGCGGCGGTAATCGGCCCCTTTGACCAGCACGTCGGGCCGCAGGGCCTCGATCAGGGCGAGCGGCGTGTCCTCGTCGAACACGACCACAAGATCGACCGGGGCGAGCGAGGCGAGCACTTGGCTGCGCGCGGTCTCGCTCTGGATCGGCCGGTCCGCGCCCTTGAGGCGGGCGACCGAGGCGTCGCTGTTGAGCCCCACCACCAGCCGGTCGCAGGCCGCCCGCGCCTGGGCGAGCAGCGAGACATGGCCGGGGTGGAGAAGGTCGAAACAGCCGTTGGTGAAGCCGATGCGCAGGCCCTCCGCGCGCCAGCGGGCGACGCGCGCGGCCGCGCCCGCCGGGGTCGCGATCTTGGCCTCGATCGCCGCCCATTCGTCGGCGTGGACCGCGTGGAGCAGCTCGTCGGCGTAGACCACCGCGGTGCCCAGCTTACCGACGACGACGCCGGCGGCGTGGTTGGCGAGCCGCGCGGCCTCGACCACGGAGGCGCCGCGGGCCATCGCCGCGGCGAGCGTCGCGACCACCGTATCGCCCGCGCCTGAGACGTCGAACACCTCGCGCGCCTCGGCGGGAAGGTGGGTGACCGCGCCGTCGCGCGCGACCACCGACATGCCGTCGCCGCCGCGCGTGACCACCACGGTTTCGGCCTCGCAGCGGGCGGCGAGCGCGGCGGCGGCGCGGGCGACCGCGTCGTCGTCGTCGGCCGCGATCCCGGTCTCGGCGGCGAGCTCGCGGTGGTTGGGGGTCAGCACATGCGCCCCCCGGTAACGGGTGTAGTCCTTGCCCTTGGGGTCGACGATCACGGGCTTGCCCGCCGCGCGCGCGGCCGCAATCGCGGCCGCGATCACCGCGTCCGAGAGCACGCCTTTGGCGTAGTCGGAGAGCACCGCGACGTCGCATCCCTCGAGCGCGCCCGCCACCAGGCGCTCCAGGGTCTCGCCGAGCGCGTCCGCGACCGGCCGGGTGGTCTCGCTGTCGGCGCGCAAAAGCTGCTGGCCGTCGGCGATATAGCGGGTCTTGACGGTCGAGGGACGGCCGCGCTCGACCAGAAGATAAGGCTCGATGCGCGCGTCCTCGCCCACCATCTCGGTCAGCTTGCGCCCGACCGCGTCGTCGCCCACCACGGCGACGAAGGCGACTCCGGCGCCGAGCGCCGTCAGGTTGCGCACCACATTGCCCGCGCCGCCCAGCATCGCCGCTTCGCGATCGATATGGAAGACGGGGATCGGCGCTTCGGGCGAGATGCGGCTGACCGTTCCATAGACGTAGCGGTCGAGCATCAAATCGCCGACGCACAGAACGCGCCCGTTCGCGAGATCGGCGATGCGGGCGGCGAGCGGCAGGGTTTCGGTCATCGGCTTGGCGGCGGCGGGCGATGGATGGGCGCGAAGGCTTCGCGGCCTTTCTACAGCGTCCGCGCCCGTTCGCGCAGCACGAATTTCTGGATCTTGCCGGTCGAGGTCTTGGGCA
>CAYYWV010000088.1:5034-10127 GCA_964475385.1 uncultured Alphaproteobacteria bacterium | reverse complement strand
GTGATCTTCGACGCCCACGGCCATGTCGCGGCGATCCGCCCGCGCGAGCGGCTCGACAGCCACCGCCTGATCGAGGAGCTGATGATCGCCGCCAACGTGGCCGCCGCCGAGACCTTGGAGGCCGCGCGCGAGGCGGTGATGTACCGGGTTCACGACCGGCCCTCGCCCGAAAAGATCGCCGATCTGAAGAGCTTCCTCGCCGGCCTCGGCCACCGCTTCGCGCCCCGCGACCGGCCGCGCCCGGCCGATTTCGCCGCCCTTCTCGACGACGTGCGCGACCGTCCGCACGCGCCGGCGGTCAACACGGCGATCCTGCGCAGCCAGGCCCAGGCCGTCTACAGCCCGCTGAATCTGGGGCACTTCGGGCTCGGACTCAGGCGCTACAGCCACTTCACCTCGCCGATCCGGCGCTACGCCGACCTTCTGGTCCACCGGGCGTTGATCCGGGCGCTCGGCCTCGGCGAAGGCGGGCTTGAACCCGGGGCCGAGGCCGCGTTCGAGACCCTCGGCGAACATCTCTCGATGACCGAGCGCCGGGCGGCGGCGGCCGAGCGCGACGCGATGGAGCGCTATGTGGCGTTGTTCATGGCCGAGCGCGTCGGCGCGACCTTCGTCGGGCGGGTCTCGGGCGTGACCCGCTTCGGCGCCTTCGTGGCGCTTGACGAGACCGGAGCCGAGGGGATCGTGCCGCGCAGCCGGCTCGGCCCCGACGTCATCCACGACGAGGAAGGCCAGCGCCTGATCGCTCCCGCGTTTACGCTGCGCCTCGGCGATCCGGTGACCGTGCGGCTGATCGAGGCCGAGGTCGCGACCGGCGGCCTGGTGTTCGACCTTGTGGAGGGCGGCTCGCCCACCGGACGCTTCCCGCCGAAAGGCGCGCGCGGGCCGGCCCGCAACGCGAAGCGCGGCAAAGGCGCGGCCGGAGCGCGCCGCCGCGGCCCGCGGCGTTGACAGGCCCCGGGCGGGTCTCTACCTAAGCGTTCATGCAGTTTCCCGATCCGCTGATCCGCGGCCGCCTGGTTCGCCGCTACAAGCGCTTCCTCAGCGATCACGAGCTCGACGACGGCAGCCTGGTGACCGCGCACTGCGCCAACCCGGGGGCCATGACCGGGCTCGCCGAGCCGGGGCGCGAGGTTTGGCTGTCGCCGGCGCGCAACCCGGAGCGCAAGCTGCGCTATAGTTGGGAGCTCGTGCGCGTCGGCGCAGGCCTCGTCGGCATCAACACGGCGCGCCCCAACGGCATCGTCGCCGAGGCGGTCGAGGCCGGCCGGGTGCCCGAGCTTGCGGGCTACGACAGCCTACGGCGCGAGGTGCGTTACGGAAAGAGCTCGCGCATCGACCTTCTGCTCGAAGGCGCGGGCCGTCCGCCCTGCTATGTCGAGGTCAAGAACGTGCATCTTCGCCGCGACCGGCTCGCCGAGTTCCCCGATGCGGTCACCGCGCGCGGAACCAAGCACCTGGCCGAGCTCGCCGAGGTGGCGGCGAATGGCGGCCGCGCGGTGATGTTCTACCTTGTCCAGCGCGAGGACTGCCCGGGCTTCACCATCGCCGACGACATCGACCCGGCCTACGCGGCGGCGCTCGCCGAGGCGCGCGCGGCGGGCGTTGAAGCAATTTGTTATTGCTGTAAACTGACGACACGTTCCGTCACGCTCGATCGCGCCCTGCCGGTCCACTTCGACGCGGGCGGAAGGGTCGACCGATAGAGATGGTGCCGGACGTGAAGCTCCCCTACGACAGCGCCGCCCAGCCGCGAACCCCCGAGGGCATCCGTCTTCACGGCCCCGAGGACTTCGAGGGCATGCGCCGGGCCGGACGGCTCGCGGCCGAGACGCTCGACTTCATCGCGCCTTACGTGAAGCCGGGGGTGACCACGGGCGAGCTCGACCGCCTGTGCCACGCGTTCATCGTCGATCACGGGGCCATCCCGGCGCCGCTCGGCTACCGGGGCTTTCCGAAGGCGACCTGCATTTCGGTCAATCACGTGGTCTGCCACGGCATTCCCGGCGACAAGCGGCTTCGCGAGGGCGACATCCTCAACATCGACGTCACCGTGATCCTCGACGGCTGGCACGGCGATTCGAGCCGCATGTACTTCGCGGGCGCGGTTTCGCGAAAAGCGCGTCGGTTGTGCGACGTGACCTATGAGGCGATGATGCGCGGGATCGCGGCCGTGCGTCCGGGCGCCACGCTCGGCGACATCGGGGCGGCGATCCAGACCTTCGCCGAGGGCGAGCGCTGCTCGGTGGTGCGCGACTTCTGCGGCCACGGCCTCGGCCGGGTCTTTCACGACGCGCCCAACGTGCTCCACTTCGGCCGCCCGGGCGAAGGCGCGGTCCTGCGCGAGGGCATGTTCTTCACCATCGAGCCGATGATCAACCTCGGCCGGCACGAGGTGAAGGTGCTGGCCGACGGTTGGACCGCGGTCACCAAGGACCGCTCGCTTTCGGCGCAGTTCGAGCACTCGATCGGGGTGACCGCCGACGGCTGCGAGATCTTCACGCTCTCGCCGGCAGGGCTCGACCGGCCGCCTTACGCCTAAGCGCGGTTCCATGGCCGGGACGCCCGCCGCCGACAAGCCCCACTATCTCGGCCACCGCGAACGCCTGCGCCAGCGCTTTCTGCGCGGCGGCGCGGACGCGCTCGCCGACTACGAGCTTCTCGAGCTCGTGCTCTTCTCCGCCCGCCCGCGCGGCGACGTCAAGCCGCTCGCCAAGGCGCTGCTCGCGCGCTTCGGCAGCTTCGCCGGCGTCATCTCGGCCGAGCCCGCGCGGTTGCGCGAGGTCGCGGGCGTCGGCGACGCCACGGTGGCGGCGCTCAAGACCGTGCAGGCCGCGGCGCTCGCTTTCATGCGCGAGGAGGTCATCGACCGCCCGGTGCTGAGTAGCTGGGACAAGCTGCTCGCCTACTGCCGGGCGAGCATGGGGCACCGCAAGACCGAGGCCTTCCGCATCCTGTTTCTCGACAACCGCAACGCGCTGATCGCCGACGAGATCCAGCAGACCGGAACCGTGAACCACACCCCGGTCTACCCCCGCGAGGTGGTGCGCCGCGCGCTCGAGCTCGGCGCGACGGCGATCATCATGGCGCACAACCATCCGAGCGACGATCCGACGCCCTCGCGCGCGGATATCGAGATGACCCGCGCGGTGGCCGAGGCCGCCGCCAAGCTCGGGGTGACGTTGCACGACCACATCATCGTCGGCCGCACGCGCCACACCTCGTTCAAGGCCCTCGGCCTGCTCTGAGCCCGGCGAGCCGGCGAACCGACTCGCCCGAGCGTTCAAACCAGCGCGGACCTGCTTGCGCAAGTTTGGGCGCGTCCGTCAACAAGCCCCGGCCCTCATGCGCGGAGCGGCGCGCCGGATCAGGCCGCGCGGGGACGCCGCCGACGGCAGGCTTCGAGATGGGCGGCGAAGCGGTCGTCGAGAAGCCCACGGCGCCAGGGAAGCTGGGTCATCATCGGGTCGCCGCCGTTGCCCTCGACCTCGACCGCGATCGGACCGGTTTCGCAGAGCGCGATATCCCAGCCCTGGATCGGGCTGCCCGGGAACGCGGTCGCCGCCGCGAGGCAGAGCGCGCGCAGGGCCGGCCAGTCGGGAAGGCTCGCGCCTGCGAGCCGCGCGCCGGTGTCGGGGTGGGTCTCGATCTCCTCTTGGCCGGGGAAACCGCGCTCGATCACGCGCGCCACGCGGCCGGTCTCGACCTCGACCGCGGCGAGCATGTTGCCGCGGCGCCAGAAGTTGTCGGCCGGGTTGTCGCCGACCGGAACCTTCCAGGCCGCGCGCAGGATATGCGGACCGTCGTCTTCGAGAAGGACGAGCGCCCGCACGGTCGACACCCTGGGGCCGCAGAGCGCCGCGATCTCGGGATGGGGGACGAGCGGCTCCTGAAACAGGTAACCGTGCTTGGCGAAGCCGGCGACCTCGGCCACGAAGTCGGCGACCGCGACCCGGCGCCCGTCGCCGAGGCGCAGCGTGTCGGTCGCCCGATCGTAACCCTCGAGCCGAGCGACGCCGATGCTGCGCGTGTATTCCACCGGCTTGGCGAAGGCGGGATAAGCGAGGCCCTCGCGTAAGAACCGGGCCACCGCATCGAGATCGTCGAGCATCGGCGCGCCCTCGTAGCGCCGGCGCTTGCGAAACACGGCAAGCGTGCGCGGCGCGGCGAAGCCGCGGGCCTGCATATGGGCGTAAAAGCGCATCTTGTCGGTGGTCACGGGCGCGAGCGCGTCCTTGAGATAGCGCCGGGTGAGCGTGCGGATCAGCTTGCGCCCGACGAACCGCGCCTTGTCGTCGGCGCTGTACAGGCGGTCGTCATAAAGCCCGTACATGAAGTACTCCCAGGCGTCGATCTTGCCCGGCCCCATCATCAGGCCGAGGATCTCGGCGACCTGCTGCGCATAAGGCTTGCCGCTCGTCTCCTGGGCCGCGCGCAGCTTGTCCTGGAAAGCGAGCGAGGTCTTGAACTTGCCCTGGTCGAGAATCGGCGAACGCGCGGCCATCGGGGAGTCTTTCGGCGTTGGGGACGCTGCCGTCGATTTATCCTTAACAGGGCTTAACGAATCCCTAAGCCGCGCGCGACGGCCGCCCGCGCGCAGACCCGCGCAGGACGTCTACTCGACGATCCGCCAGCGGCCGTCGGGCTCGCGGCAGGCGCGGCCGCGGACGATCTCGGTCCGGCGGTCGATCGTGACCGTGGTCTCGTAGGTCCGGCAGTAGGTTCCGCCGCCTATGTCGCGGGTCTCGACGGGGGTCACCTCGTAACGAGCGCCGTCGTTGGGATTGCGCCAGACGACGCGCTCGCCGTCGGGCGCGTACTCGAGGCTCTGGACCACGCAACCGGCGTCCACCGCGTCCATGCTTCGGCCCAGCGCGCCGCCGACGATGGCGCCGAGAAGCGTGCCGGCGCCGACCGCGACGAGACGGCCGTCGCCCTTGCCGACGTTGGCTCCGAGAAGCCCGCCGGTGGCGGCCCCGATGAGGGCGCCGATTTTCTCGCGCTCGCAGCGGCCGAGGCGGATGGCGGGCGGGAAGCCGCGCCTGTCCTCGTCGTACGCCTCCTCGCGCTCGCGCTTCCTCCAATGCTTCTTG
>CAYYWV010000088.1:0-4934 GCA_964475385.1 uncultured Alphaproteobacteria bacterium | reverse complement strand
TACTCGCGCTCCCACCCATCGTCCCCGTCGCCGTGATCGCGATACCCGTAGGCCGGCGCCCAAGGGGGCGGGTCGGCAAAGGCGGGAGGGGCGGCGAACGCGCCGAGAGCGACCGCGGCGGCCGCGGTCGAAAGCCATCGGCGGGCGCGCGCGGGTTGGCGGCGATCGGTCATGTCACCCTCCGTGTTCGGCGTGGCGTTCGGCCTGGCTCGATCGCGGGCCGCACCGCCATCCATGATCGGCCGAACGGGTTAAGGAATTCTCCCCCAGCCGATCGGATCATTTTTAACCGGCTGACCCTGAACCCGTTCTGAGCGCGCCATTCATGGCCCGTTCATCCCCCGGCGCGCAAAAGCTAAAGAAAACAACGCAAAAAAAGACGGCGCCCGAAGGCGCCGCCGGCCGAATCCGCCCCGAGGCTACTGCAAGCGGAAGACCCCGTCGACCATGCGGAACTCGGCCGGCTTGACGAGCTCGGTCGAGGTCACGCGGACCGAGTGCAAAGGCCCGTCGAGGTTCTTCACCCAGAAGTCGAGAAACCGCCTCAGCACCGGAAAGCCCGGGGCGATGTCGTACTCCTGCCAGATATAGCTCTGCAGAAGATCGGGGTGATCGGGCAGACCATAGATGATCTCGGCGGTCGCCAGGCGATAGCCTCTGAGCTGGCGTTCGAGATCGCTGTGGTGAACTGTCATGACAGATCGCCTAACCCATACGCTCCATATCGTGTGCCGACTCTGGAATTCTTGTCCGAGACGGCCCGTCCATGCAAGCGCAATATCGTTAAATCTCGTTTAATTTCATAGGATTAGCAGCAATTACGCCAGACTGCTGATAAAATGCGTCGCCCCCTCTTGAAACCGCCATGCTCGGCCCTTACATCGCGCCCAGCGGGGTTGGCACTCTCCCCGCGAGAGTGCCAATATCGATATCCTCCGCAAGACCGGGGCCAAAGGGCCTTCGTGAAGAGCCTTTGTCTAGTTCAGAGGAGGTTCAGTCCATGAAGTTCAGGCCGTTGCACGACCGGGTTCTCGTTCGTCGCATCGAGGAGGACGAGAAGACGGCCGGCGGGATCATCATTCCCGACACTGCCAAAGAGAAGCCCATGCAGGGCGAGGTGCTCGCCGTCGGGGACGGCATTCGCAACGAGAACGGCTCGATCACGCCGCTCGACGTCAAGGTCGGCGACCGGGTTCTGTTCGGCAAGTGGTCGGGAACCGAGGTCAAGATCGAGGGCGAAGAGCTTTTGATCATGAAGGAATCCGACATCATGGGCGTCATCGAGGACGCCGCGGCATCGAAGAAGGCCGCCTAAATCAGGAGGGGTTTCGAAGATGGCTGCGAAAGACGTGAAATTCGCGGTCGATGCCCGCACGCGTCTTATGCGCGGGATCGACACGCTCGCCGATGCGGTCAAGGTGACGCTTGGGCCCAAGGGCCGCTGCGTGGTTCTCGACAAGTCGTTCGGCGCGCCCCGCATCACCAAGGACGGCGTGACGGTGGCCAAGGAGATCGAGCTCGCCGACAAGTTCGAGAACATGGGCGCCCAGATGCTCCGCGAGGTGGCGTCCAAGACCAATGACGTCGCCGGCGACGGCACCACCACGGCGACCGTCCTCGCCCAGGCGATCGTGCGCGAAGGCAACCGCGCCGTGGCCGCCGGCATGAACCCGATGGACCTCAAGCGCGGCATCGACATGGCGGTCGATGCGATCGTCAAGGAGCTCGAGTCGCGCTCGAAGAAAGTGACCACGAGCGACGAGATCGCCCAGGTCGGCACCATCTCGGCCAACGGCGACCGCGAGATCGGCGACATGCTCGCCAAGGCCATGGACAAGGTCGGCAACGAGGGCGTGATCACGGTCGAGGAGGCCAAGTCGCTCGAAACCGAGCTCGAGATCGTCGAGGGCATGCAGTTCGACCGCGGGTATCTCTCGCCCTACTTCATCACCGACGCCGAGAAGATGAAGGTCGAGCTCGAAGACCCCTACATCCTTCTCCACGAGAAGAAGCTCTCGGGTCTTCAGGCCATGCTGCCGCTGCTTGAGGCGGTGGTGCAGTCGGGCAAGCCGCTGCTCATCATCGCCGAGGACGTCGAGGGCGAGGCGCTCGCCACCCTGGTCGTCAACAAGCTGCGCGGCGGCCTCAAGGTGGCGGCGGTCAAGGCGCCCGGCTTCGGCGATCGCCGCAAGGCGATGCTCGAAGACATGGCGATCCTGACCGGCGGCACGGTGATCTCCGAGGATCTCGGCATCAAGCTCGAGAACGTCACCCTCGACATGCTGGGCCGCGCCAAGCGCGTGATCGTCCACAAGGACGACACCACCATCGTCGATGGCGCCGGCAAGAAGGAGGACATCCAGGCCCGTTGCGCCCAGATCCGCCAGCAGATCGAGGAGACCACCTCGGACTATGACCGCGAGAAGCTCCAGGAGCGGCTCGCCAAGCTCGCCGGCGGGGTGGCTGTGATTCGCGTCGGCGGCGCGACCGAGGTCGAGGTCAAGGACCGCAAGGATCTGGTCGAAGACGCCATGCACGCGACCCGCGCCGCGGTCGAGGAGGGCATCCTGCCGGGCGGCGGCGTCGCTCTCCTCTATGCGGCCCGCAAGCTTGACGATCTCAATCCCGAGAACGACGACCAGCGGGTCGGCATCGACATCGTGCGCCGCGCGATCAAGGCGCCGACGCACCAGATCGCCGACAACGCCGGCGTCGACGGCGCGATCGTGGTCGGCAAGCTGCTCGAGAGCGACGACCCGAACTGGGGTTACGACGCCCAGAACGACACCTACCGCGATCTGGTGAAGGCGGGCATCATCGACCCGACCAAGGTCGTCCGCGCCGCGTTGCAGGACGCCGCCTCGGTGGCCGGCCTCCTGATCACGACCGAGGCCATGGTCGCCGAGCGGCCCGAGAAGAAGTCCAACGCCAACCCGGCGGGGCCGGGCATGGGCGACATGGACTTCTGATCGGCGAAGCCGCGCGGGAACGGAGCAATCGTTCCCGCCATCCGGTCGAAGGGCCGCGCCTTGGGCGCGGCCCTTTCCTTATGTGGCCAGGCGCGATAAAGAGAGGCGGCCGCCCTCCTCTTCGCCGCTTCCAAGGATATGACGCAGGATCAAGCCATCATCTTCGCCATCCTCGGCGGCGTGTTCGTCCTGTTCGCCTGGGGGCGCTGGCGGCACGATCTGGTCGCCTTTTTCGCGTTGCTCGCCGCTGCGGCGGCCGGGCTGGTTCCGTTCCCCGAAGCCTTCCTCGGCTTCGGCCACCCGGCGACGATTACAGTCGCGTTGGTGCTGATTCTCTCGCGCGCGCTTTCGAACGCGGGCGCGATCGACCCTCTCGCCCGTCACCTCGCCCGCGCCGCAAAAAGCGAGTTCGGCCACGTCGCCGGGCTATCGGGCCTCGCGGCGGCGCTGTCGGCGGTGATGAACAACGTCGGCGCGCTCGCGCTTCTCATGCCGGTTGCGATCCAGACCGCCGACAAGGTCAAGCGCTCGCCCGCGCTGATCCTGATGCCTCTGTCCTTCGGCTCGATTCTCGGCGGGCTGGTCACCTTGATCGGCACGCCGCCCAACATCATCGTCGCCGCCTATCGCGGCGAGATCACGGGCGCGCCGTTCGCCATGTTCGACTTCACCCCGGTGGGCGCGACGGTCGCCGCCGCGGGAGTCGTCTTCATCTCCCTGATCGGCTGGCGGCTGCTTCCGAAGGAACGGCGTGGGGCGGCCGGCGAACGCGCGTTGTTCGACCTCGAAGGCTATGTCGCCGAGGTCCGCGTCCCCGAAGGCTCGGCCGCGGTCGGCATGACGGTCGCCGAGGTCGAGGACGCCGCCCGCGACGCGGACTCGGTGATCGTCGGCGTGCTGCGCGACGGCGAGCGCGTGCTCGGCCTCGCCCGGTATCAACCGGTGAGCGCGGGCGACGTGCTCATCGTCGAGGCCGCGCCCGAGGATCTCGACGGCTTCGCCGCCGCCCTCGGCCTCGAGATCCTCGGCACCGAGGGGGAGCCCGCAAAGCTTCTGAAGTCTCGCGACGTGGAAGTGATGGAGGCGGTGGTGACGCCGCGCTCGTCGATCGTGGGATCGAGCGTGCTTGCGCTTCGTCTGCGCAGCCGCTACGGGGTCAACCTGCTCGCCGTGTCCCGACAGGGCGCGCCGATCCGCAGGCGGCTGCGCTCGGTCCGGCTGCGCGCCGGCGACGTTCTGCTGCTTCAGGGCGACGCGGCGCGGCTTGCCGACGTGATCGCAGACCTCGGCTGCCTGCCGCTCGCCGGGCGCGGGCTTCAGGTCGGGCGGCGCGGCAATGGAGCCGTCGCCGCCGCGATCTTCGCAGCCGCGGTCGCCGTCGCCGCCTTTGGCCTGGCCCCCCTGCCATTCACGCTTGCGGTGGCGGCGCTCGCTGTCGTGGTCCTCGACATCGTGCCGCCGCGCGAGCTTTACGACGCCGTGGACTGGCCGATCGTCGTCGTGCTCGGCGCGATGATCCCGATCGGCGCCGCGCTCGAGAAGACCGGCGGCACCGCGCTGATCGCCGACGCCATGTTGGCCGGCGCGGGCGGGCTGCCGCCGGCCGTCCTGCTCGCCGTCCTCATGGTGGTGACGATGACGCTCTCGGACGTCATCAACAACGCGGCGACCGCGGTGGTCACGGCGCCCATCGCCATCGGCCTCGCCGAGCGGCTCTCGGTCAGCGCGGACCCCTTCCTGATGGCGGTCGCGGTCGGCGCGTCCTGCGCCTTCCTTACGCCTATCGGCCATCAGAACAACATGCTGATCCTGGGGCCCGGCGGTTATCGCTTCGGCGATTACTGGCGCATGGGGCTGCCGCTCGAAATTCTGATCGTCGCGATTGCGGTGCCGATGATCCTCTGGGTCTGGCCTTTGTAAAAGAAAGAAAAGACAAGCGGCCGCGCGCCGCGGGAGCAGTTCTTA
>CAYYWV010000087.1:4366-10344 GCA_964475385.1 uncultured Alphaproteobacteria bacterium | reverse complement strand
CGAGATCTCGCGGCGCGCCCGGCAGCGCCGCCCGCGGCCCCACCCAAGCGATGCGCCCCCTTGCGACCGCGAGCGCGCCGTCCTCGATTGCGCCATAAGCCGCGCCGCCTTCGGTCATGGTCGCGAGCCGCGCGCCCGTCCACAGGCTGTCCCAAAGCGATTCCGCGCTTGTCATCTCCGGGTCTCCTTTCCACCAAGGCTTAGCCCGCGCGGGCGGCCTGCGCAACGGCCCGCTTGATGCCGCAAGCCCAAGCCTGTAGAGGAAACGCCTGCCCGGCGTATGGCCGGGCGCAGACCGGGAGGCCGCCGATGACCGAGCTGTTCGCCGAACAGGCGCTCTTGCCCGACGGCTGGGCGCGCGATGTGCGCTTCACGATCGCCGCCGACGGCAGCTTCGCCGCGGTCGAGCCCGGGGCCGCGGCGGAAGGCGCGACGCGGCTTCCCGGGCCGGCCCTTCCCGGCATGCCCAACCTGCACAGCCACGCCTTCCAGCGCGCGATGGCCGGCCTCGCCGAGCGTCGTGGCCCCGGCGACGACAGCTTCTGGACCTGGCGCGAGGTGATGTACGGCTTCGTCGCCCGGCTCACGCCCGAAGCGGTCGAGGCGATCGCCGCTCAGCTCTATGTCGAGATGCTGAAGGCGGGCTACACCGCGGTCGGCGAGTTCCACTATCTCCACCACGACGCGGACGGACGCCCTTACGCGGACCCGGCGGAGATGTCGGAGCGCGTGATCGCCGCCGCCCGCGCCGTCGGAATCGGGATCACGCACTTGCCGGTGCTTTACGCCTGCGGCGGCTTCGGCGGCGCGCCCGCGGGCGAGGGCCAGCGCCGCTTTCTCCACGACGCCGATAGCTTCTCGCGCTTGGTCGAGACGCTGCTCGCGCGCCACAAGGGCGAGGCTCAGGTCCGCATCGGCATCGCGCCCCACAGCCTGCGCGCGGTCACCCCCGATCTTCTCGCCGATGCGGTGGTCGCGCTCGATGCGCTCGACGACACCGCCCCCATCCACATCCACATCGCCGAGCAGGAGCGTGAGGTCGCCGACTGCCTCGCCTGGTCGGGGGCGCGGCCGGTCGACTGGCTGCTCGGCAACTGCGCGGTGGATTCGCGCTGGTGCGCGGTCCACGCGACCCACATGACGCTCGCCGAGACCGTGGCGCTCGCGCGCTCGGGCGCGGTCGCGGGGCTCTGCCCGACCACCGAGGCCAACCTCGGCGACGGCCTGTTCCCCTTGCGCGCCTACCTCGACGCCGACGGCGCGCTCGGCGTCGGCTCCGACAGCCATATCTCGGTGAGCCCGGTCGAGGAGCTGCGCTGGCTCGAATACGGTCAGCGGCTCGCAGCCCGGCGGCGCAACATCGCGGCCGACGAGCGAACGCCCCATGTGGGCGCGGCGCTCTATCGCCGGGCGCTCGCCGGCGGGGCGCAGGCGCTCGGCCGTCCGATCGGCGCGCTCGCTCCGGGCGCGCGGGCGGATTTCGTCGCGCTCGACGCCGAGCGCCCGATCCTTGCCGGGCGAAGCGAGGACTACCTGATCGACGCTTGGGTCTTCTCGGGCAACGCCAACCCGGTGCGCGAGGTCTGGGTCGGCGGCCGCCGCGTGGTCGAGGACGGCCGCCACGCCGACGAGGACGCGATCGCCGCCCGCTACCGCGCCGTCCTCGCCGCGCTTATCTAGCCTGGTCCAGGAAGGCGTCGAACACGCCGGTCCGCCGGCAACAGGGCCGGGCGCGCACGTCGCGCGAGGGCCGCGGCCGCCCAACCTTCGCCTCCTGAGCCCGTCCGGGCGCCCCGCAGGATCTCGATCTCGACGTCGTCGGGCAGCGTCGGCGCGATCAGCCGGCCGCAGGCGGCCTCGCGCGCGTCGGACGCGAAATCGACGACGACGACGCGCCGCGCCATGGCCGGTCAGCCGCCCGCGGCCTCGGCGTCGAACAGGCGGGGCGGCGCAAAGCGGCGGAAGGTTCCGTCGTCGATCAGCGCCTCGATGGCGGCGATATCGGGGGCGAGCGCCCGGTCCTGGTCGAGCGCCGGCACGCGCGCGCGGATCGCTTCGAGCGCCTCCTCGAGCCGCGGGGACGAGCGCAAGGGACGCCGGAATTCGATTCCTTGCGCGGCGGCCAGAAGCTCGATCGCGACGATGGCGCGCAGGTTCGCCGCCATCTCGCCGAGCCGGCGGGCGGCGCGGGCCGCCATGCTGACGTGGTCTTCCTGGTTGGCCGAGGTCGGCAGGCTGTCGACGCTCGCGGGATGGGCGAGCCCCTTGTTCTCGGAGGCGAGCGCGGCGGCCGTCACCTGGGCGACCATGAAGCCCGAGTTCAGCCCGCTCTTCGCGACCAGGAAAGGCGGCAGGCCGCTCATCGCCGCATCGGTGAGCAGCGCGATCCGCCGCTCGGAAAGCGCGCCGATCTCGGCGAGCGCGATCGCGATCATGTCGCAGGCCATCGCCACCGGCTCGGCGTGGAAGTTGCCGCCCGAGAGCACCTCGCCGGCCTCGGCGAACACCAGCGGGTTGTCGGAGACCGCGTTGACCTCGCGCCCGATCGCGCCGGCGGCGAAGCGCAGGAGATCGAGGCAGGCCCCCATCACCTGGGGCTGGCAGCGCAGGCTGTAAGGGTCTTGGACCCGGTCGCAATCGACGTGCGAGGCGCGGATCTCGCTGCCGGCGAGCAGATCGCGATAGACCGCGGCGACCGCGGCCTGGCCGGTCTGGCCTCGGAGCGCGCTGATCCGGGCGTCGAACGGCGCGTCGCTGCCGAGCGCCGCATCGACGCTGAGCGCGCCGGCGACAACCGCGGCGGCGAACAGGGTCTGGGCGGCGAACAGCCCTTCGACCGCAAGCGCGGTCGAGACCTGGGTGCCGTTGAGAAGCGCGAGCCCTTCCTTGGCGCCGAGGACGAGCGGCGCGATCCCGGCCTTGGCGAGGCCCTCGGCGGCGGGGCGGACGCGCCCGTCGATCCGCACCTCGCCCTCGCCGATCAACGCGCCCGCGAGATGGGCGAGCGGCGCGAGGTCGCCCGAGGCCCCGACCGAGCCCTTGGCCGGAATGCAAGGACAGACGCCCGCGTTGTAGAAGGCGAGCAGCGCCTCGATCGCCTCGCGCCGGACGCCCGAGCGCCCGCGCGCCAGCGCATTGGCCTTGAGCAGCAGGATCAGACGCACCGTGTCGTCGCCGAGCAGCGGGCCGACGCCCGCGCTGTGCGAGAGCACGAGCCGGCGCTGGAGCTCGGCCGCCTGGTCGGCCGAGATGGTCTTGCGCGCGAGGCTGCCGAAGCCGGTGTTGACGCCGTAGACGCGGGCCTTGCCGGCGGCGACCCGCGCGACCAGCGCCGCCGCCTCGTCGATCGCCGCGTGACAAGCGGGGTCGAGCGCGACCGCGGGCCAACCCGCGCGGGAGAGCCCGGCGAGGTCGTCGAGCCCGAGTTCCCCGGGGCGCAGCACGAAGGCGGCCATCGCGTCCCCGCCTCAGACCCAGGGGCAGTTGCTGTTGCTGGCCCCGAAGGTCCGTCCTTTGGCGAAGCGGTCGAGCGCGAACGGCGCGAGCTCGGCCACCTCCTCGCCCGAGACCAGCCGACGGGCGACCAGCTTGCCCACCCCCGTCATTTTGAAGCCGTGGTTCGAATCGGCGATCATGTAAACGTTGGGCAGAACCCAGTCGAAGATCGGCACGTTATCGGGCGTGAACGCGCCGATGCCGCCGTTGCGGCGCTCGCGGAACTTGTCGCGGTGGCCGGCGAAGCGGCCCATGAGCTGGGCCATCGCCGCGCAGAGGTAGTCGGCGAACCAGGGCTCGGCCTGGTAGGCGTCGTTGGCGTGGCCGTAAGGATCGACCGTCGCCTTGGGCCCGAGGCGGACCGGGATCGTGCCCCCCTGGACGCCGGGGCGGTCCATGCGCTCGGCCCCGTTCTTCCAGTAGACATAGGTGTGGTCGGCGAGCTTCTTGCCCGATTCGTCGATCACCGGCGTGGTCATCAGCTCGACGTGCAGCACCGGCGGATCGCGGCCTTCGGCGGTGCGGTAGGGCCGGTCGTGGTAGACCTCGCCTTCGAGAAGCCGCCAGTAGGTCCACATGTCGCGGCCCTCGGCGACTGTCCCGTCGGCGTAGTGGAGGTCGATCTTGTCGGGCTGGCCGAGCATCGCCCAGTGGATCGGGGTCCAGGCCCCGAGCCCCAGGACCACGACGTCGCAGGCGATGTCGCCGCGGTTGGTGCGGACCTTCCGGACCACGCCGCCGGCGATATCGTAGCCCGTGACCTCGACGCCTTCGATCACGCGCACCCCGTGCTGGCGGCACTTCTCGGCGAGCCCGAGGCAGGCCCGCATGGTGCCGGCGTAGCCCGAGAGCTTCTCGTGCAGCACGACCTCGATGCCGTCGGTCTTGAAGTCGGGCCAGATCGCGGTCAGGAAGGCGCGCGCGTCCTTGCCGACATAGACGTCGGAGGGGTAGTCGACCGCGTTCTGGCTCGCGTGGATGCGGGCGTAGTCGTCGACCTGATTGGCCTCGCCGCAAGAGACGTAGCCCACCTGCTGGAAACCGAAGTTGATCGGGTCGTACATCCAGACGTCGATCGAGTGGCGAAGGATCGCGTGCAAAGGCTCGGTCATGTAGAAGTTGCGCACGCAGCCGCAGGCGATGCCGCTTGCGCCCGCGCCGACGCCGCCCTTGTCGAGAACGATCACGTCGGCGCCGCTGCCGCGGCCCGAGGCCTTGAGCGCCATCGCGAGATGCCAAGCGGTCGAAAGCCCGTGAATGCCTGCGCCAACGACGACGTAAGCGGTGGAGGACGGAAGGTCGAACATGGTGCTGATCCTCGCCGGTCAAAGGGCCAAAGCCGGAGCGCGCCCGCCTCCGCCGCGGCGGCGGCAGGGAGCCTTGGCGCGACAGTAGGCCCAATCGGACCCCGCCCGCAAGACAGCGATCGCGCAGCATTTCGCCGCCGCGATTCGCGCCTGCGCGCTGTCCGGACGACGCGCTGCGGCGAACGCCCCGCGCAGGTTGCGCAAACACTGCGTCGCGGCCGTTTACAAGGGTCCGGGCCGGGCGTACCGTGGCGTTCTCCGCCACCGACGCAAAGCCCGCGTCCGGTGCGGCAACAAGCGAGGACGAAAAGCGCATGGCACGCAAAAGCCGTCGCGCGCGGCACGCCGCCCGGGGCGGCGCGCATCTTCACCAGCCCCCGTGGCGCGCGGTCGTCAACCCTTACCGACCGATCGAGGTGTTGGACGCCGAGGGGATCGAGCGCATTCACGACGCCTCGCTTCGCATTCTCGAAGACATCGGGATGGAGTTCCTCGACGACGAGGCGCTCGACATCCTCGCCCGCGCCGGGGCCGACGTCGACCGGGCCGCGAAGCGGGTCCGCCTCGACCGCGGGCTGGTGCTGGAGGCGGTCGCCAAGGCCCCGCGCGCGTTCACGCTTTACGCCCGCAACCCGGCGCGCAACGTGACCCTTGGCGGCAACCGGATCAACTTCTGCCCGGTCGCGAGCCCGCCCTATTGCGCCGATCTCGATCGGGGACGGCGCGCGGGCAACTTCGCCGACTTCTGCGACCTTCTGAAGATCGCGCAGAGCCTCAACATCCTGCACGCCTTTTCGGGCTACCCGGTCGAGCCCGTGGACCTGCCGCCCGCGACCCGGCACCTCGACTGCTACCGCGCTTTCGTCACCCTCACCGACCGGGTGTGGCACCCTTACGCGCTCGGCCGCGACCGCGCCGCCGACGGCATCGAGATGGCCTGCATCGCCCGCGGCGTCGACCGCGAGCGCCTCGCCGCCGAACCGGGCGTGGTCACGGTGGTCAACTCCAACTCACCCTTGCGCTTCGACGGACCGATGCTTCAGGGCCTGATCGAGATGGCGCGCGCCGGCCAACCCGTGATCGTGACGCCGTTCACGCTCGCCGGAGCGATGAGCCCGGCGACCCTCGCCGGCGCGCTCGCCCAGCAGAACGCCGAGGCGCTCGCCGGCATCGCGC
>CAYYWV010000087.1:0-4266 GCA_964475385.1 uncultured Alphaproteobacteria bacterium | reverse complement strand
ACCCTCGCCGGCGCGCTCGCCCAGCAGAACGCCGAGGCGCTCGCCGGCATCGCGCTCGTCCAGATCGCGCGGCCGGGTTGCCCGACGATCTATGGCGGCTTCACCTCGAACGTCGACATGAAAACCGGCGCGCCCGCCTTCGGCACGCCTGAGTACGCCAAGGCCACGCTCGCCGGCGGCCAGCTCGCGCGGCGCTACGGCCTGCCCTACCGGTCGAGCAACGTGAACGCCTCGAACGCGGCCGACGCCCAGGCGGCCTATGAGTCCGAGATGTCGCTCTGGGCCGCGGTGATGGGCCATGCGAACCTCATCCACCACGGCGCGGGCTGGCTCGAGGGCGGGCTCGTCGCCTCGTTCGAGAAGATGATCCTGGACGCCGAGATGCTCCAGATGATGGCCGCCTTCCTCGAGCCCATCGCGGTCGACGACGACGCGCTCGCCCTTGACGCCATCGCCGAGGTCGGCCCCGGCGGCCACTTCTTCGGCGCAGGCCACACGCTCGCCCGCTACGAGACCGCGTTCTACGCGCCGATGGTCTCGGACTGGCGCAACTTCGAGACCTGGCGGGACGCCGGCGGGCGCGACGCGACCCAGCGGGCGAACGCGATCTGGAAGCAGATTCTCGCCGACTACGAGCCGCCGCCGCTCGACCCCGCCGTGGCCGAGGCGCTCGACGCCTACGTCGCCCGGCGCAAGCGCGACTACGCCGCCGCTTGATCGGCCCCGGCGAAGGGATGGATGGGCGAGTCCTTGGGGCGGAGGAGAAACCGCCGCGCCTGCGCGCCATAGCCGCGGAACAGATAACCCCCGTTGGCCGCGAGATAGGCCGCGCGCTCGGCCCGGTACTGCGCGCCGAGCTCGTACCACGGCATCCTTGGATGGCGGTGGTGGACGGCGTGCAGGTTGTTGTCGAGGAAGAGAAGCCGCATCAGGGGGCCCGCCTCGACGATCGCCGTGCGCTCGGCGACCTTGCGCGCCGGCCGATGCTCGGCGAACGAGCGCAGCATGGCGAGCGAGAGCCCCGGATAGGCGAAGACCGCCACATAGGCCCAAAACGGAATCCCGCAGACCCCGACCGCCCAATAAAGCACGGCGGCGACCGCCGGAATATGCCATAGCCAAATCCGGAGATGGCCGAAGTCGCCGCGCGCGAGCCGCGCCGCCTCGGCCGCCGCGAGTCCGGCGCAAGCGAAGGCCGGGCCGAGCAACAGGCGACCGGCCAGGCTGTTGCGCGCGACCAGAAGCGCGCGCATCGGCCGGCTCATGCGCGCCCAGTCCGCGGCGGTGACGTAATAGGACTCGGGATCGACGCCGGGAAGCGTGAGATCGGCGTCCCGATGGTGCCGGAGGTGGCTCTCGCGATAGAGCGGATAGGGCAGCCAGAGCCAGAGCGGCGCGCCGGCGATCAAGGTGTTCAGCCAGCGAAGCCGCGTCGGGTGGCCGTGCACGGCCTCGTGCTGAAGCGAGCTCTGCCAGCAGACGAACCAAGCGCCGAGCGGCAACGCCGCCCACCAGGGAAGCGCATCGTAGTTCCAGGTGACGAGTCCGAAGCCGCCGTAGACCGCGATGGCGACCGCCCAGGTCGGGGCCTCGATTCGCCGCCACCAGGACCGGGCGCGCAATCCGACCGCAGGCGTTTCCGCCCCCGGCCGCGTCATCCGCTCCGCAGGGCCTGTGCGCGCGACAAGGCGTAAAGGCTCGGTTCGGGCGGTCATCCCATGCGCATCCCGTCTGATCCTGGGGCGGATTCGGGCGGGCGCATGACCCCGTCGCACGCCCCTGCCGCCGGCGCATTCATTTTAGGAACGCGGCGGATGATTTCACAACGTGCGTTTTGTCCCTGTTTCGCTGAATTGTTGATAATTCGCAATTTACGTTGTATTTTCGAAGCGACTCGAGGCCGGCAACCCGAGAGGCCGCCATGGACCGCCGCGTGACCGCACGACTCTTCCGCACCCGGCTCGCCGAGGCGCTGGCGCGCTCGGGCCTCAGCCGCTCCGCGCTCGCCCGCGCGGTCGGAGTCGACCGTTCGACGCTTTCGCAGCTCCTCGCCGACGACAACGACCGTCTGCCGCGGGCCGATACGGTGGCGGCGATCGCGGCCGCCCTTCAGGTCAGCCTCGACTGGCTTCTCGGCCTCAGCCAGGAGGAGAAGCTGGGGGCCGACATCCTTCACCAGTCCCTTCAGATCGAGCCTTCCTCGCCTTCGCCGGTCGACGAGCGGCTCGCGCGCTGGTTCGCCGAGGCCGCCGGCTACAAGATCCGCCACGTGCCGACGACGCTGCCCGACGTGCTCAAGGACGACACCGTCATCCGCTATGAGTACCGCAACTTCCAGGGTGCGACGCCGCGCCAGGCCCGGGCCAAGTCGCAGGCCGGGCTCGCGTATCTCCGCCTGCCCGAGACCGATATGGAGATCTGCTGCTCGGTCCAGTCGATCGAGTCTTTCGCCCGCGGCGAAGGGCGCTGGCGCGACCTGCCCGCCGAGGCCCGGCGCGCCCAGATCGACGCCATGATCGCGCTCGTCGACGAGCTGTACCCGTCGCTCCGCTTGTTCCTGTTCGACGGGCTCGCGCGCTACTCGGCCCCGATCACGATCTTCGGGCCGCGACGGGCGGCGATCTACGTCGGGCAGATGTACTTCGTGTTCAACACCACCGAGCACATCCGGGTTCTGACCCGCCACTTCGACGGCCTGATCCGGGCCGCGATCGTGCAGCCGCCCGAGGTCGCCGCCTTTCTGCGCGACATGCGCGCGGCGGTCGACAACCCTTCGACGCGGCCGACGAGGAGATCCATGCCATGACCAATACCGGGACCGACGCTCCCGTTCACGCCACCGGCGGCTGTCTGTGCGGCGCCGTCCGCTATGAGGTCCGCGCGCCCTTGCGCCCGGTGATCGACTGCCACTGCGGCCAGTGCCGGCGCACCCACGGCCACGTCGCCGCGTACACGGCGGCCCCGCGCGAGCGGCTCGTGGTGACCGAGGACCGCGGCCTCAAGTGGTACCGCTCGTCGCCGGCGGCGCGGCGCGGCTTCTGCGGCGAGTGCGGATCGAGCCTGTTCTGGGATGCGGACGCGCGCCCTTATACGGCCATTGCGGCAGGCACGCTGGACCCGCCGACGGGCCTTCGCACCGCTGGGCACATCTTCGTCGCCGACAAGGGCGACTACTACGAGATCACCGACGCGCTGCCCCGCTGGCCGGGCTTCATGGACCCCGAGGCCAGGCCGTAGAGGCGCGCGGACCGACCCGATGGCGCCTTCGGCCGTCGCCGGCCTTCCGATGTACGACCTCGCCGAGACGCGCGCCGCGCACGACGCGCTGTGGGCGGCGATCGCCCGGGCGCTGCGCGCCGCCGGCCTCAAGGGCGTGCCCGAACGCCTGGTCTGGGACCGCCCGGTCGCGGCGCTGTGGTCGGACCCGGGGCTTCTGTTCAGCCAGTGCTGCGGCTTCGACCTCGTCGGTCCTTTCGCCGGCCGGCTGCGCCTCGTGGCGACGCCGCGCTACCGGGCGCCGGGCTGCGCGGGGAGCGATTACGCGAGTCTCGTCGTCGTCCGCGCCGACGCCCCTTTCGCCGCTCTCGCCGATCTGCGCGGACGCGTCTGCGCGATCAACGGCTGGACCTCGCACTCGGGCATGAACGCTCTGCGCGCGCTGGTCGCGCCGCTGAACGAGAACGGCCGGTTCTTCGCCGCGGTGCGGGTCAGCGGCGGGCACGTCGCCTCGCTCGCCATGGTCGCCGCGGGCGAGGCCGACGCCGCCGCCATCGACTGCGTCACCCACGCGCTTCTCGCCCGCCATCGGCCCCAGGCGCTCGCCGGCACCCGGATCCTGTGCCGCACGGCGTCCGCGCCGGCGGTCCCCTATGTCACCCGCGCGGAGATGGACGAGGCGGTGGTCGCGGCCCTGCGCACCGCCCTCGCCCACGCTGCGAGCGCGACCGACGAGCCCGCGCTCGTCGCCGCCCGCGAGGCGCTTCTGCTCGATGGCGTGGAAGTCCGCGATCCCGACGACTATCGGCGGATCATCGCGTTTGCGGAGACCGCCCGGGCCTGCGGCTACCCTCGGCTCGCCTGAGACGGTCCTAATCGTCGGCAGAAAAGCATTCGGCAAGCCGGGCGGCCGCACGCTCGAGCGCAGGGACGTGCTTCAACGCCCGGTCGAGCGAGATGCGCGCCTCGGGACCGGCGATGCTTACGCTCGCGCAGACCTGGCCCCGCGGCCCCATGACCGGCACCGCAATGGCGATCACGCCGGGAATG
>CAYYWV010000086.1:0-10523 GCA_964475385.1 uncultured Alphaproteobacteria bacterium | reverse complement strand
CCGGGCCATGAATCATTTCACGGGCTCGGCGGCATGATTCGGCGCGCCGCGGCGTCCGCTCCTTTCGGCCGGTTCACGGTTTCTCAACCTTCCTGCGCAAGCCTTCGTAAAGGTTAATCAGCGCGGAAGAAAGCCATGAGCGACGGAAGCGGACCCGACGACGCGAGCATGGAAGAGCGCATCGCGGCGATGCGCCAGATCATGTCGCGCTTCTCTCTGCCGCCGGTCGACGACGCCCCCGAACCGTCGGCCCCCACGCCCGAAAGGGTCGGCCTCGACGGCCCGGCGCGCGAGGCGCTCGAGCGGACCGCGGCCGAGGCGCTCCCGCCCGAGCCCGCCGAGACTGGAAGCCATGCGCGGAACGTGCCGGTCGCCGCCCTTCATCCGGGCAAGTTCCAGGTCCGCCAGCGCCACGACGGCGAGGCGACGCGCATGCTCGCCGAATCGATCCGCAGCCGCGGGCTTCTCCAGCCCATCGTGGTGCGCCGCGACGGCGGCGGCGACGGCTATGAGATCGTCGCCGGCGAGCGCCGCTGGCGCGCCGCCCGAATGGCCGAAATCGACCGCGTGCCGGTCATCGTTCGCGACTTCTCGGACCGCGAAGGGCTCGAGGTCGCGCTGGTCGAGAATGTCCAGCGCGAGAACCTGAACGCCATGGAGGAGGCGCGCGCCTACCGCCGGCTGATCGACGAGTTCGGCTACAGCCAGGACGCGCTCGCCGCCGCCGTCGGAAAAAGCCGGAGCCACGTCGCCAACATGCTGCGTCTTCTGGGTCTGCCCGAAGCGGTGCAGGCGATGCTCGAGGACGGGCGGCTGAGCGCGGGGCACGCGCGGGCGCTCCTCTCCGCCCCCGACCCGGAAGCCGCGGCCCGGCGCATCGTCGCCGAGGGCCTGAGCGTTCGCGAGACCGAGAACCTCGTGCGTGGCGACGCCCTCCACGCGCGGCGGCCGCGGCGGTCGGCCAAAGGCGATGCGGCGGCCTTCGCCGCGCTCGCCGATCGGCTTAGCGACGTCCTTGGCCTCAAGGTCAGGGTATCCCACCGCGGCCCCGGCGGAAGGCTTGAGATCCGTTACGACGACGCGGACGCGCTCGCCGCGCTCGCCCGCCGACTCGGGATCGGCGACTGGTCGCCGCCGCCAACGTCCGAAAGCTGAGCGCCGCGGCAATCCCGATTTCCGTATCTTGCGCCTGACGAGAGCGGCCCGGCGGTCTACACTCGGGCCGTGCGGCGATTTTTCGCGTTCTTCCCTTTGCTGTCGGTTGCGGCGACCGTCTTTGCGTTCGCTTCGGCGGGCGCGCGCGCCGGCGCCGACCGGCCCGTGGACCTCGAGCTGGTGCTCGCGATCGACGCCTCGGCGAGCGTCTCTTACGACGAGTTCAACCTTCAAATGGCCGGGCTCGCGCGCGCTTTCCGCGACCCCGCGGTGATCCGCGCCATAGAAACCGCCGCTCCCAACGGGATCGCGGTCAGCCTGGTCCAGTGGTCGGGGCCGGGCGCGCAGGCGCTCGGCGTCGACTGGACGCTGGTGCGCGACCGCGCGAGCGCGCGCGCCTTCGCCGACCGGATCGACGCCACGCCCCGGCTCGTGACCGGCGGCGGCACCGCGATCGGCGATGCGGTTCTGGCGGCGCTCCGCCTGTTCGAGCGCAACGGCTTCGCCGGGGCGCGGCGGGTGATCGACGTCTCGGGCGACGGCGCCGCGAACCAGGGCGCGCCGCCCGAGGCCGCGCGGGCGGCGGCGCAGGCCGCCGGCGTCACGATCAACGGCCTCGCCATCTTGACTGACGAGCCCGGGCTCGATCGCTATTACGAGAAGGCGGTGATCGAGGGCGCGGCCTCCTTCGTTCTCGTCGCCGACGACTTCGCCGACTTCGCCCGCGCGATTCGCCTCAAGCTGATCCTCGAGGCCACCGGCGCGCCGATGGCCCGACGATCGCCTTCGCCGCCGCGCGCCATCGGAACGCCATATTCGAGCCCCATTGCCGCCGCATTGGACGGCTAGAAGGGCGGCACGGCGCGATGCGCCTGGACCATAGATCCGCGCATCAGATGACTAAGGAGGCTCCTCGATGAATCGCACCATCCGATCCCGTTTTCCTATGTCCTTTTCTTTCGCCGCCAGTCTGTTCGTCCTTGCTTTTGCGTCCTTCGGGGCGCTCGCCGGCGGCATGCCGCCCGAGGTCGAGCTCGACGCCAACGGCGTTCCCGTCGAGGCAAGCGCCGCGGCCGCGCCGGCGAACCCGACGATGCCGGCGACGATGCCGGCGGAAAGCGTCGTTTTGGCCTCTGAATCGACGGGGGACGCGCCGAGAGACGCTTCGGCGGCCGCCCTCGCCGCGCCCGAACGCCCGGCCTCGGGGTTCGACATCATGATGCGCGACCACCGCTGAGCCCTCTCTTCTTCCGCCATCGAACATCGCCCACGGCCGGCCGGGTCTTTCCGGTCGGCCGTCGCTGTCGGTTGGACAGAAACGCGCCCAGCCTGTATTGAAAGGGTGAGCGTCAACCGTTCCGACCCGACCCGCCCTGCCCCGCCCTGTCTATGTTCCGCTCCGCACCGAACGCCCGTCGGACGCCGCCGCGGCCTTGCGACCGCTCGCGATGAAGGTTCTGACGTTCACCACGCTGTATCCCAATGCGGCCCAGCCCCAGCACGGGATCTTCGTCGAGAACCGGCTGCGCGCCCTGGTGGCGAGCGGGGCGGTCGAGGCCCGGGTGCTCGCCCCGGTGCCGTGGTTTCCGTTCGCGAGCGCGCGGTTCGGGCGCTACGCCGCCTTCGCCCGCGCGCCCCGCGCCGAGACCCGCCACGGCATCGCGGTCGCGCACCCGCGCTTTCCGGTCGTCCCCAAGCTCGGCATGACGCTTGCGCCCGGGCTCCTCTACCGGGCGGCGGCCCGCGCCTTGCGGGCGATGATCGCGGCCGGCGCGCGCTTCGACCTGATCGACGCCCATTACTTCTACCCCGACGGGGTCGCGGCGGCGCGGCTCGGGCGGGCCTTCGGCCTTCCCGTCGTCATCACCGGGCGCGGCACCGACCTCAACCTGATCCCCCGTAAGAGCGCGATCGCCCGCCGGATGATCCGCAGCGCCGCCGAAGACGCCGACGGCCTGATCGTCGTCGCCGAGGCGCTCAAGCGGCGGCTCGCCGATCTCGGCGTTCCGGAATCGCGCATCGCGGTTCTGCGCAACGGGGTCGACCTCGACCTCTTCCGCCCCATGGACCGGAAGGCGGCGCGCGCCCGCCTTGGGCTCGAGGGGCCGCTCGTCGTCTCGGTCGGCAATCTCGTGCCTCTCAAGGGCCACGACCTCGTGATCGAGGCTCTGAGAGATCTTCCCGATTTTCGCCTCGCGATTGCGGGCTCCGGTCCCGAGGAGAGAGCGCTGCGGTCGCTCGCCGAGCGGCTCGGCGTCGCGGCGCGGGTGCGCTTTCTCGGCGCGCTCGCCCACGAGGCGCTGCCCGCGCTCTACGCGGCGGCCGACGCCCTCGTGCTCGCCTCGAGCCGCGAGGGCTGGCCCAACGTGCTGATGGAAGCGATGGCCTGCGGCGTCCCGGTCGTCGCGACCCGGGTGGGCGGCGCGCCCGAGATCGTCGCCGATCCGGCGGCGGGACGCCTTGTGGAGACGCGCAGCGCCGAGGCGATCGCCGACGGCGTCCGAGCGCTCCTCGCCGCGCCGCCCGCGCGCGACGCGACCCGCTCTTACGCCGAACGCTTCGGTTGGGAGGAGACGACCCAAGGCCAGATCGCCCTGTTCGAGCGCATCCTCGCCCATCGACGGCGCGCGGAGTAAGCCTGCCATGTGGCTCGTTCCCGGCTATCTCAAGACCCTCATCCTGCCGCCTGCGAGCATCCTGATCGTCGCGCTCGCGGGCTGGCTGATCGGCCGCCGCCGGCCGCGCCTCGGCCGCGGTCTGGTTGCGGCGAGCCTGATCGCGCTTTACTGGCTGTCGACCCCGGTGGTCGCGGGGCTTGCGCTCAAGGCGCTCGAGGGGCCGCCGCTCGCGCCCGAAGCGATCGAGCGCGCGAAGGCGGAGGCGATCGTGATCCTCGGCGCAGGGATCGAGAGCGACGCGCCCGAGTACGGCGCCGACGTCGCCGGCCCCTACACCCTTGCGCGGCTGCGT
This sequence comes from uncultured Alphaproteobacteria bacterium, assembly GCA_964475385.1. GTDB lineage: Bacteria > Pseudomonadota > Alphaproteobacteria > JAAXGF01 > JAAXGF01 > CAYYWV01. The sequence continues at coordinate 6,398 of CAYYWV010000086.1, read as the reverse complement.
TACGGCGCCTGGCTCCACCGCGCGAGCGGAGGCGTGCCGATCCTGGTCGCCGGCGGGACCATCGCGCCCGCGAAGACGCCGCTCGCCCGGGTCATGGCCCGCGCGCTCGAAGACGAGTTCCGCGTGCCCGTGCGCTGGATCGAGGACCGCTCGCGCACGACCTACGAGAACGCGCAGATGAGCCGGGCGATCCTGGCCCGCGCCGGAATCCGGCGGATCTTCCTCGTCACCCACGCGGCCCATATGCCGCGGGCGCAGGCCGTTTTCGAGGCCGCGGGCTTCGAGGTCGTTCCGGCGGCGACCCGTTTCCAGGGACCGCTCGCCCCTCGGTTCGAGGACTTCCTGCCGACGGCGGGGGCGCTGTCGGGCGTCGGCTATGCGCTTTACGAATGGGCGGGACGGCTGTGGTATGCGTTCGCGTATCCCCAGACGGGCGCAGCGGGTGGGGCGTGACGGCCGCCGGAGGAAACGTTTAAAGCCGCCTGCGCGCGCGCAACGCCGCCGACAGGGTGCCGTCGTCGAGATACTCGAGCGCGCCCCCCATCGGCACGCCCTGGCCGAGGCGGGTGACGGTGACGGCGCAGTCGGCGAGCCGGTCTGTGATGTAGTGCGCCGTGGTCTGGCCGTCGACGGTGGCGGCGGTGGCGAGGATCACCTCGCGGACGGCGGGCGCGCGAGCGCGTTCGACCAGTCTTGGGATGTTGAGATCCTCGGGCCCCACCCCGTCGAGCGCCGACAGCGCGCCGCCGAGCACGTGATAGCGCCCGCGAAAGACGCCCGCGCGCTCAAGCGCCCACAGATCGGCCACCTCCTCGACCACGCAGATCACCGACGGATCGCGCCGCGGGTCGGCGCAAATCCCGCACGGATCGGCGCTGTCGAGATTGCCGCAGACGCCGCACGGGCGCACCCGCTCGGCCGCTTGGGAAAGCGCGGCGACGAGAGGAACGAGCGCCGCCTCGCGCCGCTTGAGAAGGTAGAGCGCGGCGCGCCGGGCCGAGCGCGGCCCAAGCCCCGGGAGCTTGGCGAGAATCTGGATCAGCCGCTCGATCTCGCCGCCGGTCATGGCCTTCTCCGAACGCGCGGCCCGTCAAAGGGACGCGGCCTCAGAACGGCATCTCCATGCCCGGCGGAAGCTGAATCCCGCCGGTGAGCTTCTTCATCTCCTCGGCGACATGGGCCTCGACCTTGGCCTTGGCGTCGTTGTAGGCGGCGATGATCAGATCCTCGAGCACCGCGATCTCGTCCGGGTCGACCACGCTGCGGTCGATCTTGAGGCCGCGCAGCTCGCCCTTGCCGTTGAGCGTCGCGGTCACCAGACCGCCGCCCGAAGCGCCCGTGATCTCGACTTCGGCGAGCTTGGCCTGCATCGCGGCCATCTTGGCCTGCATTTCCTGCGCCTGCTTCATCAGGCGGCCGAGGTTTTTCATGACGATGGCGTCTCCTCATGGTTGGCCGGGGATGGAGCGTCCGCATCGGCGCGGACGCGAACGTCGGTGATCTCGGCGCCGGGAAAGGCGTCGAGCGCCGCCTTGACGACCGGATGGCCGCGCGCCTCGGCGATGCGCGCGGCGCGCGCCGCTTCGTCCTGCTCGCGAAGCGTCGGCGCGCCGGGGGCCGACGAGACCACCACCACCCAGCGTCGCCCGGTCCAGGCGTTGAGCTTGTCGGCGAGCTCGTTGCTGAGCCGCGGCGGCGCGTCCTCGGTGAGGCGAAGCTCGATCCGCCCGGGCTCGAAGCCGACGAGATGAACGTTGTTGCGCAAGTAGGCGTGCAGCACCATCTCGCGGCGCGCGGCGGCGAGCGCGACGACCTCGGCGAAGCTTTGGGGGCTCGCGGGCGCGGTCTCGGCTTCGGCGGACGGAACGGTTTCAGTTTCGGGCGCGGTCGCAAGCGCGGCCCGGGGACCGGGGCCGCCGGAAGCGTCGCCGGATGCGGAAAGCGGCGGCAGACTGGGCGGCTGAGGCGCGGTCTCGGGCGACGGCGGCGCGGGCGAGGCCGCGGACCGGCGCTCGCGCGCGCCCGAAAGGGCGGCCACCGCCTCGGCCGGGCTCGGCAGGTCGGCCACATAGGCGAGGCGGACGAGCGCCATCTCGGCCGCGGCGAGCGCATCGGGCGCGTCGCGCGCTTCGCCAAGCCCTTTGAGCAGCATCTGCCAAGCGCGCGCGAGCGTCGGGATCGAAAGCCTGCCGGCGAGGTCCGCGCCGCGGGTGCGCTCGGCCTCGGGCACGGCGGGGTCGCGCGCCGCCTCGGGCAGGAGCTTGAGCCGGGTCAGCCAGTGGGTGAGGTCGAGCAGATCCTGCAACACGGTGAGCGGGTCGGCGCCCGCGGCGTACGCGCGCCCGATCTCGTCGAGCGCCGCCTTGGCGTCGCCCGCCATCGCCGCCTCGAACAGGTCGAACACGCGCGCCCGGTCGGCGAGCCCCAGCATGTCGCGCACCGGCGCTTCCGTAATCTCGCCCGCGCAGTGGACGATCGCCTGGTCGAGGATCGAGAGCGCGTCGCGCGCCGAGCCGTCGGCGGCCCGCGCGATCAGGGCGAGCGCGCCGTCCTCGATCTTGACGCCCTCCTTGGCCGCGATCGCCTTGAGATGGTTGATCAGCTCGGCCGATTCGAGCCGGCGGAGGTCGAACCGCTGGCAGCGCGAGACCACGGTGATCGGCACCTTGCGGATCTCGGTGGTCGCGAAGACGAAGCGGACATGCGGCGGCGGCTCCTCAAGGGTCTTGAGCAGCGCGTTGAAGGCATGCTTCGAAAGCATGTGCACTTCGTCGATGATGTAGATCTTGTAGCGCGCCGAGACCGGGCGGTAGCGCACCCCGTCGATGAGCTCGCGGATGTCGTCGACGCCGGTCCGGCTCGCCGCGTCCATCTCGATCACGTCGACGTGGCGGTCCTCGGCGATGGCCCGGCAGTGCTCGCAAACCCCGCACGGGGCGACCGTCGGGCCGCCCGCGCCGTCCGGGCCGACGCAGTTGAGCGCCCGGGCGAGGATGCGCGCGGTCGTCGTCTTGCCGACGCCGCGCACGCCCGTGAGCATGTAAGCATGCGCGATGCGCCCGCTCTCAATCGCATTGGCGAGCGTGCGCACCAGCGCGTCCTGGCCGACGAGCTCGGAGAACGCGCTTGGCCGGTACTTGCGGGCGAGAACCTGATAGGGCGCGGCGGTCGGCTCGGTCGTCATTCAGCGGACGTCATTCGGCGGGCGTCGCTCAAGCTAAGGGGCGGCCCCGGAGCGCCGATGGGCGTTGACAGGGTGGGAGACTGAACGCCGACCCAGGCCCGCGCTCGTTACGGCTGCTTCCTTCCGGACCTGACCGGGTTGGCGAGGGGGCCTGTCCGCCGCCAGCCTCCCGGCGCAACTATAGCAGCTTTCCGAGCCCCCGGGGCAAGAGCTTCGCCGGTCGCGCACGAAGCCGGCCGCGGTCGCGCCTTGCCCGGCCGCCGTTCCTTATGCCACGCTCGCGCCATGGAGCGACCGAACGTCTTCGCCGGGGGGACGCTTGAGCGGGCCGTAAGGCAGCGAGCCGATGCGCGCTGGATCGAATCCGCGCGCGCCGCCCCCGACGCCCGGTTCGTCGTCGGCCGCGAATCGCGCTTTCTGGTCGCAGGAGACGACCCGCCAAGACCCGCTTTTCTCGACGCCGCCCAAGCCGGGGCGCTTCGCGCCGCCGGGGCGTTTTGCGTCTTCCTCGGCCTCGATTGCGGCGCGGCGCGCTTCGCCCTCGACGTGAGCGGCGATGACGGTCTCGCCGAGGCGGCGGTTGCGCAAGCCCCGGGCGCGCGGTTCGAGTCCTTGCGCGGCGTCGCCGGCCTTATGGCGGCGCCCGAGGCCGCGCTTCTCGCTTATGCGAGCGGGCTTCTCTACTGGCACGCGCGGCACCGTTTCTGCGGGGTCTGCGGCGCGCCGACCGAGCCCCGAAGCGGCGGCCATCTGCGCCGCTGCGCCAACCCGGACTGCGCCGCCGATCACTTCCCGCGCACCGATCCCGCGGTGATCATGCTGGTGACCGACGGCGCGCGTTGCCTGCTCGGCCGCCAACGGCGCTGGCCAGAGGGGCTTTATTCGACGCTCGCCGGCTTCGTCGAGCCCGGCGAAAGCCTCGAAGAGGCGGTCCGCCGCGAGGTCCGCGAAGAGGCCGGCGTGCGCGTCGGCGCGGTGCGCTATCACTCGTCGCAGCCCTGGCCGTTTCCCGGCTCGATCATGCTCGGCTTCGTCGCCCGCGCCGAGACCACCGAGATCGCGATCGACGGCGACGAGCTCGAAGACGCGCGCTGGTTCACGCGCGAGGCGCTGCGCGAAGCCGGGCGGGAGGTCCGCCTGCCCAACCCTTACTCGATCGCGCGCCGCCTGGTCGAGGACTGGCTTGCGGGCCGGGAAGACTGAAGGAACCGCAGGTGGGTGAAGGACCGCAGATCGCTTGGCTCGCGGACGGGCGGCGGCTGCATATGCAGCACGGGCCGATCGACCTGATCGTCGAGGCCTGGGCCGACGATGAAGAGGAGCGTCGCCGGGCTTACGCCCAAGCGGCGGCGCGCTTCGACGGCCTGCTGGAGTCTCTGGTCGCCGAGCTCGCGCTGCTGCGCCGTCCGGTGACGGCGGATTCGCCCGAGCCCCGCGGCGCGGTCGCGCGGCGCATGGTCGCCGCCTGCCGCCCTTTCGCCGATGTCTTCGTCACCCCGATGGCGGCGGTCGCGGGCGCGGTCGCCGACGAGATCCTCGCCGCGCTGACTGCGGGCCGGAGGCTCGCGCGCGCCTATGTCAACGACGGCGGCGATATCGCCCTTCATCTCGCGCCGGGCGAGCAATTCAAGGCCGGCATGGTCGGCGATCTCGCCCGTCCGGCGCTCGACGCGGTGGCGACGCTTCGCGCCGAATCGGGGATTCGCGGGATCGCGACCAGCGGGTGGAAAGGGCGCAGCTTCAGCCTCGGGATCGCCGATTCGGCGACCGCGCTCGCCCGCGACGCGGCCGCCGCCGACGTCGCCGCGACCCTGATCGCCAACGCCGTCGACGTCGACCATCCGGCGATTACGCGCGTTCCCGCCCGCGAGCTCGACCCCGACAGCGACCTCGGCGAGCGCCCGGTGACGGTCGCGGTCGGCGCGCTCGACGCGGGCGCGATCGAGGCCGCGCTCGACGCCGGGGAAGCCCGCGCCCGGCGCTTTTGCGAGGCTGGACTCATCGCCGGCGCCGTGCTGGTATTGGCCCGGCGTTTCCGCATCACAGGCTCGGTTCCGGGCCGGCTCGAGACGCCGCATCCGCAAAAGGCGTAACAACCCAAAGAAGAAACAGGGAGGACGACGTGCCCCTTGTCGAGGTCCGCAAGCAGGCGAGTTGGGTCGAGGAGATCCGCCATGAGGGCGGACCCGCGGCGGCGGTCCCGCTTCTGCGCGGGGCGGCGGCGGCGGTGATCCGCAACCCCTACGCCGGGCGGTACGAGCCCGACATCCTGCCCATGATGGAGGCGCTGAAGCCCCTCGGCCTCGCCATGGCCGAGCGCCTGATCGCCGCGCTCGGGGGCGATCCCGCCCGGATCGAAGGCTACGGCAAGGGAGCGATCGTCGGCGAGGCCGGCGAGATCGAGCACGGCGCGCTCTGGCACGCGCCCGGGGGCTACGCCATGCGCGAGGCGCTCGGCGGCGCCAAGGCCATCGTGCCCTCGACCAAGAAGGTCGGCCGGCCGGGAGCGCGGCTCGATGTGCCGATCACCCATATCAACGCGTCTTACGTGCGCAGCCACTTCGACGCCATCGAGGTCGGGCTGGCCGACGCGCCCCGCGCCGACGAGATCGTCGTGATCCTCGCCATGACCACGGGCGGGCGCGTGCACGCCCGCGTCGGCGGGCTCGCCAAGGAGGACGTGCGCGGCGAGGACGGTTTGCGTTAGAAATCCAAAGCAAGGGTTCGCGAAAATCACGCAAATAAAGGGGGACAGGACCATGCTTTCACGAAGGACCATCCTGGCGTTCGCCGGCGCGGCCGTCGCCGCGTCGGTGTTGGGCGCGGCAGGCGCGCGGGCGGCCGAGCCGATCAAGATCGGCGAGATCAACAGCTACACGCGGCTTCCCGCCTTCACCGTGCCCTACCGCAAGGGCTGGCGGCTCGCGGTCGAGGAGATCAACGCCGCGGGCGGCGTGCTCGGCCGCCCGCTCGAGGTCATCAGCCGCGACGACGGCGGCAAGCCGGGCAATGCGGTCCGCCTCGCCGAGGAGCTGGTGCGCAAGGAAGGCGTGGTCCTTCTCGCCGGCACCTTTTTCTCGCACATCGGGCTCGCGGTGACCGACTTCGCGCGTCAGAACAAGGTTCTGTTCGTCGCCGCCGAGCCCCTCAGCGACGCGATCACCTGGGCCAAGGGCAACCGCTACACCTTCCGGCTCCGGCCCTCGACCTACAT
>CAYYWV010000085.1:0-10743 GCA_964475385.1 uncultured Alphaproteobacteria bacterium | reverse complement strand
CAGGCGGCGCACCCTATGCAGAGCGCGGCCGGCTGTCAACGCCCATGCGCAACGCTCGAAAAACGCTGTCCCGAAAGCCAAAGCGGCGGCCATTCGGACCGCTGTTCCTTTCAGGCGCTCCGATTTTCGATCCGCTCGGATAAAGCGGTGATCAAATCGAGCGCAGCGCGGCTGAGCGCTTGCGCCCTGAACATCACGTCCTCATTGGGAGCGTGGGCGAAGACGCTGTCGTAAAAGGCGAAGGCGCGGTCGGCAATCGCGTGAAGCCGGGCGAACACGGCGCCGTCATTCGGGGCAGTATCTTCGCCGGAAGCCGTCCGTTCCCGATCTTCGGCGGCAAGCCAGACGCGAATGGCCTTTTCGATCGCCGGCCGCGGCGTCGGCAACGCGGCGCGCTCGGCTTCGATCCGCCGCGCAAGAGCCTCGCGCTCCTGAGCGAAGGGGACGAACGCGGGCGCTCGCGCCGCGCCTTCCTTCAACATTTCGGCAAGCCGGGTCTCGACGGCGGCCGCCACCGCGAGAAGATCGGCGAGCCCTTCGACCAGCCGCGGCGAAGGGAGTTCAGCCCGCGGTTCCCGCGCACGTTCGGCGTGATAGGCTCGCCGACGCTCGGCCCGCAGACTGTTCGCATAAGCGAGCTCTTCGGTCGCCAAGCGTTCGGCCATGGCCCGAACCTCGGAATCGGTCGCCGCCGAGGCGAGATAGCTGTAAACCCGGAAGGCCCGTTCCGCATTGCGGACAGCGTAAGCAAGCGCCCGATAAGGCGTTGAGAGATAAGGATCCTGCGCCCACAGATCGCGTTCGGCGTCGTCTCGAGAGCCGCGTTCCTGCGATTCGCCAGCCAGCCGCAACAACCGCTCGACGGCCTCGTCGTCGGGCTCGGGTGGAAGATCGTGGCGTTCAGCCCATTGTTCGACAGGACGCGCATGCTCGCGCTCGGCCGCGGCGAGACGGCGGAACCGGGCCGCCGTAGCCTTGCGGCCATAGCGCTCCATCCGCTCGGCAAGGGTCTCGTACTTTCGGCTGACCACCCGTTCGAGCGCGCGGCCGAGCGCAGCAAGGTCCGCGACGGTTTCGATGTATGGCAGGCGTTTCTCCGCCATGTCGACGAAAACTCTCTCGGCCCAGCCCCGTTCCTCTATCTGTCGTAACGGCGCAGGTTCCCGTATTGTGCGTTTATCGTAAACGATGAATTAAGCCGCGCCAAAGATACTCCATCCCTCGTACCACGCCCCCGTCTCCGAACGGTTGATCAAAGTCAAGGAGGGGCCCCCGCTTGTCTGCTAAGCAGCCCGCGTCCTTGGAATCGCATTCCGCATTTTGCCGCGAGTTCGCTTTGTCGCGCCGCACGTTTACCGGGCCACGTTCGTTGCGCCCGCAGCAGAGGCGGCTCTATTCGCCGATCACCGTCCTGGCGTTGGCCCTGTTCACGTTTCTGGCCGTCGCCGGCGCGAGCGGCGTGGCGGCCGCAGAGGATCTCGCCGACTTCCTCGCCAAGGTGAAACCGATCGAGGTCTTTCCCGGCGCCGACCGCTACGGCGCACCCGGCGGCGAGCCATTGGCCGCCCCGGTGTTCAAAGGCGAAAGCCAGATCGGCTACGTCTTCCTCAACTCGGATGTGGTCAATTCCAACGGCTTCTCGGGCAAGCCGATCCAGATTCTCATCGGGATCGACAATGCGGGCGTGATCACCGGCGCTAAGCTGGTCAAGCATCACGAACCGATCGTTCTGATCGGCATTCCGCAGGCGAAGATCGAGGCCTTCATTGCGCGCTACGTGGGGCTCAACGTGGTCAGCCTCATCAAGGGCGCGAAACGAAAGACCGTCGATGTGGTCAGCGGCGCCACCGTCACCGTGATGGTGATCGACGATTCGGTGGTCCAGTCGGCGATCCAGGTCGCGCGCGCTTATGGGCTCGGCGGGCTCGCGCCCCAGAAGGCCGCGGCGGCGCCGGCCGTGCGCAAGGCGATCGATGCCGAACGGCTCGAGGTTCTCGATTGGACATCGCTGCTCGCCGACGGCTCGATCGCCCGCAAGGAGATCACCGTCGGCGACGTCAACGCGGCCTTCGCCGCGCTCGGCAACCCGGTGGTCACGGCCCGACCCGAGCCGGGTTCTCCCGACGAGCGCTTCATCGAGCTTTACGCTGCGCTCGCCAGCATTCCGAGCGTGGGACGCAGCCTTCTTGGCAAGAACGAGTATCGGGCCCTGCAACGCTGGTTGAAGCCTGGCGACGCGGCGATCCTGATCGCCGGCCGGGGTCGGTTCTCCTTCAAGGGTTCGGGCTACGTGCGCGGCGGCATCTTCGATCGTATCCGCATTCGCCAGGGCGCTCGAACCTTCCGCTTTCGCGATCGCGACCACCGCCGGCTGGCCGGGCTGGCCGCCGCGGGCGCGCCCAAGTTGAAAGAGACCGACCTGTTCCGGATTCCCGCCGGCAGCGGCTTCGATCCAGCCCAGCCCTGGCGGCTCGACCTTCTGGTGAATCGCGCGACCGGTCCGACGACCAAGGTGTTCACCTCGTTCAGTCTGAAATACGCGCCGCCCGAGAAGTATCTCAAGACCGTCGCGCCCTCGCCGGTTCAGGTCCAAGCGGCCGCTCCCGCGCCGGCCGTTGCCGCGCCGATCGCGGCCAAGGACCGCTCAGGCCCGCCGCTCTGGCTCAAGCTGTGGCAGCGCAAGATCTGGCAGATCGCCGTCCTCAGCGCGGCATTGATCCTTCTGACGGCGATCTTCTTCTTTCAAAACTGGCTCGCCCGCCGGCCGCGGCTGACCGATGCGATCCGCATCGCCTTTCTGGTATTCACGGTGGCCTTCATCGGCTTTTACGCCAAGGCGCAGCTCTCGGTGGTCAACGTGACCACTTTTTTGAACGCGCTGATCACCGATTTCCGCTGGGAGTACTTCCTCAACGATCCGCTGATCTTCATTCTGTGGTCGGCGGTGGCGATCTCTCTTCTGTTCTGGGGACGCGGCGCTTACTGCGGTTGGCTCTGTCCTTTCGGCGCGCTGCAAGAACTCCTCAACCGTGTCGCCAAGGCGCTCAGGACGCCGCAGATCCGCGTTCCCTGGGGGCTTCATGAACGGCTCACGGCGATCAAGTACATCATGTTTCTGGGGATCTTCGGGGTCTCGCTTTACTCGCTGTCGCTGGCCGAAAAGCTGGCCGAGGTCGAGCCTTTCAAGACCGCGATCATTCTCAACTTCGTACGCGATTGGCCGTTCGTGACCTATGCGGTCGCCCTGTTGATCGCCGGCTTGTTCATCGAGCGGTTCTACTGTCGGTATCTCTGCGTGCTTGGCGCGGCGCTTGCGATCCCCGGCCGGATGCGGCTGTTCGAATGGCTGAAGCGCTATCGCGAATGCGGCTCGCCCTGCCAGCGCTGCGCGAACGAGTGCATGGTCCAGGCGATCCACCCCGAAGGCAACATCAACCCCAACGAGTGCCTCTACTGCCTCGGTTGTCAGATGCTGTACTACGACTGCGAACGGTGCCCCGTAATGATCCAGCGCCGTCTCAAGCGCGAACGCCGGGCCGCATGGATCGCCAAGGATCCGACGCTTGCGATGCTCGAACCCTCGGCCAAAAAGGCGGGAACGGGGAAGTTGACGTGAACGATCACACCGCCGCGGCGTCGCGGAAAGACGGCCTCGCCACCGGACGGCGAAAGTTCCGAACGAATGGCTCCGGGATGGGCGACGCGTTCAGAGGGACGAAACGGAAAGACCTATTTTCAATGGAGGAAATCGAAATGTCGGATGAAAAACATCGCCCGCATGGGGATACGGAAAAGGCCGGGCTGTCGCGGCGCGACCTGCTCGGCGGAACCGCGAAGGTCGCGACCCTGACGGGGCTTTACGGCGCCGGCGCGGCCGCGGGCGTCGCCGGGCTCGCCTCGGGCGCACTGGTCGCGCCCGGATCGGCGGCGGCCGCCGAGAGCAACAAGGCCGTCGTCGCGCCGGGCGATCTCGACGAGTACTACGGGTTCTGGAGCAGCGGGCAGACCGGTGAAGTGCGCATCTTCGGCGTGCCTTCGATGCGCGAGCTGATGCGGATTCCAGTGTTCAATCGCGACAGCGCGACCGGCTGGGGGCTGACCAACGAAAGCCGCAAGATCCTGACCGAGAACCTGCTCCCCGAGACCCGCAAGTTCCTCGAGAAACGGGGCGGAGTCTACCTCAACGGCGACCTGCACCACCCCCACATGTCGTTCACCGACGGCACTTACGACGGCCGTTATCTGTTCGTCAACGACAAGGCGAACCGGCGGGTGGGACGAATTCGCTGCGATATCATGAAATGCGACAAGATCATCGAGGTTCCCAACGCCTCGGGGCTGCACGGTCTGCGCCCCCAGAAGTACCCGCGCACGGGCTATGTGTTCGTCAACGGCGAGCACCGTATTCCCTTGCCGAACGACGGCAGCATCCTCGACGATCCCAAGCAGTATCATGCGATCTTCACCGCCATCGACGGCGACACGATGAAGATCGCCTGGCAGGTCATCGTCGACGGCAACCTCGACAACTGCGACGCCGACTACCAGGGCAAGTACGCCTTTTCGACCTGCTACAACTCGGAAGGCGGCGTGAACCTCGCCGAGATGACGGCGAACGAGCAGGACTGGGTGGTCGTCTTCAACCTCAAGCGCATCGAGGAGGGGATCAAGAAGGGCGACTTCAAGGAGATGAACGGGGTTAAGGTGATCGACGGCCGCCATGGTTCGCCTTACACCCGCTACATCCCGATCTCGAAGAGCCCCCACGGCTGCAACACCGCGCCCGACGGCCGCCATGTGGTGATTGCCGGCAAGCTGTCGCCGACCTGCTCGGTGATCGACGTGACGCTGCTCGACGATCTGTTCGCGGACAAGATCAAGCCGCGCGAGGCGATCGTCGCCGAGCCCGAGCTCGGCCTCGGCCCTCTTCACACCGCCTTCGACGGCAAGGGCAACGCCTTCACCACGCTGTTCATCGACAGCCAGATCGTGAAGTGGAACATCGAGAAAGCGCGCCGCGCCTACAAGGGCGAAAAAGTGGACCCGATCATCGAAAAGATCGACGTCCATTACCAGCCGGGCCACAACCACTCGTCGATGGGCGAGACCAAAGAGGCCGACGGCAAGTGGCTGGTGTCGCTGAACAAGTTCTCGAAGGATCGGTTCATCAACGCCGGCCCGCTGAAGCCCGAGAACGACCAGCTCATCGATATCAGCGGCGAGAAGATGGCGCTTGTCCACGATGGTCCCACCTTCGCCGAGCCGCATGACGCGATCATCGTCCGGCGCGACATCGTCAACCCGCGTTCGATCTACGACCGCAACGATCCGATGTGGGAAGAGGCGCGCCAGTGGGCCAAGAAGGATGGTGTGGTTCTCGAAGAGGCGGCCGACGTGATCCGCGACGGCAACAAGGTTCGCGTCTATATGTACTCCTCGGCGCCGACCTTCAGCCTCGAGAAGTTCGAGGTCGAGGAAGGCGACGAGGTGACGGTGATCATCACCAACATCGACGACGTCGACGACCTGACCCACGGGTTCACCCTCGAGAACTATGGCATCGCCATGGAGATCGGACCGCAGGCCACCGCATCGGTGACCTTCACCGCCGACCGGCCGGGCGTGCACTGGTTCTACTGCCAGTGGTTCTGCCACGCGCTCCACATGGAGATGCGCAGTCGGATGCTGGTCAAACCGAAGAAGGCCTGAGTGACGGCCGCGGCGACAATGCGGGCGCGGTATCTGGCGGCCCTTGCGGCCGTCGGGCTCCTCGCATTGTCGCCGTTTTCGGCCGGCCTCGCAGCGATCCGGGATGTCGTCCCGGGGGCGGCCGGCGACGGGCTTCGCGCCGCGCTCGCCGCCGCCGCCCCCGGCGATGTTCTGAAGCTGGCCCCAGGGGTTTACCGCGGTCCCGTCCGAATCGACCGGCCGGTGACGCTCGAGGGCGGGCCGGATGCGGTGATCGACGGCGGCGGCAAGGACAGCGTCGTGGTCATCGCCGCCCCTGACGTGACCTTACGCGGGATCACCATTCGCAACTCGGGGGCAAGCCTTGAGAAGCAAGACGCCGGGGTATTCGTGGACAAGGCCGGCGATCGGGCGTTGGTCGAAGGCAACCGGATCGTCGACAACTTGATCGGGGTCTATCTTTGGGGGCCGGACGACGCCGTGGTCCGGGGCAACGTGATCCGCGGCCGGCGCTACGCCCACGTCAACGACCGCGGCGACAACATTCAGCTTTGGAACACGCCGGGCTCGATCGTCGAGGACAACGACGTGCGCTACGGGCGCGACGGCATCTTCGTCACGACGAGCAAGCGCAACCTGTTTCACGGCAACCGCTTCCGCGACCTGCGCTACGCCATCCACTACATGTACACCAACAGCAGCGAAGTCAGCGGCAACGTCTCGACCGGCAACCGGATCGGTTTCGCCCTGATGTACTCCCGTACCCTCAAGGTGCGCGGGAACCTTTCGCAAGGAGACAGCGAGCGCGGGATTCTTCTCAACTACGTCAACAACTCGACGATCGAGGGAAACGTCGTGCGCGGGCGCTCGAAGAAATGCGTGTTCATCTACAACGCCAACAAAAATCGCTTCGTCGGCAACCGGTTCGAGGGCTGCGAGATCGGCATTCATTTCACCGCTGGCTCCGAGCGCAACGAAATCTACGGCAACGCCTTCATCGACAACCGCACCCAGGTGAAATACGTCGGCACGCGGCTGCTCGAATGGTCGCGCGACGGCCGCGGCAACTACTGGAGCGACGACCTCTCCTTCGACCTCGACGGCGACGGCATCGCCGACCAGCCTTATCGCCCCAATGATCTCGTCGACCAGATCGTCTGGCGACATCCCCTCGCCAAGCTGCTGCTGACCAGCCCGGCGGTTCAGATCCTGCGTTGGGCGCAGAAGGAGTTTCCGTCCCTCCATCCCGGCGGGGTGATCGACAGCGCCCCTTTGATGCGCCCGCCGCCTCTGGCCATAGCGCGCGGAGGCCCGTGATGGCGGATCAACCGATCCTGGCGATAGCGGTTTCGGGCGCGATCAAGCGTTATGGGCCCCACGAGGTCGTGCGGGGGGTCTCATTCAGCCTTGCCGCGGGCGAAAGCCTCGCCCTGCTCGGGCACAACGGAGCCGGCAAGACGACCCTGATCAAACTGATGCTGGGAATCACCCGGGCCGACGGGGGAGACATTCGCATCTGCGGGCTGCGGCCCGACGAGCGCGCCTTCGCCGGATTGCGGCGGCGGGTCGGTTTCCTGCCCGAGAACGTCGTGTTCCACAACGCCATGACGGGGCGCGAGATTCTTTCCTTCTATGCCCGGCTCAAGGGCGCGCCGGCTTCGGCGGTCGATGCGCTGCTCGACCGGGTGGGGCTCGGCGAAGCCCGGAACCGGCGGGTGCGGACCTACTCCAAGGGCATGCGCCAGCGCCTCGGGCTCGCGCAAGCGCTGCTCGGCGATCCCGTTGTGCTGTTCCTCGACGAGCCGACCACCGGTCTCGACCCGGCGTTGCGCCGCCAGTTTTACGAGATCATCGCCGAACGCCAGCGCCAGGGTACGGCGGTTCTGCTGTCCTCGCACGCGCTCGGCGAGGTCGAGGCGCGCGCCGACCGCATGGCGATCATGAAGAACGGTCGCATGGTCGCCTGCGGAACCCTCGACGAGCTGCGCCGGGCGGCCGCCCGCCCGGTGCGCGTCCGGGTCGCGGTCGCGCCGGGCAAAGCGCAGGCGATCGCCGCCGATTTGGGCGCCGACGCCGAGGTTCGGACGGTGAACGCTGCCGTGATCGAGCTCTCCTGCGCTCCATGCGACAAGATGCGCCTTCTGCACCGCCTCGCCGGGCTCGACGGATTGGTGCGCGACATCGACATCGCGCCGCCGGGGCTTGAGGAAATCTACACGCATTTCACCGAGGGAGCGGGGCCGCAATGAAACTCCTCTTGATCCTGGCGGGCAAAGAGATTCGCGACGGGCTGCGCAACCGTTGGATCGCGGGCGCGGTGGCGGTGCTGGCCGGGCTCGCGCTCACCCTCGCTTTCCTGGGCTCGACCCCGGTCGGCACGGTCAAGGCGGCCCCTTTGAACATCGCGGTGGCGAGCCTCTCCAGCCTGACCGTCTATCTGATGCCGTTGATCGCCCTGATCCTCGCTTACGACACCCTGGTCGGCGAGGTCGAACGCGGCACCATGCTTCTGCTGCTCGCCTATCCGGTCGCCCGCTGGCAGGTGATCGTCGGCAAGTTCATTGGTCATGCGGCGATTCTGGCGCTTGCGGTGGCCCTGGGCTATGGGATCGCGGGCGCAGCGGTGGTGGCGGCCGCCGGGGGCGACGCGCGGGGGCTCGGCGCCTATCTCGCGATGGTCGCGACCTCGGTCCTGCTCGGCGCGGCCTTCGTCGCGCTCGGCTACCTGGTCAGCGCGCTCATGCGCGAGCGCAGCGCGGCGGCCGGCTTTGCGCTCGGCCTCTGGGTCTTCATGGTGGTCCTTTACGACCTTGCGCTGCTCGGCGTCCTGGTCGCCGACAAGGGGCAGACCATTGACCAGCGCCTGTTCGTCGGCCTTCTGCTCGCGAGTCCGACCGACGCCTACCGGATCGTCAGCCTGATGGGCGGCGATGCGACGGCCGCCGTCGGCGGGCTCGCCGGCGTCGCCGGGCGGGGCGGGCTCGGCGCCGGCCTGCCGCTCGCCGTGATGGCGGCCTGGGTGATCCTGCCGCTCGGCGCGGCGATGGCCGTCTTTCAGAGGAAGGAGCTGTGATCGTGCGCGCCCCGGCTTTCGCCTTTCTCGTCGCGCTTGCGCTTGCGCTGCCGCTTGCGGCCTGCGGCGACGACCGGGCCGCGCCGCCGCCGCCCCATCGGCTCGACCCGGATGCGGTCGCTTATTTTTGCGGCATGGTGGTCGCCGACCACCCCGGGCCCAAGGGGCAGATCCTTCTGACCGACCGCGACGAGCCGATCTGGTTCAGCTCGGTCCGCGACGCCTTCGCCTTCTTCCTTTCGCCGACCGAGCCCCGGAACATCGCCGCATTCTACGTCAACGACATGACCGCGGCCGACTGGAACGCCCCCAGCGACGATAGCTGGATCGACGCCCACCGGGCCTGGTACGTGATCGGCAGCGACCGCCGCGGCGGCATGGGCGCGCCTGAAGCCATCCCCTTCGGAACCAAGGACGCCGCCGCGCGCTTCGCCGCCGCCCACGGCGGCCGGGTCGTGAGCTTCGACGAGATGCCGAAGGACTATATTCTCGAAGCGCCCGACGCCATGCCCGAGCAGATGGGCGGCGGCGCCCCAAAGACGCAAGGCGATTAGATCGAAACGATTCGATGCCCAGGAAGGAGCGCGAAACGATGACCGAAACCCTCATTACCCGATCGATCGGCCGTCGCCGCGCCATCCGTCTGATGGCTGCGGCCGCAGGAGGACTCGGGCTCGCCGCTCTGGCCGGCAAGGGGTTCGCAGCCAAGACGCCGCCGCTCGTGCGTTGGCGGGGAGCGGCGCTCGGCGCGGAAGCCTCGATCGTCCTCTACCACCCCGATCCCAAAGCCGCCCGGCGGCTGATCGCCGCCGCGGTCGCCGAGATTCGCCGCCTCGAGAGCGTGTTCAGCCTCTATCGCCCCGACTCGGCGCTCTCGCAGCTCAACCGCGACGGCGCGCTCGCCGCCCCGCCGCTGGACCTCGTCCAGCTCATGGCGACGGCGCAAAGCTTCGCCGCGCTCACGGAGGGGGCTTTCGATCCGACCGTGCAGCCGCTTTGGGCGCTTTACGCCCGCCACTTCCGCACCGACAACGCCGATCCGGCCGGCCCGGACCCGGCGGCGATCGAGGCGGCGCGGGCGCGGGTCGATTACCGCGCCGTAGATGTGGCGAGCACGCGCATCGCCTTCGCCCGCCCGGACATGGCGGTAACGCTGAACGGCATCGCCCAGGGCTATATCACCGACCGGGTGGCCGATCTGCTGCGCGCCCGCGGCATGGCGCATGTCCTGCTCGACCTCGGCGAGATTCGCGGCCTCGGCGACCATCCCGCGGGCCGACCTTGGCGGGTGGGGATCGAAGACCCCTTCGACCGCGAGCACATCGCGCGCCGGCTCGATCTCGTCGACCGAGCGGTCGCGACCTCGGCCGCCTCGGGCACCGTCTTCGAACCGAGCGGGCGCATCCACCATCTGTTCGATCCGCGCACCGGGCGCAGCGCCAACCGCCTTGCGGGCGTTACCGTCATCGCCGCCACCGCGACCGAGGCCGACGCGCTTTCGACGGCTCTGTTCGTCATGCCGCCGAAACGGATCGCCGCCCTGCGCGAACGGCTTTCGGGGGTGCGCGCGATCCTCACCCGTCGCGACGGCCGCATCGAGGACTGGACGGCCTGACGGCCCTTGGCGGTCGCCGCACAGCCATTGGCGACGCGGCCGCGCCGCGCTTCAATAGACCGCCGATCCCCGCGCCGAGCGACGTAAGAGTCGCGGATCGCAGCCAGTGAAGCCCTTAACAATCACTCAGCCTAGCAGCCACAATCGAGTCGCGTAGCACGGAAGCCAGGCTGCGAGTTTTCCATCCAGAACGCGCCATGCGTCCTGGAACCGCTTCTTCCAGCTATGGAAAACGGCTCCAGACCGAAGCAGAACGGGCGACCATCGAACTCAAAGCACGCCGTGGAGAGCTGGTCGACCGTGCGCTGTCTGTGGCGCGCGAGAAATCCGAGCTTCTGCCGCGTGAAGAGGTCGACCGCCGCGTCGC
>CAYYWV010000084.1:0-10800 GCA_964475385.1 uncultured Alphaproteobacteria bacterium | reverse complement strand
GGGGTTCGGAAAGCGCTTGACAATCGAGCGGGCCGCGTGATCCCATCGCCCTGGCGCCGATTTGAGAAATCAGCTTGCGGGCGCCTAACAAATGCGGCTAAAGCGATTGGGCACCGCCCGGCTCGGCCGCGGCGGTTTTTTTGGTGCGTTTTCTGCGTGTTCGCTTTGGTCCGGCCACGGACCCGCGGGATTTGATCGGGCAGCTTGCGACCGCGTCACCAACCGCTAAAGCGCCACGGAGGGCTTCTCTCCGTGGGCCCGCAACCGAACCTACGGAGGAAAGCATGTCCGTCACCTTCGCGTTCAAGAAACTGTTCGAGGATTCACAGGCCGCCCTGAAGGGCGATCCCGACCGGGCGCTGGCGACCTTCAAGGCCGAAAGCCGCCTTATCGAAGGTTTCCGCTGCGCGGTCGAGGCCCGCCAGTTCCAGTTTTCCGCCGATGAGCCCGAGGCGCTCGGCGGAACCGATACCGCGCCCAACCCGGTCGAGTACCTGCTCGCCGCGCTCGCGACCTGCCAGGAGATCACCTATCGGCTTTACGCCGATGCGCTGGGCATTCCCCTCGAGTCGGTCTCGGTGAGCCTCGAAGGCGATATCGACCTGCGCGGATTCCTCGACGTCGACGACGGCGTGCCGCCCGGATTCACCGCGATCCGCGGGACCGTCACGGTGGACTCGAGCGCCGACGACGAAGCGCTCGCCAAGCTCAGGCGGATCGTCAATCGCCATTGCCCGGTGCTCGATAACCTGCGCAACCCGACGCCGGTAAGCTTGCGCCTCGCCCGCAAAGCGGGGCGCGCCGCCGCCTGAACCGTCGAAGGAACCGCCGCCGCCGGACCGCCCCAGTGGCGGCGGATTTCGAAACCAAGCCTCCGCCGCCTACGCGCGCCACGACCCGAGACAGGCCGCAAACGCCGTCCGGGAACCATTGTCCGAGAAAGGGGGGAAAGGTCATGCCCGTCGAGAGCAAGCATCCCGAAACCATCGTGCTCCATGCGAGCTATCGAAGCGATCCGGCAACCAATGCGGTCGCCGTGCCGATCTATCAAACCACCTCGTATCAGTTCGACAATACGCGCCACGCCGAAAACCTGTTCGCGCTTTCCGAGCTCGGCAACATCTACACCCGAATCATGAACCCCACCTGCGCGGTGCTCGAAGAGCGCATCGCTGCGCTCGAAGGAGGGGCCGCGGCACTGGCGCTCGCCTCAGGACAGGCGGCATCATTGTTCGCAATCCAGAACATCTGTCAGGCGGGAGACAATTTCGTCAGCTCCACAGACCTTTACGGCGGGACATGGAACCTGTTTTCGAACACGCTCAAGACCATGGGCATCGAGGTCCGCTTCGTCGATCCGGCGGACCCCGAAGCGTTCCGCAGGGCGACCGACGAGCGCACCCGCTGCTATTACGCCGAGACCTTGCCAAACCCGAAGCTCCAGGTCTTTCCCATCGCCGAGGTGGCGGCGATCGGGCGCGCGCTCGGCGTGCCTTTGATCGTCGACAACACCGCCTGCCCGGTTCTGTGCCGTCCTTTCGACCACGGAGCGGCGGTGGTCGTCTACTCGGCGACCAAGTATATCGGCGGCCACGGCACCTCGATCGGCGGGCTGCTGGTCGATGGCGGCACCTTCGACTGGGAGGCCCACGCCGACCGTTTCCCCGGTCTGACCCAACCCGACCCCAGCTATCACGGCGCGATCTGGACCGAGGCGGTCAAGCCGCTGGGGCCGATCGCCTATGCGCTCAAGGCGCGGGTCACGCTGTTGCGCGATCTTGGCGCGGCGCTCAGCCCATTCAACGCCTTTCAGTTCATCCAGGGGCTCGAAACCCTGCCGCTGCGGATGCGCGAGCATTGTCGCAACGCCGCTGCGGTCGCGGCGTTTCTCGATGCGCACCCCAAGGTTACGCGCGTGACCTACCCGGGCCTGATGAGCGGCGAGGCCCGCCGGCGCGCCGATGCTTATCTTGCGGGCGGCTACGGGGCGCTGGTCGGGTTCGAGCTCTCCGGCGGCAAGGAGGCGGGGCGGCGTTTCATCGACGCGCTCGAAATGTTCTACCATGTGGCCAACATCGGCGACGTGCGCAGCCTCGCCATTCATCCGGCGACAACCACCCATTCGCAGCTCTCGGCCGAAGACCGGCTTGCCACGGGCGTCTCGGACGGGTATGTCAGGCTATCGGTCGGAATCGAGCATATCGAAGATATCCTGGCCGACCTCGAACGTGCACTCGACGCGGCCTGAACGGAGGGACCGCGAGCCATGAAGGCGAGCGGCGGCCAGCAGTTCCCAGGGGCCTTTCCGCGCACCCGGATGCGACGCAACCGGCGCGACGACTGGACGCGCCGCCTGACGGCGGAGTGCCGGCTCTCGGTCGACGACCTGATCTGGCCGTTCTTCGTCCACGACCGCGAAGGAAAGACCGCGATCCCGTCGCTTCCCGGGCAATACCGCCTGTCGATCCCGCTCGCGGTCGAGGCCGTCGCCGAAGCCCGCGATCTCGGCATTCCCGCGGTCGCCCTGTTTCCGGTCGTCGACCCCGCGCTCAAGACCGAGAACGCCGAAGAGGCCTACAACCCCGAGAACCTGGTCTGTCGCGCGGTCGCAGCGATCAAACGCGCGGTCCCCGACATCGGCGTGATCTGCGACGTCGCGCTCGACCCTTACACCACCCACGGCCACGACGGGCTGCTCCGCGACGGCGAGATCGTCAACGACGAAACGGTCGCGGTCCTCTGCCGCCAGGCGGCGGTCCAGGCGGACGCGGGCTGCGACGTGGTCGCGCCGTCGGACATGATGGACGGGCGGATCGGCGCGATCCGCGAGGCGCTCGATGCGGCCGGCCACGCGAACGTCCGTATCCTCGCCTATGCGGCCAAGTACGCGTCGGCCTTCTACGGCCCTTTCCGCGACGCCGTGGGCTCGGCCCAGAGCCTGGGCGGCGGCGACAAGCGCACCTACCAGATGGACCCGGCCAACGGCGACGAGGCGCTGCGCGAGGTCGCCCTCGACATCGCCGAGGGCGCCGACATGGTGATGGTCAAGCCGGGGCTTCCCTATCTCGATATCCTGCATCGGGTGAAGGCGCGCTTCGGCGCGCCGACCTTCGCCTACCAGGTCAGCGGCGAGTACGCCATGCTGATGGGGGCGGCCGAGCGCGGCTGGCTCGACGGCGAGCGCGTAATGTTCGAATCGCTCCTCTGCTTCAAGCGCGCCGGCGCCGACGGCGTGCTGAGCTACGCGGCGATCGACGTCGCCCGCCGCCTCAAGAGCGGCTGAGGCGCGCCACTTCCTACCTTTGCGCGCGCTTCTTCGCCAAGGCGGCGCGCGGTTGCGCCTTGGCGGGCGCGATCTCGACGAAGGTGTCGGGATAGAGGCCGTTGAAATGGGTGCGCACCGCGTTCGAATAAGCGCCGATCTGGCCGAGCTCGATCCAGTCTCCCTCGCGCACGTCCTCGGGCAAACGGAAGGGTAAGGGCAGCACGTCGAGGGAATCGCAGGTCGGCCCGTTGACCGTGAACTCGCGCATCTTGTCCGAGACCGGGCCATCGAGCCGGATCAGGCGGACGGGGAGGCGGATGCGCGCGGTCACCAGCTCCGAAAGGCTGCCGTAAATGCCGTCGTTGATGTAGATCTGGTCGTCCTTGCGGAGCTGGACCTGGACCACGAGAGAGCAACCCGAGGCGACCAAGGCGCGGCCGGGCTCGCACATGAGCACGCAGTCGCGGCGCAAGCTCAACGCCGCGACGCCGGCCCGGATCTCGGCCATATACGCATCGAGCGCGGGCGCGTTCACCCCTTCGTAAGCGGCCGGAAAGCCGCCGCCCACGTCGAGAAAGTGGATGTCCGCCTTGGCCGCCTCGACCACCTCGCCGACGAGATGGAGCGCCGTGCGATAGGCCTTGGGCGTCAGGCATTGGGAGCCGACGTGAAACGCGAGGCCGGTCTGATAGCCGTCGCGGCGCGCTTCCTTGAGAAGATCGACCGCGAGCGCGGGGCTTGCGCCGAACTTGGTCGAAAGATCGTAGGCCGCGCCGGCGTGCGGCGTTGCGAGCCGGACCAGAACCGCGATCTCCTCGCCCCCTGTCTCATCGTAGACCTTGGCGAGCTCGCTCGGATGGTCGACGACGAAGTGGCGCACGCCGTAGACCTCGTAAGCCGTGCGGATCACGGCCCGGGCCTTGACCGGATGCATGAAATAGGCGCCCGCGTCGCGGAAAAGCTCACGCACCTGGGCGATCTCGGGCAGCGATGCGGTGTCGAAGTGGCGGACGCCCACATCGTACAGAATCTGAAGGACGCGGGGGTGCGGATTGCATTTCACCGCATAGAGCACGCGCCCCGGAAAGCCTTCGAGGAAGCGTTGCGCGTTCTTGGCAAGCTCCTCGGGGCGCAGGCAGTAAACCGGGTAGCTCGGCCGCAGCGCCGCCACCATGGCGTCGACGTCGTCGAATCTCTCATCGGCCATGACCGTTCCGTCAGCTGATCGCATTCATCGCTCCATATGGGCGCAGCGCGATGCGAAAGCAAAGCGCAGGGCGCGCACAGACCCTCGCCGATCCGTCTCGCCCCGTCCTTGCGAGGGGGCCTCTCCCGGTTATACTGCCCGCGGCGATCAAGGAGGAAAGATGGAAATCCAATTCGGACGAACCGCCACGGACTATGGACGATACCGCGCAGGCTTTCCCGATTCCCTTTTCGACCGACTTGCGGCCTTTGGCGTCGGCCAGGCCGGCGAACGGGTGCTCGATCTCGGCACGGGAACGGGAACGCTGGGCCGGGGGTTCGCGCGCCGCGGGTGCCGGGTGACGGGGCTCGACCTCTCGCCCGAACTGATCGCCGAGGCGCGCCGCCTCGACCGCGAAGCCGGCGTCGAAACCCGGTACGTCATCGCCCGGGCCGAGACGACGGGGCTCGACGACGACGCTTTCGACGGAATTTCCGCAGGCCAATGCTGGCACTGGTTCGACCGCGCCGAGGCGGCCGCCGAGGCCCGCCGCCTTTTGGTTCCGGGGGGCTGGCTCGTGATCGCGCATTTCGACTGGCTTCCGCTTCCCGGCAACGTCGTCGAAGCGACCGAAGCCTTGATCCTCTCCTATAACCCCGACTGGGCGCTCGACGGCGGCTGCGGGATCTATCCGGCCTGGCCCGCCGATGTGGCGATGGCGGGGTTCGAGGACATCGAGACCTTCTCCTTCGACCTCGACGCGCCCTACAGCCACGAGGCTTGGCGCGGGCGCATCCGGGCGAGCGCAGGGGTTGCGGCCTCGCTCCCGGCGGAAACGGTCGCTCGGTTCGACGACGACCTCGCCGCCCTCCTCCTCTCCCGGTTTCCCGAAGAGCCTCTCGCCGTGCCTCATCGGTGCTTCGCCCTCGTTTGCCGCGCTCCGGCCTGATCGGCGCGCCGATCGGGAATCGGAACAAACCAGGCCCAAGAATCGCAGGGTGCAAAAGCGGATGCCGGACAACGAGGAAACAGAGGTCTATCGCTTCATTGCGGGCGACAGCCCGCTTCTTGTCAGCATTCCCCATTGCGGAACCGCGATTCCGGAAGCGCTCGCCCAACGCATGACCGAGGCCGGGCGCGCGGTCCCCGACGCCGATCGGCATGTCGACCGCCTCTACGACTTCGCCGCCGAAATGGGCGCAAGCGTGATCGCCGCCAAGATGGCGCGCTATGTGATCGACCTCAATCGTCCGCCCGACGACAAGCCGCTCTACCCGGGCGCCGACAACACGGGGCTTTGTCCGACGACCACCTTCGATTACGCGCCGATCTACGAACCGGGGGCCGAGCCCGACGCGGATGAGATCGCCGCCCGGCTCGACGCTTACTGGCGTCCTTATCACGATCGGCTGTCGGCCAGACTGGCCGAGATCAAGGCGCGCCACGGCGTTGCGGTGCTGTTCGACGCCCATTCGATCCGCTCGCGTGCGCCGCGCTTCTTCGAAGGCCGGCTGCCTGACCTGAACCTCGGGACCGGCGGCGGCAAAACCTCAGACCCGACGCTGATCGCTCGTCTGGTCGCCCTCTGCGCGGCCGAAAGCCGCTTCAGCCATGTGCTCGACGGGCGATTCAAGGGCGGCTACATCACCCGCGCCTATGGCCGCCCCGAGAAAAGCATTCACGCCGTTCAGCTCGAGCTCGCCCAAGCGACCTACATGGACGAGACCCCGCCCTTCGCCTACCGCGCCGAACGCGCCGAGACCTTGCGTCCGCTCTTGCGCCGACTGCTCGAGGCGATGATCGCCTGGACCGCGGACCCAAGGGAAAATGACCGTTCGAAGGAACGGGCGCGAACGTAGACCGGTTTCGGCTTCCCGATATGACGAAGATAACCCTGTATTACAATCCGAAGTGCCCAAATTGCGTGCGGCAGGCGAAGCGCACGGCCCAATTGGACTGGCTCAAACGAATCGAGCTGGTGGCCGGGGAATCCCCCCTGGGCGAAGTGCCCATCGGCGAAATCGTCGTTGTGGACAAGCGAAGCAAGGCGATCTTCACGGGCATCGAGGCGACACGCAAAACGTGTATGCAGGTTCCATTGTTCGTTTTTTACGGGCTTCTCCTCTATATCCCCGGAATCCGCATGATCGCGGGCGGCGGGAAACAACAGTGCGAAGATGATGCCTGCGCGACCGAATAATACCCTTTCGCCTTTGAACGGCTCCATGTGACCGAGGCGCTCATCTTTCGACGGCGCTCATTCTTTTCGGCGGCGCCAGGATGAGGGCCTCGCCCTGAGCGCGCCCCGCGAAAGCGGGGGCCTGTCGAAGGGCGAGGCCCGAGTCTCCTTAAGCGAACGGGCATGATTCCCACGCCCGCATTTCGCCCACCGGGTCAGCACGCTTAACCGAATTTTCACCAGACTCGGCAACCATCCCGCTGACGCGCAGGATGAGGCTTGCATGAACCCGAGGACGAACAAACCCGCGGCGGTTACGCGGGATGAAATGGATCGCACGGGGGGAGCGAATCGATGCTTATGATCATCGGCATGGTGGTCGTCGTCGGGTCGATTCTCGGCGGCTACATGCCGCACGGCAATCTCGCCGTTCTTGTTCAGCCGTTCGAGTTCATCATCATCTTCGGGGCGGCGACGGGCGGATTCATCATTTCTAACCCAAAGGAAGTCCTGCTCGGCGTGGGCAAGAACCTCGGCAAGGCGTTCAAAGGCCCGCCGCATAACAAGGAAAGCTATTTAGAGCTTTTGACCCTTCTGTACACCTTGTTCCGCTTGGCCAAGTCCAAGGGGCCGCTTGCGCTCGAGGCCCATGTGGAGAACCCGGCCGAAAGCTCGATCTTCAAGAACTTCCCCAAGTTCGCTGCAAATCACCATGCGGTGACGTTTCTCTGCGACTACCTTCGCATGATCACGATGGGAACCGAGAACGCGCTCGAGGTCGAGGCGCTGATCGACGAGGAGATCGAGACCCATCACGCCGAGAACGCGCGCATCGCCCAGGCGGTGACCAACATGGCCGACGGCCTGCCCGCATTCGGCATCGTGGCCGCGGTGCTCGGCGTGATCACCACCATGGGCAGCATCCTCGAGCCCCCCGAGGTTCTGGGCGAACTGATCGGCGCGGCGCTGGTCGGCACCTTTCTCGGCGTGCTTCTGGCCTATGGATTTATCGGCCCGTTCGGTAACGCGCTCAAGGCCTACGCCGACGCCGACACCAAGTACTACGCCTGCATGAAAGCGGCGTTGGTCGCCCATATGCAGGGTTATGCGCCGGCCGTCTCGATCGAGTTCGCGCGCAAAATGCTGTACTCGAACGAAAGGCCCACCTTCGCCGAGGTCGAGGAAGCGGTCAACGCGGCCCCGGCGGCGGCCTGACGAGGCCCCCGGCCATGGCGGACAACGCCCCTATCGTCATCAAGAAAGTCAAGGGCCACGGGCACGAAGGCCATCACGGCGGCGCGTGGAAGGTCGCCTACGCCGACTTCGTGACCGCGATGATGGCGTTCTTTCTTCTGCTCTGGTTGTTGAACTCCACCACCGAAGAGCAGATGGTCGGCATCGCCGACTACTTTTCGCCGACCGCGGTCAGCAAATCGACGAGCGGGGCCGGCGGCGTCCTCGGGGGAACCAGCATGTTGTCGCCTGGACCGATGAAAACGCCAAGGACTGACCCCGGCGTAACCGTGAGCCTCCTTCCTCTCGACGCCAAGCCCGAGCCGGATACCGAAGGCGCGCCCGGCAAAAAGCCCGCGGGCTCGACGGATGCGAAAGAACCGGCCCCCGCAGAGAGCGCCGCCACTGGCGCTGCCACTGGCGCCGCCACTTCGGGCGCAGGCGGCGCGACCGACAACCTCGACGCCCTCCGCGCCGAAACCGAACAGAAGGATTTCGAAAAGGCCAAAGAGGCACTCGAACAGGCGATCGCATCCTCGCCCGAGTTGCGCGAGTTCAGACGCAACCTCAAGATCGATATGACGCCTGAGGGAATGCGTATCCAGATCGTCGATGCCGAGCAGCGTTCGATGTTCCCGAGCGGAAGCGCCGAGATGTACGACTATACCGAGCACCTTCTTACCAAGGTCGCCGAGGCGATCGCCAAGCTTCCCAATGAGATCGTCGTCATCGGACACACCGATGCAACCCCGTTCCGCGGACGCGACGGCTACACCAATTGGGAGCTTTCGACCGATCGCGCCAACGCAAGCCGACGGGCGCTGGTCGGGGCCGGGCTTCCCGGGTGGCGAATCGCGCGGGTGGTCGGCATGGCCGACAACGACCCTCTCATCAAGGACGATCCCTACTCAGCCCAGAACCGCCGGATCAGCATCATCCTTCTCCGCCAGTCCAAGACCAAGTCCAAGGGATAGGCTGCTCGAAAGATCGGGGTTGTCGTCGTGGACGCGCCCACCAAAATACAGTGCTTGACCGGCGGATCCATTCCGCGCGCTAGAATGAGAAGCCATGTCCCGCCTGCCTGCGCTGAGCCTTCGCGGATCGAACGGAAATTCTTCCCGCGACTTCTTCGATCCCGACGGCGATCTCTCGGCGTTCGACGGGGTTATTTTACGCCGCATCGTCGGCTACTTCGTTGACGTCCTGCTGATCACGCTCCTGACCGGGTTGATCGTCTCCTCTTTCTGGGTCTTGGGCGTGCTCACCTTTGGGCTGCTCAGCCCGTTTTTCGCTCTGCTCGTTCTGCTTGTCCCCTGGGGCTACCACACCTTGTTTATCGGTGGACGCGCCGCAGCGACGCCGGGAATGCGCTTGTTCGGCCTCGAGGTCCGTCGTCTCGACGGCGGGCGTCCGGGCTATCTTCTGGCGGGGCTTCTCACGGCGATTTTCTACGTCACCGTCACGTTTACGAGCTCGCTCGTGCTTCTCGTCGCGCTCTTCAACCCGCGCGGACGGACCCTTCACGATATCCTCTGCGGCACCGTTGTGATCCGCAGCGACGCCCTCGGCCCTCTGATCGAGGCCCAGCCTGATCCGTCGGACGGTCTCTAAAGACGGTCGCGCAAGGCGTAGTACAGCATGCCCACGATCTGACCCGGCTTGCGCAAAAGGGTGCCGCCGGGAAAGGCTCGATGCGGGATGCGCGCAAAGACGTCGAAGCGCTCGGCCGTGCCCGCGATCGCCTCGGCGATAACCTTGCCGGCAAGCGTCGTCAACGCAACCCCGTGGCCCGAGAAGCCGTGGGCGAAGTAGCCGCTTTTCCCGAGCCGGCCGAAATGGGGCATCCGGTTGAGCGTGATCGCAAGCTGGCCGCCCCAGCCATAGTCGATACGGACATCGGCGAGCTGCGGGAACACCCGCAGCATGTAGCGACGCACGAAGCGCGCGATATCGCGCGGCTCGCCGCCGCCATAGGTCTCGCCGCCGCCGAACAACAGGCGTCCGTCTGGGGACAAGCGGAAGTAATCGACCACGAACTTGGTGTCGAACACCGCGTGGTTGCCAGGGATCAAACGCCGGGCGCGCGTCTCGCCAAGCGGCGCGGTCGCAATCATGTAGTTCTTGATCGGCATGATCATCGGCGCGATTCGCGGCTCGAGCGCATCGAGATAGCCGTTGCAGCACAGCACCACATGGCGAGCGCGCACGCATCCTCTTGCCGTCTCGACGCGGGCCGGCGCTCCATCCAGATAGCGCGTGACCGCCGAGTCCTCGAACAGGCGCGCTCCCGCCTCCTCGGCGGCTGCGGCGAGCCCGAGCGCATAGTTGAGCGGATGGAGATGGCCGGCCCCGCGATCGAGCATACCGCCGTGGTAGCGGTCGCTTTCAATCACCCGTCCCATGTCTTCAGGCGCGACAAGCTCGACCTCGTCATAGCCATAGACCTCATGGAGACAGGCGACGGTCTCCTTCATCCAGGTGAAATGGCTTGGCTTTATGGCGGCGGCGAGAACGCCGGGCGTGTAATCGCAGGCGATCGCATGGCGCGCGATGCGTTCGCGGACCAAGGCCTTGGCCTCTTCGGCGAGCGCCCATAAGCGCAGCGCCTCGTCGCGGCCGTACTTTTCGATCAGTTCGAGAGCGCCGACCCGCTGGCCGCTCCCGAGCTGCCCTCCGTTTCGTCCCGAAGCCCCCCAGCCGATCCGCACGGCCTCGAGAAGGACCACCTCAAAACCGCGTTCGGCGAGGTGGAGGGCCGTGGACAGCCCGGTATAGCCCCCTCCGACCACGCAGACGTCGCAGGCGATTTCGCCGACAAGAGCAGGGCGGTCCGGCGCGGGATTGGCGGTGGCTACGTAGTAAGAGGATGGATGGGGCGGCGAAACCATGGCGCGACAGTAGCGGCCAAACCCGCGGGGTCAAGAGCCTGTTTTCGCC
>CAYYWV010000083.1:0-10984 GCA_964475385.1 uncultured Alphaproteobacteria bacterium | reverse complement strand
TAACTCCCAACCGATCTTCGTTTTTTCTCGATGCATTTCAGGCCATTGAAAAATAATTGAATATTAATCTATTTCGACTACCCTGCCGCGACATTTAACCACACTTGTGGCGAGCCTTTCCGGCGAGACCGGCCTTCCGCTTCATCAAAGATCCACCGCCTATCAAAGAATCGGCCCATGACCGCGGCACACAGCCTAAACAATCGAGTAGACGACATCGACAACCCTATGGAGCTTGTGGTTCTGCGCCGCAGCCTTGAGAACGAGCGGACCCTCAACGCGATTCTGCGAACGGCCGTCACCCGGCGCCCGCTCGTCGAGATCCTCGGGAAATGCCTCGAAATTCTTCTGAGGACGAGCTGGCTGCGGGTCGAGCCCAAGGCCGCGATCTTTCTGGCCGGCGACAAGCAGGACACGCTCGAGCTGTTCGCCGAGCGCGACTTCGATCCCGAGCTGCGCGAGATCTGCGCCCGGGTGCCGTTCGGCAAATGCCTGTGCGGCAAAGCGGCCGAGAAACGGCGCATTCTTCATGCCGAATGCCTCGACGAACGTCACGAAATCCGTTTCGACGGCATGACGCCGCACGGCCATTACAACGTCCCGATCCTGGCCGGCGACGAGGTGCTTGGCGTGCTCGTGCTCTATCTTCCGCACGGCTATAAGCGGAGCGCGCTCGAAGTCGACTTCCTGACCAGCGTCGCCGATATCCTCTCGCTGGTCATCCGCCTGCGCAATCAGCAGGAGCATCTCGAGGAGCTGGTGGAGAAGCGCACCGCGGCCCTCGCCCAGGCCAAAAAGCGCGCCGAGATGGCGAACCGCGCCAAGACCGAGTTTCTCGCCAACATGGGCCACGAGCTGCGCACGCCCTTGAACGCGATTATCGGCTTCTCCGAGGCGCTTCTCGGCGACTACATAGGCGCGCTCAACGACAAGCAGAAAGAGTTCCTGGGCGATATCCTCCGCTCCGGCCAGCATCTTCTCGCGGTCATCAACGACGTCCTCGACGTCGCCAAGGCCGAGACCGGAGCGCTGAAGCTCCAGGAAAGCACGTTCGGCCTCGGCCGCGCAATCGAACCGCCGCTGGCCCTGATCGCGCCGCGAGCGCAAGAGAAGAACCAAACCCTCGTGGTCTCGCCGTGGCCCGACAAGCTCCGCCTGCGGGCCGACGAACGGATGCTCAAGCAGGTGCTGAACAACCTTCTGTCGAACGCGGTCAAGTTCACGCCCGAGGGCGGTCGGATCTCGGTCGGCGCCGCGCGCAGCATCGACGGCGGCCTCAGCATCGCCGTCAAGGACAATGGGATCGGAATGAAGCGCGCCGATATCGCCAAGGCGCTCGAACCCTTCGCCCAGGTCGACGGCGGTCTCGACCGCCATTACGAAGGCACCGGCCTCGGGCTCGCCATCTGCAAAGCGCTGACCGAGCTCCACGGCGGCGAGCTCTCGATCGACAGCGCGCCCGGGATCGGCACCTGCGTAACGGTGAAGCTACCCGCCGAGCGCGTGATCGCCGACGGCGATGAAGCCGATGCCCCAGCCCCACAGAGCTCGACCTCTTTGACGGCGTTGGTGGGCCCGGGAGGGATCGAACCTCCGACACCGTGATTAAAAGTCACGTGTTCTACCACTGAACTACGGGCCCGCAGCGCACCGCCGCTGGCGGCGCACCATAGGAAGGGCGCTCTCGGCGGTCAATAGGCGGGCGCGGATCACACGGGCGCGATATCGCCGGCGGCCCAGTCCTTCGCGAGCGCCTCGGCGAGCGCCGCGAACCGCCCCTTCTCGATCGCCCGGCGCATCTCCGCCATCAGGCGCTGATAATAGCGGAGATTGTGCCAACTGAGCAGCATCGCGCCCAGAATCTCGCCGGCGCGCACGAGATGATGAAGATAGGCCCGCCCGTAGCCGGTGCAGGCGGGGCAGTCGCAGCGCTCGTCCAGCGGGCGCGGGTCTTCGGCGTGGCGCGCGTTGCGCAGGTTCACGGGCCCCCGCGACGTGAACGCCTGGCCGTTGCGTCCCGAGCGCGTGGGCAGCACGCAGTCGAACATGTCGATCCCCCGCGCGACCGCGCCCAGAAGATCTTCGGGCTTGCCGACGCCCATGAGATAGCGCGGCCGGTCGGCGGGAAGTCGCGCCGCGGTCTCGGCCACCGTCTCGAACATGGCCTCGCGGCCCTCGCCGACCGCGAGCCCCCCGATGGCGTAGCCGTCGAAGCCCATATCGACGAGGGCGTCGACGGACTCGGCCCTGAGATCTTGATGGACGCCGCCTTGCACGATCCCGAACAGCGCATGCCCGGGCCGCGCCCGATAGGCCGCCTTCGACCGCCGCGCCCAGCGGAGCGAGCGGCGCATCGCCTCGGCCACCTTGTCGCGCGGGCACGGATAAGGCGGACACTCGTCGAGCGCCATGGTGATCGTCGCGCCGAGAAGATGCTGGATCTCGACCGAGCGCTCGGGGCTCAGCGCATGCTCGCTGCCGTCGAGGTGCGAGCGGAACACCACGCCGTCGTCGTCGAGTCGGCGCAAGGCCGACAGCGAAAGCACCTGATAGCCCCCCGAATCGGTCAGCACCGGGCCGGGCCAGTTCATGAACCGCCGCAGCCCCCCGAGCCGCGCGACCCTTTCGGCCCCCGGGCGCAGCATCAGGTGATAGGTATTGCCGAGCAAGACGTCGGCCCCGGTCTCGGCGACCGCCTCGGGCGTCATCGCCTTCACGCTCGCGGCCGTGCCCACCGGCATGAAGGCGGGGGTGCGGATGCGCCCGTGCGCGGTCTCGATCACGCCCGCGCGCGCGGCGCCGTCGGCCGCCAGAAGGGTGAAAGCGAAGGGCTGCGCGTCAGTCATGATCGAGCCTGTGAAGGAAGCAAGCATCTCCGTAAGAATAGAAGCGATAGCCCGCCGCGATGGCGTGGGCGTAGGCCGCGCGCATGCGCGCAAGCCCGCTGAAGGCGCAGACCAGCATGAACAGGGTCGAGCGCGGAAGATGAAAGTTGGTGATCAACGCGTCGACCGCGCGAAAGCGATACCCCGGCGTGATGAACAGATCGACCGCGCCGTCGAAGGGCGCGATCCGCCCGCGTTCGTCGCGCCCTGCGACCGCCTCGAGAAGGCGAAGGCTCGTGGTGCCGACGGCCGCCACGCGCCCCCCCGCGGCGCGCGTCCGCTCAATCGCCGCCGCCGTCTCCGCATCGATCCGTCCCCACTCGGCGTGCATTCGATGGTCTCGGGTGTCTTCGACGCGGACCGGCAGAAAGGTGCCCGCGCCGACATGCAACGTAACCCAGGCGAAGCCGACCCCGCGGGTCTTGAGCGCATCGAGCAGGCCGGAGGTGAAGTGAAGGCCCGCGGTCGGCGCGGCGACGGCGCCGTCGCGGCGCGCATAGATCGTCTGGTAATCGCGCGCATCGCGGGCGTCCGCTCCGTCGGGCCGCGGAATATAAGGCGGAAGCGGCGTCATGCCGTAGCGGTCGAGCTGGGCGCGCAAGGCCGCGCCCGCGCAGTCGAACCGCAGGACCACCTCGCCGCGCTCCCCTTTCTCGACGACCTCGGCCGTAAAATCGGCGGCGAAGGCGACCCGGTCGCCGGGCCGGAGCTTGCGCGCAGGCTTGGCGAAAGCGCGCCAGAGTCCGCCGCCCTCGTCGCGATGGAGCGTCACCTCGACGCCCGCCGCGCCGCGCCGGCCGCGAAGGCGCGCCGGGATCACCCGGGTGTCGTTGAACACGAGAAGATCGCCCGGCCGCAGAAGTCCCGGCAGATCCCGAAACCGCCAATCGACGAGACGGTCGGCGCGCACCTCGAGAAGCCGCGCCGCATCGCGCGGCTCGACCGGGCGCGCGGCGATGCGTTCGGGCGGAAGCGCATAATCGAAGAGATCAACCTTCACGGGACGGGTCCGGCCTGGGCGCGGCGACGGATGCGTCGTTCGGGCCTCACGCAGGGTCGGGCCGGCCGCGGGCCGCGCGTTCGCGGGCGAGCGCGCGCGCGAGATGCCGGCCCACATTGGGCGAGACGAAGCTCGATATGTCGCCGCCGAGGCGCGCGATCTCCTTGACGAGGCGCGAAGCGATGAACTGGTGGGTCTCGGACGCCATCAGGAACACGGTCTCGATCTCGCGATTGAGCCGCGCGTTCATGCCGGTCATCTGGAACTCGTACTCGAAGTCGGACACCGCGCGCAGCCCGCGCAAGATCACCTGAGCCCCCATATCGGCGGCGAACTGCACGAGCAGGTTGTCGAAAGGGCGGACCTCGACCGCGCCCGTCTCTCCGTCGCCGAGCGCGGCGATCTCCTCGCGGACGATCGCGACCCGCTCGTCGAGGCTGAGAAGCGGCTCCTTGCCCGCGTTCACGGCGACCCCGATCACCAGCCGGTCGACGATGCGCAGCGCCCGGCGCACGATGTCGGTGTGGCCGTGAGTGATGGGGTCGAAAGTGCCCGGATAGACGCCTACGAGCGGCCTAGTCATCGTCGTCCCCCTCGTCGTTTCCGTCCTCGGCGAGCCGGGCGACGGAGACCACGCGCTCGCCCTCGGCGACGCGAAACAGGGTGACGCCCTGGGTCTTGCGCCCGGCGATGCGGATATCGTTCACCGGACAGCGGATGAGCTGGCCGCCGTCGGTCACCAGCATGATGTGGTCGCCGTCGGCGACCGGGAAGGAGGCGACGACGTCGCCGTTGCGCTCCGAGGTCTCGATGTTCGCGATTCCCTGTCCGCCGCGCCGGGTGATGCGATACTCGTAGGCCGAGGTCCGCTTGCCGAAGCCGTACTCGGTGACGCTCAGGATGAACTGCTCTTGGGCGGCGAGCTCCTTGATTCGTTCCGGATCGAGGCCGTCGGCGGACGGCGGGGCCGATTCGCCCTCGTCGCCGTTGCCTTCGGCGCGCCGCAGCGCGTTGGCGTAGCGCAGATAGGCCTCGCGCTCCTCGGTCGTGGCCTCGACGTGGCGCAGCACCGACATCGCGATCACCGCATCGCCCGGGGCGAGCCGAATCCCGCGCACGCCCACGGACGTGCGGCCGCTGAACAGGCGCACGTCTTCGACCGGAAAACGGATGCACTTTCCGCCTCGGGTGACCAGCAACACGTCCTCGCCGGGCGCGCAGATCCGCACCCGCACCAAGCGGTCGCCTTCGCCGAGCTTCATGGCGATCTTGCCGTTGGCCTTGACGTTGACGAAGTCCGAGAGCGCGTTGCGGCGAACGAACCCCGCGGCGGTCGTGAACATGACGTTGAGGTCCGCGCACTCGGCCGGATCTTCGGGCAGCGGCAGCACGGTCGAGATGGTCTCGCCCTCGTCGAGCGGCAGAAGGTTCACGAGCGCCTTGCCGCGCGCCTGCGGGGTGCCCAGCGGCAGCCGGTAGACCTTGAGCTTGTAGACCTTGCCTGCGGTCGAGAAGAACAGAACCGGGGTGTGGGTGTTGACTACGTAGACCTGGGCGACGAAGTCCTCGTCGCGGGTGCGCATCCCGGTCCGCCCTTTGCCGCCGCGGCGCTGGGCGCGGTAGGTCGAAAGCGGCACCCGCTTGATGTAGCCCTTGTGGCTGACGGTGACGACCATGTTCTCGCGCTGGATCAGGTCTTCGATGTCCTGCTCGAACTCGACCTCCTCGATCCGGGTGCGGCGCGGATCGGCGAAGCGCTCCTTGAGCGCTGCGAGCTCGTCGCGCAAGATCGCCATCAGCCGCTCGCGCGAGCCGAGGACCGCGAGGTACTCTCGGATGCGTTCGGCGATCTCGCGCAGCTCCTCGCCGATCTTCTCGCGCTCGAGCCCGGTCAGCCGGTGGAGGCGCAGCTCCAGAATCGCGCGGGCCTGGGCCTCGTCGAGCCGGTACGCGCCGTCGCGGAAGGCTTCGTCCGGCTCCTCGATCAGGGCGAGGAGCGGCGCGACCGCCCCCGCCGGCCAGGCCCGCGCCATCAGGGCCTCGCGGGCGGCGGCCGGATCGCGCGCCTCGCGGATCAGCCGGATCACGGGATCCAGGTTGGCGACCGCGATCGCAAGCCCGACCAGAACATGGGCGCGGGCGCGGGCCTTGCGAAGGAGATGCGCGGTGCGGCGGCGAATCACCTCGGCCCGGAAGTCGACGAAGGCGGCGATCACCTCCTTGATCGTCATCTGGACCGGCCGGCCGCGGTCGAGCGCCAGCATGTTGACCGGGAAGGTCGTCTGCAAAGGCGTGAAGTGGAAGAGCTGGTTGAGCACCACGTCGGCGACCGCCTCGCGCTTGAGCTCGATCACCACGCGCACGCCGTCGCGGTCCGATTCGTCGCGCAGCTCGGCGATTCCCTCGACCCGCTTGTCGCGCACCACCTCGGCGATGCGCTCGATCAGCCGCGCCTTGTTGACCTGGAACGGGATCTCGGTGACGACGATCGCCTCGCGGTCCTTGCGGATGGTCTCGAAGTGGGTCCGTGCGCGGACCGGAATGGTGCCGCGGCCGGTGTGATAGGCCGCGCGCAGGCCCGCGCGCCCGAGGATGATCCCCCCGGTCGGAAAGTCCGGCCCGGGCAGATGCTCCATCAGCGCCTCGATCGTAATCTCGGGATCGTCGACATAGGCGCAGCAGGCGTCGATCACCTCGCCGAGGTTATGGGGCGGAATGTTGGTCGCCATGCCGACCGCAATGCCGCCGGCCCCGTTGACCAGAAGGTTGGGAAAGCGCGCCGGCAGGACCACCGGCTCCTCGGCGCTTTCGTCGTAGTTGGGGCGGAAGTCGACGGTCTCCTTGTCGATGTCGTCGAGCATCGCCTCGGCCGGCGGGGCGAGGCGGACCTCGGTGTAACGCATCGCCGCCGGCGGATCGCCGTCCATCGAGCCGAAGTTGCCCTGCCCGTCGATCAACGGCAGCCGCATCGAAAAATCTTGCGCCATGCGCACCATGGCGTCGTAGATCGACGAATCGCCGTGCGGGTGGTACTTACCCATCACGTCGCCGACCACGCGGGCCGACTTGCGGTACGGCTTGTCCGAGGTGTAGCCCGCCTCCTGCATCCCATAGAGGATGCGCCGGTGCACAGGCTTGAGCCCGTCGCGCACGTCGGGCAGCGCGCGCGAGACGATCACGCTCATCGCGTAATCGAGGTAGGAGCGCTTCATCTCCTCCTCGATCGCGACGGGCGCGATGTCGTGATCGGCGGGAATCAGGGGTTCGCTCACGCGGGACGATCGGGGTCAGAAAAATACGGAATCCGCGGCGCCGGGGGCCAAGCCGCGGGCGTCGCGCATGCTACAGGATTTCGCAAATGCGAACAACCAGCGCGCCGCCGCAACGACCGGGGCGATCGTCTTCGACAGCCCGTCAGAACGGGATATCGTCGTCGAGGTCGCCGGCGGCGGCCGGCGCGCTCGCGGGCTCCGCCGCCGGCGCGCTCGCGCCATAAGCCTCGCCCCCGCCTTCGCCCCGCGAATCCAGCATGGTGAGCGCGCTGTTGAAGCGCCGCAGGACGACCTCGGTCGTGTAGCGCTCGTTGCCCTGTTGGTCGGTCCACTTGCGGGTCTGGAGCTGCCCTTCGACATAGACCTTCGAGCCTTTGCGCAGGTACTTCTGCGCGATCTCGCAAAGCTGGGGGTCGAAGATGACCACCCGGTGCCACTCGGTCCGTTCGCGCCGCTCCCCGCTTGCGCGGTCGGTCCAACGCTCGCTCGTCGCGACCGAAAGGTTGACCACCGGCGAGCCGTCGTTAAGGCTGCGCGCCTCGGGGTCGCGCCCCAGGTTGCCGATCAGAATCACCTTGTTGACGCTGCCCGCCATCTCCCACACTCCGTTCCGTCTTCCCGATTGGTGTCCCCGGGGCGCGCGCAGTTTAGAGCATGTTTCGGCCCTGTGGAATCATTCTGCCGGAGGCGTTTTTCCGCTACGACCGGAAAGGAGTCGCCCGGCGCGGCCGACGAAAGGAAGCCCGCGCCTTTTCGCGCCTGACGGATCAGATAAAATACGAATGGAATTTCGATAAAATTTTATCTAATTTTTATACTATGGAACTTCTTCGTAGGTCTGTTTCCGTTTTCAGTTTAACGAATTCTTAATACTTTTTTGTTGAAGTCTCCTGGATAAGGAGGCATTCCTCATGATCGACGCCTTCAATAGCTCATTATCCGGTGTGGCCGCCGCGTCGCAGCGCGTCGGGGTGGCGGCCGACAACATCGCCAATCTGCGTTCGACCGCGGTCACCCGCGCCGACGCCGCCGACAGCCAGCGCAGCGCTCCAGAAGCGCCAAGCCCGTCGCCGCCGGTGAGCAAGGACCGAGGTAGCCGCAACGGCGCGCCGGCCGCTCCCGCCCCTGGCGACGAAGGCTTCACGCCCCGGCGCGTGGTCCAGCATGCGCTCGCGAACGGCGGCACCGTCGCCAAGACGCAGCCCGTCGAGCCGCCCTCGGTCCCGGCGTTCGCGCCCGATGCGGCGGACGCCGACGAGAACGGCGTCGTCCAGCGCCCCAACGTTTCGATCGAGCGCGAGTTCGCCGAGATGGTCCGCTCTCAACGCGCCTTCGAGGCCTCGCTCACCGCGCTCGAGACCGCCGACAAGATCCGCGGCCGGTTGGTCGACATCCGCTCCTGAACGCTCCGGCTTCGTGGATGCGCCTTCGACGCGAGCTTTCGGCCCGCGCGATGAGGCTCGCCTTCGCGGGGGCGGCGCGCCTATATTAAGGGCGCCGTCGCGGGCGTGGACCCGCGCGATTCCAGCCATCGTTCGGGGCCATGCAGTCGAAGATCGTCGTTCGCGGGGCGCGCGAGCATAACCTCAAGGGCATCGACGTCGAAATTCCTCGCGATTCCCTGACCGTGATCACGGGGCTGTCGGGGTCGGGAAAGTCGTCGCTCGCCTTCGACACCATCTACGCCGAGGGCCAGCGCCGCTATGTCGAGAGCCTCTCGGCCTATGCGCGCCAGTTCCTCGAGCTGATGCAGAAGCCCGACGTCGAATCGATCGAAGGGCTCTCGCCGGCGATCTCGATCGAGCAGAAGACGACCTCGAAGAACCCGCGCTCGACCGTCGGCACGGTGACCGAGATCTATGACTACATGCGCCTTCTCTACGCCCGCGTCGGCGTCCCGTATTCGCCGGCGACCGGGCTTCCGATCGAGAGCCAGACCGTGAGCCAGATGGTCGACCGCATCCTCGCCATGCCGGAGGGAACCCGGCTTTATCTGCTCGCGCCGATCGTGCGCGGGCGCAAGGGCGAGTACCGCAAGGAGCTCGCCGAGCTCATGAAGCGCGGCTTCCAGCGGGTCAAGATCGACGGCGCGGTCTACGCGATCGACGAGGCGCCGGCGCTCGACAAGAAGCGCAAGCACGAGATCGCCGTGGTGGTCGACCGCATCGTGGTGCGCGAAGGGCTCGGCAACCGCCTCGCCGACAGCCTCGAGACCGCGCTCGGCCTCGCCGACGGCATCGCCCAGGCCGAGAACGCGGACACGGGCGAGATCACGACGTTCTCGGCCAAGTTCGCCTGCCCGGTCTCGGGCTTCACCATCGACGAGATCGAACCTCGCCTGTTCTCGTTCAACAACCCTTACGGCGCTTGCCCGGCCTGCGACGGGCTCGGCAGCCAGCTCCGCATGGACCCGGACCTGATCGTCCCCGACCCCCGGCGCAGCCTGCGCGACGGCGCGATCGCGCCGTGGCGGGGCTCGTCCTCGCCCTACTACGCCCAGACCCTCGACAGCATCGCCCGCCACTTCAAGGTCTCGACCACGACGCCGTGGGAAGAGCTCGACGAGGACGTGCGCAACGCCATCCTCTTCGGCTCGGGCGAAACGCCGATCAAGTTCTCTTACGACGACGGGGTGCGCAAGTACTCGACCACCCGCCCCTTCGAGGGCGTGATTCCCAACATGGAGCGGCGCTGGCGCGAGACCGAAAGCGCATGGGTGCGCGAGGAGCTCGGCCGCTATCAGATGGCGACGCCCTGCGAGGCCTGCGGCGGTTACCGGCTCAAGCCCGAGGCGCTCGCGGTCAAGATCGACGGCCTCCATATCGGCGAGGTCTCGGCCTTCTCGATCGCCCAGGCGGCGCGCTGGTTCGGCGCGCTCGAAACCAAGCTCACCGAGAAGCAGCGCGAGATCGCGCGCCGCATTCTCAAGGAGATCAACGAGCGGCTCGGCTTTCTGGTCAACGTGGGGCTCGACTACCTCACGCTCTCGCGCCAGTCGGGCACCCTTTCGGGGGGCGAGAGCCAGCGCATCCGCCTCGCCTCGCAGATCGGCTCGGGTCTGACCGGCGTCCTCTACGTGCTCGACGAGCCCTCGATCGGCCTCCACCAGCGCGACAACGACCGCTTGCTCGCCACCTTGAAGCGCCTGCGGGATCTCGGCAATACGGTGATCGTGGTCGAGCACGACGAGGACGCGATTCTCGCGGCCGACCACGTGATCGACATGGGGCCGGGCGCGGGCGAGCACGGCGGCAAGGTGGTCGCCGAGGGCCGGCCGGCCGACATCATGGCGAGCGCCGACAGCCTGACCGGCCAGTACCTGTCGGGCCGGCGCGCGATCCCGGTGCCGACCGAGCGCCGCAAGGGGCGTCCTGGTCAGGTGCTCACCGTCGTCGGGGCCGCGACCCACAACCTGCAAAACGTCACCGCGCATATTCCGCTCGGCACGCTGACCTGCATCACCGGGGTCTCGGGCAGCGGCAAGTCGAGCCTGATCGTCGAGACGCTGTACAAGGCGCTCGCCCGGCGGCTGATGAACGCCCACCTTCACCCCGGCCCGCACGAGCGCATCGAAGGCGCCGAGTTCCTCGACAAGGTGATCGACATAGATCAGTCGCCCATCGGGCGCACGCCGCGCTCGAACCCGGCGACCTACACTGGGGCCTTCACCCCGATCCGCGACTGGTTCGCAGGGCTGCCCGAAGCCGCGGCGCGGGGCTACAAGCCGGGGCGGTTCTCGTTCAACGTCAAAGGCGGGCGCTGCGAAGCCTGCCAGGGCGACGGCCTGATCAAGATCGAGATGCACTTCCTGCCCGACATCTACGTCC
>CAYYWV010000082.1:0-11054 GCA_964475385.1 uncultured Alphaproteobacteria bacterium | reverse complement strand
AGCTCGACGCCATGGACTTCCTCAAGCTGGTGCGCGCCAAGGCGAAGCTCCTCGAGATCGACGACAAGCTTCTGTCCCGGCCGCTCAACGTCGGCTTCTCGGGCGGCGAGAAGAAGCGCAACGAGATCCTCCAGATGATCATGCTCGAGCCCCGGCTCGCCATCCTCGACGAGACCGATTCGGGCCTCGACGTCGATGCGCTGCGCATCGTCGCCCAAGGCGTGAACGCGCTCCGCGCGCCCGACCGGGCGGTGGTTCTGATCACCCATTACCAGCGGCTTCTCGACCATATCGTGCCCGACAGGGTGCATGTGCTCGCCAAAGGGCGGATCGTGCGCTCGGGCGGCAAGGATCTCGCCCGCGAGGTCGAGGACCGCGGCTACGCCGGCTTCGCCGAGGCCGGCGCGGCGGCGTGAGCCGGAGGGCGCGAACGGCATGACCGCGAGCGGAAGACAAGAGGCCATGACAAGGCCCGAGGCCGCAGACGCCGTCGCGCGGTACGCGCGCCAGCTCGACGCGCTCGGAGACGCGCTGCCCGGCGCCGGGCTCGACTGGCTGGCTCGGCTCCGGCGCGACGCGATCGCGCGCTTCGCCGCCGAGGGCCTGCCCAGCCGGCGCAGCGAGGACTGGCGCTACACCGATCTTTCGCCCCTTGCGCAAACGGCCTACGCGCCCCTGCCCGACGAGGCCGGCGAGGCGATCGACGAGGCCGCGCTCGCCCCCTATCTGATCGAAGACGCGTCTCCCTGCCATCGTCTCGTTTTCGTCGACGGCCATCTCCGGGCCGCGCTCTCGCACGCGCCTCGGCCCCTGCCCGCGGGCGTGCGGATCACCACGCTCGCCCGCGCCCTCGAAGAGACGCCAGAGCTGATCGACCGCGCGCTCGCCGGCCGCGCCGCCGAAGGGGCGAGCCCGGTGGCGCTCAACGCCGCTCTGATGACCGACGGCGCGGTCGTCATGCTCGACGAGCATGCGGTCCTCGACCGGCCTTTGCACCTGATCTTCGTCGCCTCGGGCCGGACGCCGCCCCGCGCCAATCATCTGCGCAACCTGATCGTCGCCGGCGCAGAGAGCCGCGCGCGCATCATCGAGACCTTCGCCGCTCCCCGAGGCGGCGCGTACTGGACCAATGCGGTGACCGACATCGCGCTCGGCGCGGGCGCGACGCTCCGCCACCTCCGTCTCCAGAGCGAAGGAGGAGACGCGGTTCATCTCGCCGCGACCCGGGTTTCGCTTGCGCGCGAGAGCGCCTACCGGGCCTTCTGCCTCGCTACCGGCGGCGGGCTCTCGCGCAACGAGATCGCCGTGCGCATCGCGGGCGAGGCGGCCGAGTGCCGGCTGACGGGGGCGGCGCTGGCGCGCGGACGCCAGCACATGGACACCGCCATCGCCATCGACCACCTCGCCCCCGGATGCGCGAGCGAGCAGCATTTCCGCTACGTTCTCGACGAGGCGGCGCGCGGAGTCTTCCAGGGCCGCATCGTCGTCCACCAGGACGCCCAGAAGACCGACGCGCATCAGCTCAACAAGACCCTTCTTCTGTCGGACGACGCCGAGATCGACGCCAAGCCCGAGCTCGAGATCAACGCCGACGACGTGAAGTGCAGCCACGGCGCGGCCGCGGGCGCGCTCGACGCCGACGCCCTGTTCTACCTCAGGGCGCGCGGGATCGACGAAAGGCTTGCGCGGCGTCTTCTGGTCGAGGCCTTCGTCGCCGAGGCCGTGGAGACGGTGGAGGACGAGGCGCTTGCCGGCCACGTCCGGGGCGCGGTGGCCGACTGGCTCGGGGGATGGAGCGAATCATGAACGACATTCAGCCGGAAGCGCGCCGGGGCATGGCGCCCGAGCGCCTCGAAGGGAACCGCACCCGCGCCGCAGCGCCGCCGTTCGACGCCGCGCGCGCCCGCGCCGATTTCCCGATCCTCGCCGAAAAGGTCTATGGCAAGCCGCTCGTCTTCCTCGACAGCGCCGCGAGCGCCCAGAAGCCGCGCGCGGTGATCGACGCCGTTCGCCATTGCTATGAGCGCGAATACGCCAATATCCACCGCGGCGTCTATTTTCTGAGCGCGCGGGCGACCGCCGCGTTCGAGGCCGCGCGCGAGAAGGTCCGCGCCTTCCTCGGCGCGCGCGAAGCGCGCGAGATCGTCTTCCTGCGCGGCGGGACCGAAGCGATCAACCTGGTCGCCCAGACCTGGGGCCGCGCGAACCTCGGCCCCGGCGACGAGATCCTGCTCTCGCATATGGAGCACCACTCGAACATCGTGCCTTGGCAGATGATCTGCGAGGCCACCGGCGCCGCGATCCGGGTCGCTCCCATCGGCGACGACGGTTCGCTGCTCATGGACGAATTCGAGAAGCGGCTCAGCCCCCGGGTCAAGCTGGTCGCGATCACCCATGTCTCGAACGCGCTCGGCACCGTGGTGCCGGTCAAAGAGGTGGCGCGGCTGGCGCACGCCGCCGGCGCGCGGGTTCTGATCGACGGCTGCCAGGCGGCGCCGCATCTCAAGGTCGACGTCGCCGACATCGATTGCGACTTCTACGCCTTCTCGGGCCACAAGCTCTACGGGCCATCGGGGATCGGCGCGCTTTACGGCAAGGCCGAGCTGCTCGAGGCCATGCCGCCCTACCAGGGCGGCGGCGAAATGATCCGCTCGGTCACCTTCGAGAAGACCGAGTACAACGAGATCCCCCACAAGTTCGAGGCCGGCACCCCCAACATCGCCGGCGCGATCGGGCTCGGCGCGGCCATCGATTACGTGAACGCGTTCGGGCTCGATCGAATCGCGGCGCACGAGCATGCGCTTCTCGACTATGCGACGGCGCGGCTTAGCGAGCTCAACCGCCTGCGCATCATCGGCGCCGCGCCCGAGAAGGCGGGCGTTCTGTCGTTCACGGTCGAGGGCGCGCATCCCCACGACGTCGGCACCATCCTCGACCGCGCCGGCATCGCCGTGCGCGCCGGCCATCATTGCGCCCAGCCGGTGATGGACCGCTTCGGCCTCACCGCAACCGTGCGGGCCTCGTTCGGGCTCTACAACACGACCGAAGACGTCGATGCGCTCGTCGCCGGGCTTAGAGAAGTGATGGAGATCTTCGGCTGATGGACGAGATGCTTCGCGACCTCTACCAGGAGGTCATCCTCGACCACTCCAAGCATCCGCGGAACTACGGCCGGGCCGAGCCGTGCAGCTGCTCGGCGCGCGGCAACAACCCGCTTTGCGGCGACCGGCTCACGCTCTACCTCACGATCGAGGACGGGATCGTCAAGGACGCCAAGTTCGAGGGCAACGGCTGCGCGATCTCGATGGCCTCGGCCTCGTTGATGACCGAGGCGATCAAGGGCCGCACGGCGGAGGAGGCGCGCGCGCTGTTCAAGCGCTTCCACCAGCTCGTCACCGCCGAGGGCGGACCCGAAAGCGGGATCTCCGACGAGGATCTCGACAAGCTCACCGTGTTCGCGGGCGTGCGCGAGTTTCCGGTGCGGGTGAAATGCGCGACCCTCGCCTGGCACACCATGAACGCGGCGCTCGAAGGCCGCGAAGACGAAATCTCGACCGAGGACTGACCGCAATGCCCCCGGATACGCCGACGCAGACACAGACATCGACGGCCGCCCCCGCCGATTCGGACGACGCCCGGAAAACCGAGCCAGCCGACGCGGCCGATGCGCTGCGCCAGGCGGTGATCGCGGCGATCTCGACCGTCTACGACCCGGAGATTCCGGTCAACATCTACGAGCTCGGCCTGATCTACCGCATCGACATCGACGAGAACGGGGACGTGGCGATCGAGATGACCGTGACCGCGCCGGCCTGCCCGGTCGCCGACGTGCTGCCGATCGAGGTCGAGGAGCGCGTCCGCGCCGTCCCCGGCGTGCGCGACGTGCGCGTCGAGTTGGTCTGGGATCCGCCCTGGAGCCCCGACATGATGTCGGAGGCCGCGCGGCTCGAGCTCGGGATGTTCTGAGCGCCGCTTACGCCGGCCCGGGCGCGTTCGCGAGCCCGAACCACGGGCGCAGGCGGACGCCGACCCAGGTGCCCGCAAGCGCGAAGACGATCCACAGCCAGCCGTGCAGGCTGGTCGAGGCGACGCCTGAGAAGAAGGCCCCGATGTTGCAGCCGAAAGCGAGCCGCGCGCCGTAGCCCATAAGAAGCCCGCCGATCACGGCCGCGGCGAGCGAGCGGAGCGGAATCCGGAATCCGGGCGCGAAACGGCCGGCGAAGCCGGCGGCGGCGAATGCGCCGAGGATGATGCCGATATCCATGAGCGAGGTGGTGTCGTCGAGCACGCTGCGGCTGAGCGCGCGCCCCGGAAAACCGCCCGACCAGAAAGCGCTCGACGCCGGATCCCAGCCCAGCGCCGCCGCCGCCTTCGCCCCCCACAACGTGAACCCCCAGGTGATCGTCCAGGGGTGGCCGGCGATCACCAGCGTCGCGAGATTGAGAAGCGCGAGCGCGATCGCCCCGAACAGGAGCGGCCAGTTCCCGCTGAGAAGACGGTTCATCGGCGGCGCAAGCGGTCCCAGCGGCCTTTGCGGCGCGCCCCCCGCCCATCGTTTGAGCGCCGCCCACAAAAGCGCGAGAAAGCCGAGCTGAACGGCGACCGCGAGCGGCCAGCCGAGCTCGGCCCCCAGCGAGACGGCGCGAAAGCGCGGCGTCTCGGCCCAGAATCCGAGATCGAGGCTGCCCCAGAACCCGCCCGCGACGAAGGCGGCGAGGGTGATCGCCATCCGCACGCTGCCTCCGCCGACGGTGTAAAGGGTGCCCGAGCCGCAGCCGCCGCCGAGCTGCATGCCGAGCCCGAACAGAAAGCTCCCGACCGCGACCTGCACCCCGAGCGGCGCGACAGCCCCGATCACGCCGCGCCCGAAAATCTCTCCTTGGGCGAGGATCGGCGCGAACAACACCGTCGCCAGCGCGAGCATTACGATCTGCGCGCTCACGCCCGAGATGTCGCGGCGCAGGATCGCATTGCGATAGGCCGAGGTGAACCCGAAGGCCGCGTGATAGAGGCTGATCCCCAAAAGCCCGCCGATGGCGAACAGCGCGCCCTGGGTCCAGCGTTCGGCCCC
Organism: uncultured Alphaproteobacteria bacterium; assembly: GCA_964475385.1. GTDB lineage: Bacteria > Pseudomonadota > Alphaproteobacteria > JAAXGF01 > JAAXGF01 > CAYYWV01. Next base: position 5,983 of record CAYYWV010000082.1, on the reverse strand, counting down.
GAGCGCGAGCGCGCCCGCCGCGAGCGCGCCGACGCCGACGCCCGCGACCAGGCGCTGGGCGCGCGGGCGCGGCGGCGCGGCGGCAAGCTCGGCGCCGATGCTCATGAACCGCTCCGCCAGCGCAGGCGGAAACGGGCGATGCGCGTTTCCATCCTTCCCTCGCCCTCAAACCCGGATCGAAGATATATCTGGTTCACGGCGCTTCCGAATCCAGACGATTTCGTTCCTACGCCTTGCGAAATACGAGCGAGAGGTTGTTGGCCGGCATCTCGACGACCTCGGCGAGGGCAAGCCCGGCGGCCTCGGCGAGCGCCGCGACCGCTTCGACCGAACGCAGCCCCCAGGCCGGGTTCCGCGCTTTGAGCGCCGCGTCGAATCGAAGGTTCGAGGGCGCGGTGGGCCGTCCTTCGCGCCGGTAAGGCCCATAGAGATAGAGCGTCCCGCCCCGCGGCAGATAGCGCCCCGCGCCGGCGACCAGTCCCTCGGTCGCCGCCCAGGGGGCGATATGGACCATGTTGATGGCGACGATGGCGGCGAGGCGCCGGACCTCGGCCGCCGCAAGGCCCCAGTCGGGGGCGGCGGCGTCGATGGCGCGCGGCGCAAGAAGGTTCTTCGGTCCCGCCGGCGGAACCGCTTGGCGCGCCCAGGCGGCGAGGCTGGCCCCGAGCGCCGGGTCGGGATCGCTCGCCAGCCAGTCGAGATGGGGAAAATGGCGCGCCATGTGAACCGCGTGCTGGCCAGTGCCGGCCGCGATCTCGAGGACCAGCGGCCGCGGTCCTTCTGAACAGGGTTCTGGCAGGTGTTGGGCGAGCGCCGCGCGGATCGGCTCGGCGTTGCGCAGGGCGCTCGGCGAAAAGGATCGCCCGTCGAACTCCGCCCGCCAGTCGAACTCGGGCAGCCCTTCGCCAAATTTCTGCATCGCCCGCCATCGCCCGCCGTTTTCAAATCGTTGAAACCACTCTATCGCCCCCGAACAAAGCTGGACAGGAAAACGATTCCCCACCACGAAAAGGCCCCTCCGCACGGGGCGGAGAGGCCTGGTTGGCCGCCGGGCGACGGACGGCGGGGGCTTTACTGGCCGATGCGCAGGTTGGCGAGCTGCCGGCCGATGGCCCGGAAGTTCTCTTCAAGCTGCTGATTGGTCGGCGAATCGAAGTACTTCGACGGGTCGGTCGCGCAAGATCGCATCACGTCGCGGGCCCGGTTCGTCGAGACCTGGAAGGTGATCGTATAGATCAGGATATTGTTGTTCTTCATGTTGGTGCAGACCTCGAGCAGGCGGTTGTCGAGCTCGGCCTCGGCCTGGCTTTTGCTCGTGGTGCCGAGCCGCCCTTCATACAGATTGCCATAGGCCGAATAAGTGCCGGGCCAATCGGAGATGAAGTTCTCGCCGTCGGTCATGATGATGGCGACCTTCTGGTTGTCGGGGTCGTTATACGCGAGCCCCTGGGTGAACGGCGGATCGGGCGAAAGCACGCGCCAGCCCCAGACCGCGCCAAGGTTGATGTGGGTGACGCCGCGCGCCTCCATCTGTTGAATCTTGTCGAGGATGTCCTGCTTCTGGTTGGTCAGCGGCAGAAGCGAGACCGGGCAGTGCATGTTGGGCCCTCGGATTTCGCCGCGGCTGCCATAGACCGGCGGCCAGGGATTGATCCAGCTCGGCGGCCACAGATAAGGCTTCCAGGAGCCGGGCGTATCCAACGTATCGTCGGGATAGCTGCGGGCCTCGACGCAACCGCGCCAGAAATCGGGGCTGAAGTCGGACGGGTTGTAGCCCGTGAGCAGACCCGTGTTCGACGCTCCGATGTTGACCGAGCCGGTGAAGGGTACCACCGCCACCTTGAGAAGCGGAGGCGCGGTCTCGTTGCCGAACACGATGTTGACGAGATCGGTGGCGGCGGTCTTGAGCGACTGAATCTTGGAGCCCGACATGGAGCCCGTGTTGTCGAGCACCATCGCGATTTCGAGCCCTTTGGTCTCCTTGACGATCAGCGAGTTCGCCGCAACCTGAATCTTGTCGATGCCGGCCACCTTCATCAGAAGCGTCGGCACGTCGGCGGTCACCGAAAGGCTGATCTGATCGCCGTTGATCGTCATGCTCGGCGTGGCCGGAATGCCGTACTCGTCCTGCGGGTAGTTGGCGGTGAAGTACTTCACCATGAGCTGTTGAAGCTCGGTCTGCGAGCCCGTGGACGAGCCGACGGCCAGCCCCGCCGCATCGAGCGCATAGGAAAGCCGGGATTTGACCGCATAAGCGCGGCCAAGGTCGACGGCGAGCGCGCCGCCGATCGCCATCGGAACCAGCGCGAGCCCGAAGATCATCGCGACGCCGCCCCGCCGGTCGCCGACGAGACGGGAGAAAAAGCGCCGCGCGCGGCCGAACACGGAACCGAAAGCGCCCGAGCCCCTGCCGCGCGCTGCGGCATCGCAAGACGACATGGTGCGGTTCACTGTCATGGCTTCGATCCGTTCTCTTTTGAAAGGGTCAACCGGTCTGCCGGACCGGTGGCCCCGGGGGTTTCACCGCCGCCGCGGCCGGGCGAAAGCCGCGGCGCGCAGCCGATCGCGATGGAGCCTTTCCGGTCATGGCCTCAAGGCACCAGCGCCACCACCGCCTGCTTGCGCGGGCGCAAGTAAGCGGTGTCCGAGATCGAGATGCTCCCGACCACCCCGCTCCCGAACAGGGGCGTGTACTGATAGTTGATCGCCGCGACGATGACGCTGCTTCCCGGCTTAAGAAGACCGCCCGGCACGGTCGCGCTCGGCGCGGGCGCGCCGGCGCCGGCGGTTCGCGACCAGTCGATCGAGGTGTTGCCGTTGTTGTCCATCACCACGCTGTAGACCACCGTGCCGAGATTGGTGGTGTCGAACGGTCGGATAATCAGGTCGACCGCGGTGAGAATGTCGGTCACATCGGCCTGGGTCACCTGATCGGCCTGGGCGACGAGGTCGGCCGCGGTCTGGACCGCCGAGGTCACCTTGCGGTCGAGGACGAATACGTTGCCCACCTCGACGGTGCCCATGAGCATGGTCACCATCACCGGCAACAGAAGCGCGAACTCCGAGGCCGCGACCCCGCGCGCGTCGCGACCGAGGCGGCGGACCGCGCGCGCCAGCCGTTCGATCGCCGCGGTCATGACCCCCCCGCCGTGTACGGCTCGTTGCGGAAGGCGCCGGCGGCCTCGATCACCCGCCGGTTGCCGCTCGCGGTGCTGAGAAGCTGGCCGAGAAGCGGCGTCATGATCCGCCAGTTGTAGGCGACCCGCACGAGCACGATGTCGCCGGCCGTACCAGGGTTGAACACATTGCCCGACGGGTTGCCGTCCTGGTCGTAGTAAGGCGTGAAGGAGACCGACTGGAACTGGTTGAACGGGCGAACATCGATGATCATGTTCGAGCCGCACTGGATGGCGACGACGAGCTCGCCGCAAAGGATGCCCTGGAAGGTTGCGATCGGGTCCGCCGCGCCCTGGACGTTGCCGGTGCGGATCTGGCGCGCCGCGTCGTGAACCGCGCCTTCCAGATGGGTCGAGACGAACATGACCATCGCCGTCTCGATGATGCCAAGCATCAAGAGGAAGAACGGCGGCGCGACGAGCACGAACTGGATCGCCGCCGAGCCGGCGCGCGCAATGGCGAACCGGCGCGTCGCACGCCGCACGCGAACCCAAGCCTTGCGAAAAACGGTCGTCAACGGTCTGCTCATCGCCCGCTTCTCTCCAGGCTCCTTTTCAGGCCAGCGCGTTCATTTACGCGCCGCATCGAATCACCATCGGCAAGCAAAAACATTATATGTGAAAGTTATTTCCATACGCTTTACGGAAGCTGGCACATATAGAATAAGTTATATTAAATATATTCATAGTTTTTAACTAATATTTCCGTTAAATATATGTCAATATATGCGGAAAATTTTCCTTTTGCTTTCGAAGCTTGGGGCGAAAAAATCCTTAACGTACGGACTGGAACGCTATCAAAAGCCGCGTCGGCTGGCTGTGTCGGCGATCACACCCGCCGCCGAGGCCCGACCCGGCCGATTCATCTCGGCCTATCGGCCCGAATATGCGCTAGCATGTGGGTCTTCCTGGATGCGGAGATCGGGTTTATGCCGACGCTGTGTCGGGACTGCCTCGCCGAACATCTCGAAGCCTGGGAGGACTGCCCGGACTGCGGATCGCGCCGGCTCGTCGTCCATGACGAGCTCGATTCGCTGGCCATCGCTCATATCGACTGCGACGCTTTCTTCGCGAGCGTGGAGAAGCGCGACGACCCATCGCTCGCCGACCGGCCGGTGCTGGTGGGCGCGCGCCGACGAGGGGTGGTGGCCGCCGCCTGCTATGTGGCGCGGCGCTACGGCGCGCATTCCGCCATGCCTATGTATCAGGCGTTGCGGGCTTGTCCGGACGCAGTCGTCATTCCGCCGAACCTGGCTAAGTACCGCGCCGTAAGCCGCGAGATCCGCGCCCTGTTCAACCGGGTGAGCCCGCGCGTCGAGCCGGTCTCGATCGACGAGGCCTTTCTCGACCTCTCGGGCACCGAGCGGCTCCATCACCGCACGCCGGCGCAGACGCTGGCCGCGCTCGCCGCCGAGATCGAGCGGAGCGTCCGCATCACCGTCTCGATCGGGCTCAGCTACAACAAGTTTCTGGCCAAGATCGCTTCCGCCCAGAACAAGCCGCGCGGCTTCTCGGTCATCGGGCGCGGCGAGGCGCGCGGCTTCCTCGCGTCCCAACCGGTGGGCGTCCTTCCCGGCGTGGGGCCTGCGCTCCGCCGCCGGCTCGAGGCGGACGGGATCGCGACGGTGGGCGATCTCCAGGTCTGCGACGAGGCCGCGTTGGCGGCGCGTTACGGCCGGATCGGCGCGCGGCTCGCGCGCTTCGCCCACGGCGAGGACGACCGCCCGGTGGACCCGCACAGCCCCGCCAAGTCGCTTTCGGCCGAGACGACCTTTCCATCCGACATTGCCGACGTGGAAACCCTGTCGGCCATCCTCTGGCGGCTCAGCGAGAAGGTGGCCGCGCGGCTCAAGGCGGCGAACCTCGCCGGCGATGTCATCACGCTCAAGCTCAGGACCGCGCGCTTCCGCACCTTGACGCGCCGACGCACCATCGACCGCCCGACCCAGCTCGCCGAGATCATCTTCCGGACCGCGCAAGCGCTTCTCGACCGCGAGGCCGATGGTCGCCCTTTTCGACTGATCGGGGTCGGAGTTTCCAGTCTCGATCCCGCGAAAGAGCGCGCGGATGCGGACCTGTTCGGAACCGACCCCGAGCGCATCGACCGCATCGAGCGGGCGATCGACGCAGTCCGCGCGCGCTTCGGCGAAGCGGCCATCGCCAAGGGGCGTGGGCTGGGCGCGGGTCTTGCGGAAACCGCGCTTCGACTGCGTGAAGGAAAGGACGAATGACCGCGGCGATCGCCCGTGCGGTGCTCGATTTCTGGTTCGGCGCGCCTGGAAGCCCGGACCGCGGCCGACCGCGCCGGGTTTGGTTCACGGTCGATCCCGCCTTCGACGCCGAGATCCGGCGGCGCTTCGCCGCCGTCCACGCCCGGGCCGCCGCCGGCCGCCTCGACCACATGCAAGCGACGCCCGAAGGCGCGCTCGCGCTCGTGATCGTTCTCGACCAGTTCTCGCGCAACCTGTTCCGCAACGACGCCCGCGCTTACGCCAACGACGCCCGCGCGCGCCGGATCGCCGACCGGGCGCTCGGACGCGGGTTCGCCCGCGCGCTCGCGCCGGTCGAGCGCAAGTTTCTGTTCCTGCCGTTCGAGCACTCCGAGAACCTGGAGGACCAGAGACGTTCGGTCGCCTTGTTCCGGGCGCTCGCCGAGGAGACCGGCGACGACGGCGATGTCTACTGGGCGGAGCGCCACTACGAGATCATCGCCCGTTTCGGCCGCTTTCCCCACCGCAACGCCGTCCTCGGCCGCCCCACGACGCCGACCGAAGCGGCGTTCCTGAAAGAGCCCGATTCGTCGTTCT
>CAYYWV010000081.1:0-11384 GCA_964475385.1 uncultured Alphaproteobacteria bacterium | reverse complement strand
CATCTTCGCCGGCGGAGACGAAGGGTCGAGCGGCTCGGTCGATATCGCGGGCAACGTGAACGTCGACGCCTTCGCCACCATCTCCGGCGAAGGGGGCGGAGCCGGCTACGGCTCGGCCTACGCCAACGCAAAGGGCGACATCCGGGCCGCCAACAACGTCATCATCGGACCGAAGCCCGAGGACTTCTTCGTCGGCAACGAGGTCGCGGCGCGCGCGATCGCGGACACCGACGGCAGCCAAGCCTCGGCCAACGCCGACCTCCAGATCGAGGCCGGCCAGGGAAGCAGCTTCGCGTTCATCGGGGACGACGGTTACGGCGGCGGCGGCGAAGAGATCCTGAGCAGCGGCAACCTGTTCATCAAGGCCGACGTCTTGTCCTTCGCGTCCGCCAACGTGGGCGTGCTCTATATCGCGCCTCCGCTTGAGCAGGAGATTGCGTTCTTCACCCCGAGCGGTCCTCAGGCCGACGCCAACCTCGGGCTCTACGCCCACGGCACGCCGCCCGCTTACGGCAACCTGACGAACGAGTACTACACCCACGAGCCCCAGGCGATCGCCCGGGTGAATGGGGGCGGCGAGGAATCCTTCGTCAACGCCACCCAGAGCGACCTCGACAACACGGTCGCCACCGACCCGGACGGCTCGCCGTTCACCTATGAGGACGGCGATAGCGGCGATTTCACCTCGGCCGAGATCACTGTCCACTGGCACGGCGAGGGCCTGATCTTCGAGATGCCGATGGGCGGCGGCGAGGAAGGAGGCGTCGATCCCTACATCCTGATCAAGCCCAAGCCGGAGGCGCCTGGGCTCGGGGCTCCGATCACGCCGACCGGCGCGCTCGCTCTGTTGCCGGGCGGCGCAACCTGCTCCGTGGGCGTCGGCGGCTTCACGATCGATCCCGACGGGTCGGTGGTCTTCGGGCAGTACATCTTCGACATCAATCCCGAGGATCTCGATCTCGCGGCCTGCGACGACAACGTCCGCTATCCGATCTTCACGGATCAGCAGCCGTGACGGGGGGAGACCGACGCACGCGAAAGGACGCGTGACAAAACAAAGAGCATGACGAAAAAACGTCATGACGGTATGGTGATATGAGATACCGCTCGCGGGGATGGAGGGAGCCGGTCGGGCTTCCGCCTCCCCCGGGCGGCGCCGCTTTGCTCCGGGGCGCCGCAAGGCCGCTTCGGACAGGGGTAAGGCGGGATCGTCGGGCTTCGCGTCTGCGCGCGGCTCGGAAAGGTGGATCTAAGGGGGTGTGTCGGCGCCGGGGCCGAATCCAGCCGGGTTCGGCGCCTCAACGGAGAGTTCGGAGAAACATGCTCGTGGGGTTCGTCCTGCCGCGTTCCGGAATGGAAGAGACCGTTAACCGTATTCCGTTAGCGTTCCGCCGTCCGGCGGGGTCGCGCCCGAGCCAGAGAGACGAAGCGCCAGAGAGACGAAGTGACCGGGGGTTGTGTCTATGAGTGCACATCAATCTTGCCGCGCTGACTATGGCAAACGCCGTCGAATCCGCTGCGCTACGGTCGCCGCCGGCGCGCTGGCCTTCGCGACGCTGGCGGGAAGCGCCTGGGCGCAGACCCAGCGTTTGCCGGGCGTGATCGAGAAGAAGCCCGCCGAGGTTCCGCCGGCGGTCGAGCAGCAGCCTCTCCAGGTCCAGCCCGGCCAGCCGACCCCGGAAGAGGTCGAGCGCGCGAACGAAGTCGTGGCGACGCTCACCGGCGTTCAGTTCTCGGGGGTCACGGTCTTCGACGAAGGCGATCTCCAGAAGGTCGCCGCGCCGTACCTCAACCGCCCGGTCACCCGCGGCGAGATCGCTCAGCTCAAGTTCGACATCACCAAGCTCTACTTCGATAAGGGCTACATCCTGGTCCGCGTCGTCACCCCGCCTCAGGATCTCTCCGACGGAATCCTCGACATCCAGGTTTTCGAGGCCCGGATCGGCAAGGTCACGGTGAATAACGAAAGCGGGTTGCGCTCCTTCATCGTCCGCGCGATGACCACGCGGATTAAGAGCGGCGAGGTCTTCCGCGAAGGGTCGGTCGAATCGACGGTCAACGATCTCAACGACCTCGGCAATGTGGGGGCGAGCTTGAACCTTCAGCCCGGCGAAGAGGTGGGGACCACCGATCTGACGTTGAACCTCAAGAAGACGCCCGAGGACACCCAACAGATCTCGTTCGACAGCAACTACGGCTCCGATCTGACCGGCGACAAGGTCGCCTCGATCAATCTCGAGAAGAGCAACCTGTTCGGCCTCGGCGAAAGCTTCAACGCCGACTTCAGTCGCACCGAGGAGGGCACCTGGACCGCCCAGGGCATCGTCAAGGTGCCGATCGGCATTCGCAACATCAAGCTCGATCTGCGCTACGTCCACAGCGACATCGACGTCGGCGACCGGCTTTCGGCGCTCGGCGCCACCGGCAAGACCGATATCGGCGAGGTCGGCTTCTCGAGCGTGCTCCTCAACATGCATCGCCAGCGGGTCGAGGTGCGCACCGGCCTCCAGGGGCGTCAGCACCGCTCGTTCCTTCTCGGCGTGCCCGAGACCGACGACGACATCCGCGAGGTGTTCATCGAAGGCTCGTACACCGCGCGCTTCCCGCGCGCCATCGTTTACGGCTTCCTGCGCGGCGTGAAAGGCGTCGATATCCTCGGCGCGTCGGACGAAGGCGAGCCCCTGAATACGCGCGCCTCGGGGGATCCCACCGCTTGGATGGTCCAGCCCCTTCTGTTCGTGAATCTCCGCCCCAGCCAACGCGGGTCGATTAAGGCGCAGGTCACCGGCCAGTGGGCGAGCGATACGGTGTTGTCGTCCGACCTGTTCGTGCTCGGCGGCTACAACAGCATCCGCGGGTTCGAGCCCGCCGAATCGACCGGCGATTCGGGCATGCAGTTCTCGGTCGAGTACAATCACCAGATCTTCGACGGCAACAGCGGCGGCGTCGACTGGGCCGTGAAGGGGGCGGCCTTCGTCGACGGCGGGATCGCGTTCAACCGCCAGAACGGCCAGGTCACCGACGACCATCTGTATTCGGCCGGGGTCGGCCTTGAGCTTTCGACCAACCTCACCAAGGTCGGCGAGAGCAAGCTGCGCTTCGATATCGCCTTCCCGATCGGCAAATACAACTCGGCGACCATCGACGACAGCACAGTGTATGTGAGGCTCGTTCAGACTTTCTGAACGAATCGCGGATAGGGTCCGTGCGGATCTGCATCTGCGCGGGGTGAGAGAACGTCATGGGACTGACGCTGACTCTGACCGATGTCGAGCTGCCCGCGTCGCCCGCTTTCATCGAGTTCCTGCACGCCACGCTGACCGGCGAGAAGCACCACGCCGGCCGCTGGTACGCCCAAGAGGAAGAGGAGCTCGTCAGCGACAAGGGCCGCTACGCCGACATCGCAAAAAAAGCGAAGTACGTCATGTCGCAGCCCGAGGGCCGCGAACGGATCGTGCAATCCTACCGCTTTTTCAAGGAGATCCTGACCGGACGGCCGGAGACCCTGCAACGGTTGCGGCGGTTCCGCTTCTTCTTCGTCATCGGCATCCCGCGCACCGGCGGCACTTATCTCACCAAGCAGCTCTTCCGGGCGGTGGGCCTCGATTACACGGGCGTGCAGAACGCGCTCGCCCACGACGGCTTCCCCCATCTCGCGCTGTTGTCGTTCCGCAACCGCGGCAACGTCTACACCAACAGCCTGTTGCAGGTGGCCGAGTACCTGACCATGGTGGAGATTTACTTCACCCAGCACGGGCGGCTCGCCTATCAGGGCGGGGTGGTGGTGCCGAAGAAGATGACCAAGGCGGTGTACAACTTTCCCTTGGTCGAAGAGCTTTTCGGGACCGATTCGAACTATCTGATCACGCTCCGTCACCCGCTCTCGATGATCAAGTCGACGCTCGAGAAGTCGGGCGGCATGCCCGAGGGCGGCACCTTCAAGGTCCGCAGCGCGATCGAACGCTGGGCGTTCGACGACTGGCTCCGCTGGGGCTACCGCGAGAAGGAGATCTTCGCGCGGCCTTATATCTCGGTGATGCTCGATTACTGGAAGCGCTTCCACTTCCAGCTTGGGCTCGCCGGGATTCCGCGCATGCCGACGGCGCGAATCGTTCCTTACGGCGAGAAGTACATGACCGGCCTCGTCCGCGAGTACTACGAGGCCTTCGGCGTCGATCTCGAACCCGAGACCTTCAAGGTCGCCTCGCCGCCCGAGTTCGGCGCCGACGACGAGGCGGCGGCCGAGAAGGTCGTCGACGAGGTGGCGACCTTCTGGGAAGATCTCGGGCTTCCCTTCCCCCGCGAAGAGCTTGCCGAGCGCAACTGACGCCGGCGTCACCGAACCGGGATCGCCGAGCGTCCGCGCGCTTTGGTCGGTCCCGCGCCCCGGAGGGGTGGATGAGCGAAAACGATCGAGAGATTGCGCTCCGTAAGCACTGGGTCAACGCTTTCGCGACGCCCATCGTCACCTACCCCTGGGCCGAGAGCGAGACGCTGAACGCCGAGCTGCGCGCGCTGATCCTCGAGCGCGAGGCCGAAGGCGGGAAGAGCGTCGAGCGCAGCAACGTCGGCGGCTGGCACTCGCGGGCCGACTTTTTCGACTGGGGCGCGCCCGCGGTCCAGACGCTGAGCGATCGCGTTCAGCGGGTCGTCATCGAGGTCACGCGCACGGCGCTTTCCTTCGGGCGGGCGCGACGGTTCCGCGCCACCTATCGCATGGGCGCCTGGGCGAACATCATGCGCCACGGCCATTATCATAGCGTCCACAACCATCCCGGGCATACTTGGTCCGGGGTCTACTACGTCGACATCGGCAAGCCCGAGCCCAACCGGCCCTTCAACGGCCAGCTCGAGCTCCTCGATCCCCGGCTCGGCGCCAACATGGTCACGATGCCGGGCGGTCCCTTCGAGTTTCGCTACACGGTGCCGCCCCGGCCCGGGCTGATGGTCGTCTTTCCAAGCTGGCTCAATCATCTCGTCCACCCCTTCTTCGGGACGGGCGAGCGCATCTCGGTCGCGTTCAACGTCCGGGTCGAAAATCTTCGCTTCCTCGACGGGGAGGACGGAGCGGACGAAAGCGCCGTCACCGATGCTGCGCCCGCCGATGACGTCTCCACCCCGGCATGAACCGAGCCCGCGCGCGCTGCACGGCGATCCTTCTCGCGGCGGCCGTCGCTTCGGCGGGGCTCGCCCTCGTTCCGACCGAGGTTGCAGCCGCCGACAAGGAAGGCCGGTTCGCGGTCAAAGGAGCGGGCGCGGCGAGCTGCGGCCGATTCGTCGACCTGCGCGCCAAGAAGTCGCCATCGGCGCTCGCCTTCGCCGGCTGGCTCCAGGGTTATCTCACGGCGTACAACCAGTTCAGCGACGACACCTACGACGTCGTCTCTTGGGAAAGCGCCGAGGTTCTCTTGCGCGCGATCGCGCAGTACTGCGAGAAAAATCGCGACAAGAAATTTTATATCGCCGTCGCCGGGCTCGCCAATTCGCTCAAGCCCGACCGGCTCAAGACTTTGAGCGAGCGGGTGAAGGCCGAGAACGGCGATCGCACGGTCAGCGTCTACCGCGAGGTGTTGCGCCGCGTGCAGCGGGCGCTCGCCGAGCGCGGGTTCTACTTCGGCCAGATCGACGGCCTGTATGGCCCCAACACCCGGCTCGGGATCGAGGCGTTCCAACGCGCCGAGAAGATCGCGGTCACCGGCTTGCCCGATCAGGTCACTCTTCTGCGCCTGCTTCCCTGACCGCGGCGCCGCCTGCAAGCGCCTCGAGCCGCGCTGCGACGTCGTCCGCCGCCCGTTGGGGATCGTGCCCGGCGTGGCGCGCGGCGAAGGCGCGCGCGGTCTCGGCAAGCGCCGGCGCCGTCTTGAGCATCTGCGTCACGGCGCGGGGGAAATCTCCCGCGGGACGCCGCGCGCCGACGGCGAGGCCGAACCCCGCCTGCGTCGCCCGATAGGCGAGCAGCGCCTGCTCGACCACCACCGGCGCCATCAGGACCGGGCAGCCGGCGCGCAAGAGCGCGGTCACGGCGCCATGGCCCGCGTGGCAGACCGCGAACTGGGCTGCGCGCGCGGCGGCGGCGAGGTCCACATGAGCGCGGGTGATCGCAACCGCTCCGCCCCCATAGCGGCGGGCGGTCGCCGCGTCGGCGTCGTCGACCACCGCGAGCACCGTCGCCCCGATCGCGCCGAGCGCATCGAACAGCGCCCCGAACCCCGGATGGCGCGCCCGGTAGTAGACGAACACGCGCGGGCCGTCGCCGGCCGGCCAATGCGCCTCGGCGCGGCGGCCGGGCGCGGCCAGCGGCCCGGTGTAGGGCGCTTCGCTTTCGCGGCGGCCGTAGTGGTCGAGCTCCTCATGGGTGCACAGGAACGGCGCGCAGTCCTCGAAGATCTCGGCGAGCCGGCCGAGGCGCGGCCCGCCGAGACGTTCCATCGCCCGGTTGACGCGGCCGAGGACGTCGGCCTCGGCGCGGGCGAGGCGCTCGCGCGCAATCGCGCGCCAGGGCTGGATCGAAGGCAGGGGCGAGACCGGCGGCGGGAGCGCGAAGCCGGTGCCGACCGCGGCGCGCCGAAGCCCCGTGAGCCGGGCGGCGAGAAGCGCCGTCGGCGCATGGTCGGCGACCAGGAGATCGGGCGCGATCGAATCGAAGAGCCGCGCCCAGGCGGCGATGAGCGTCGCGAGCGGCTCGGCCTCGAGATAGCCGACCCGGTTCAGAAGTTCGGCGTAGCTCGCCGCCGGCGGCAACGTCGACGGGTGGAGCCAGACCGGGGCCTGAAAAACGCCCGCGTGATCGTCGCCGAGGATCGGCGCGGCGCGGGCGAGGTCGCGGATCGCGAACGCCACCGCGTGCCCGCGCTTGCGGAGGGCGCGCGCGACCGCCGCCAGCCGGTAAAGATGCCCGGCGCCGCCGCCGAGCTCCCAGGCGCATAACACGCGAGCCATCGCATGCGATCATAACGTCTTCGCCGTGCCCAGGCGAGGCGGTCGCCGGGCGCGGTCCTAAAAAAGCGAGAAAAAGTAATGACGCCGATTAGATTTCTTGCAGATGTCGACGGGCGCGGAATATGGGAAGGTTTTTGGACCGCGCCGTCGCGACGGCGTGGCGCGTCATTGTTGAGTCTCATTGAACCGGTTCAGTCGTCGCCATGATAAGAGCGCCACGCGGCCGATCCTTCTTTCACTCGCCGGGGCCGACCAACATTCCCGAGCGGGTTCTCGCCGCCATGCACCGCCCGACGATCGACTTCGCCGGCCCCGAGTTCGCCCGCATCAAGGCCGAGTGCTTCGAAGGCCTGCGCGCCGTGTTCAAGACCGCGCGCCCGACGCCGGTCTACGCGTCGTCCGGCCACGGCGGCTGGGAGGCGGCGCTTGTCAACGTCTGCTCGCCGGGCGACCGTATCCTGATCCCCGAGACCGGCGGCTTCGCCGAAGGCTGGAAGGAGACCGCCGAAGCGCTCGGCATCGCGGTCGACTACCTTCCCGGAGACTGGCGCCACGGGGTCGACGCCGACGCGGTCGAGGCCCGGCTCGCCGAGGACCGGGAGCATCGGATCAAGGCCGTCGCGCTGGTCCACACCGACACCGCGACGGGAATCACGAGCGACTGCGAAGCGGTGCGCCGCGCGATCGACCGCGCCCATCATCCGGCGCTCTTTCTGGTCGACGCCATCGCCTCGCTCGCGACCGCCGAGTTCCGCATGGACGACTGGGGGGTCGATGTCGCCATCGCGGCCTCGCAGAAGGGCTTCATGCTGCCGGCCGGGCTCGCCTTCACCTGCGTCAGCGAAAAGGCGCTCCGCGCTTGCGAAAGCGCGCGTTTGCCCCGGCGCTACTGGGACTGGCGCGAGCGACTTCCCGACGGCGAGACCGTTCGTTTTTCGGGCACCGCGCCGGTCCATATGTTCTTCGGCCTTCAAGAGGCCCTGCGCATGATTTTCGAGGAAGGGCTCGACGCGGTCATCGCCCGCCACGCCCGCCTCGCCGCGGCGGTCCGGGCCGCGGTTCGCGCCTGGGGGGCCGACGGCGGGATCGAGATCGTCGCCCGCCGGCCCGCCGAGCAGGCGAGCTCCGTGACCGCGATCCTGCTGCCCGAAGGGGCCGATCCCGAGGCGGTGCGCGCGATCTGCCGCGAGCGCTTCAATCTGTTGCTCGGCGCAGGCCTGCGCCGGCTCAACGGGCGCGCCTTCCGCATCGGCCATCTCGGCGACCTCAACGAGCCCATGATCCTGGGCGCGCTCGCCACCACCGAGCTTGCGCTCCGCATCGCCGGCGTCCCCCATCGCGCGGGCGGCGTCGACGCCGCCGTCGCCGCGCTCGCCGACGCCCGAGCGGAGAGCGCCGCCGCCCCCCATCGCGCCCATGGGTGAGCCCATGACGGCCGCGGACGCCGCGCCCATGAACGGCGCTGAAAGCCTCGCCCGCACGCTTCTCGGCGCGGGCGTCGACGTTTGCTTCACCAATCCAGGAACGTCGGAGATGCACTTCGTCGCCGCCCTCGACCGAGTCGAAGGCATGCGCTGCGTGCTCGGCCTGTTCGAAGGCGTGGCGACCGGGGCCGCCGACGGCTACGCGCGCATGGCGGACAAGCCGGCGGCGACGTTGCTCCACCTCGGCCCCGGGCTCGCCAACGGGCTCGCCAACCTGCACAACGCGCGGCGCGCCTGCTCGCCCATCGTCAACATCGTCGGCGATCACGCCACCTATCACCGCCGGTTCGATGCGCCGCTCACCGCCGATATCGAAGGCTTCGCCCGTCCGGTCTCGCGCTGGGTCTGCACCGCGCGCGAATCCCGCTGGGTGGCCCGCGACGCGGCCGCCGCGATCGTCGCCGCCCGGCGCGCGCCGGGTGGGGTCGCGACCCTGATTCTGCCGGCCGACGTCGCCTGGGGCGCGGCCGCCGGTCCGGTCGCGACGCCCGCGCCGCCGCCGCCTTCGCCGCCCGCCGAGGCGGCGATCGACGAGGCGGCGCGCGCTCTGCGCTCGGGCGAGCCTTGCGTGATCCTGATGACCGGCCGCGCGCTCCGCGCGCCCGCGCTCGAGATGGCGGGGCGCATCGCCGCCGCGACCGGGGCGCGGCTGATGCGCCAGACCTCGAATGCGCGGACCGAGCGCGGGGCCGGCCGGGTCGCGGTCGAGAAGCTGCCCTATCCGGTCGATCTCGCCCTCGAGCGGCTCGCGGGCGTCCGCCATATCGTCCTGGTCGGCGCCAAACCGCCGGTCGCCTTCTTCGCTTATCCCGACAAGCCGAGCCGGCTTGCGCCGCCCGAATGCGCGTTCCATCGCCTGGCGAGTCCCGAGGAGGACGCCGCCGCCGCGCTTGAAGCGCTCGCCGACGCCCTCGGCGCGCGCGCCGTCGCCCCGCCCATACAAGCGCTCGCCCGGCCCGCGCTTCCCCGAGGCGAGCTCAGCCCGGAAGCGATCGCCGCAGCATTGGGCGCGCTGATGCCCGAGAACGCGATCGTCGCCGACGAGTCCATCACCGCGGGCGTCGCCATGCAGCCGATGACCGTCGGCGCGCCGCCCCACGACTGGCTGCAGGTCACCGGCGGCTCGATCGGCATTGGCATGCCGCTCGCCACTGGGGCGGCGGTCGCTTGCCCCGACCGCAAGGTGATCTGCCTCGAAGGCGACGGCAGCGGCATGTACACGCTTCAGGCGCTTTGGACCCAAGCGCGCGAGGGCCTCGACGTCACCACGGTGGTGTTCGCCAACCGGGCCTACGCCATCCTCAAGCACGAGCTCGCCAAGGTCGGGGCCGGAAACCCGGGCCGCAAGGCGGCCGATATGCTCGAGATCGGCCGTCCCGACCTCGATTGGGTCGCGATGGCGCGCGGCATGGGGGTCGAGGCGGGCCGCGCCGAGACCGCCGATGCCTTCGCCGACCTGCTCGCCCGCGGGCTCGCGACCCCGGGGCCTTTTCTGATCGAGGCCGTTCTCTGAGCCTTCCCCGAGACTCGCTCAACCGCCGTCCGCGAGGCGGCCGTGGGCGGCGAGCGCGGCGCGGACCCGGTCGTGGGGCAGGGCCTCGACCGTGTGGCCGTCGCGGCCGGTCATGGTCTCGTTGACGACGAGCGCGTTGACGATGGCCTCGTCGGTCGCCTCGATGGTGGCGCGGAACAAGGGGTCCATCTCGGCGAGCGGGAGAAAACGGGCGGTCTGGAGTTCCCTCCCGTTGCGCGCTTCCAGCCCCGGGTTCGCGGTCGAGAAGGCGAGGAAGATATCGCCCGAGCCGTTGGCCGCGATCCCGCCCGACCGGCCCACGCCGAGGCCCGCGCGCTGCGCGATCCGGCGGAGCTGGTGGGGCAGCAGCGGCGCATCGGTCGCCGCCACGACGATGATCGAGCCGTCGTTCCCAGGGCCGGGGTCTTCGCTCCGGTCCAGGATTCGGCCGACCGGCACGCCGGCGATCGCGAGCTCGTCGCGACGGCCGAAGTTCGCCTGCACGAAGACGCCGAGCGTCCAGGTCTCGCCGGCGGCCGCAATCCGCCGCGAGGCGGTCCCCGCGCCGCCCTTGAAGCCATAGCAGATCATGCCCGTGCCGCCGCCGACGCTGCCTTCGGCGACCGCGCCCGGGCGCGCGCCGTCGAGCGCCGCGGCGACATGCGCGGCGGTCACGTGGAAGCCCGCCATGTCGTTGAGCCAGGCGTCGTTGGTCTCGGCGGCGACCGCGAGCCGGCCCGCGCGATCGAGCATGCCCGGCGCCCGGTCGCGCAGCCAGCGCAGCGCCCCGTCGCGCGCAACCCCCGCCGACAGCGTGTTGGTCAGCACCACCGGCCCTTCGAGCAGCCCCGATTCGGCGATCCAGTGGCTTCCGGTCATCTCGCCGCAGCCGTTCAGCGCATGAACGGCCGCGAAAACCGGGTCGCGGACGCCTGCGCGGCCGCGCGGCAGGATCGCGGTGACGCCGGTCCGGACCGGGCCCTCGCCGGGCCGGAGCGGGCCTTCGCCGCGGATCAGCGTCACATGTCCGACCTCGACGCCGGCGACGTCGGTAATCGCGTTGAGCGGCCCCGGCGATCCCGCGAACGGAATGCCGAGGCCGCGCGCGCGCGGCCGGCCGTCGGGGCTCGTCGTCCGCGGATCGGGCCGCGGCGGGCGGGTTTCGGTCATCGCTCGTCCTCCCTTCATTCGCCTTCCCGTCTTTTAAAGCATGATGGTTTCGCGTTGAATCGACGGAACGCCCGCTCCGAGCGACTGAGGACGGGGCGACGTCTGTGCGGGCGTCGGGCCGGCCGTTCCAATGCGGACGAAGCCTTGTCTTTCCTTCACGGCGTCGAGCGCGCCGGGACCGCGGCGGCCGGGAGCAAGGAGGATCGGAGCGCGAGGAGGAAAGCTGGCGCACCCGACACGATTCGAACGTGTGACCTCTGCCTTCGGAGGGCAGCGCT
>CAYYWV010000080.1:0-11420 GCA_964475385.1 uncultured Alphaproteobacteria bacterium | reverse complement strand
GAGAACTACATCGAGACCGTCTGGGGCCGCGGCTACGTCCTGCGCGACCCGCCCGCCCGCGACGGCGACGGCGGCGAGGCGGACAGCGATACGCGCGCCGCCTGATCTCTTATCCCCGGCAAAACTCTCGACGTCAGCGGGCCGGCGAACCGGCTCGCCGCTTTCAGTGGGTCCGTTCGGGCGTCAGCTCGTAAAGGCCGCGCTGACCCGGCACCGGACGGAACGCATTGGTCACGCCGATTACCGTCTCGGCCCCGCCGAGAAACAGCTTGCCGTCGGCCGGCATCACCCGGGCGATCTTTTCGAGAACCGCTTTTTTGGTCGGATTGTCGAAATAGATCAGAACGTTACGGCAGAATACGACGTCGAAAGAACCAAGCCCCACGAAGTTTTCGAGCAGGTTGAGGGGGCGAAACTTGACCATTGCCCGAATCCCCGGGTCGATCTGCCAGGTCTCGTTGACCTGGCTGAAGTACTTCATGAGGTACTGGACCGGCATGCCGCGCTGGACCTCGAACTGCGAATAGAGGCCGACCTTGGCCTTTTCGAGAACCTCGACGGAGAGATCGGTGGCGATGATCTCGGTACGCCAACCGGCGAGCTTGTCGGCCTCTTCGCGCAAGCAGATAGCGATCGAGTAGGGCTCTTGGCCGGTCGAGCAGGCGGCCGACCAGATGCGCAAGCAACGTTTCGCGGCGCGAGCCTCGAGAAGCTCCGGCAGGACGACCTTGCGGAAGATTTCGAACGGCCGGATATCGCGGAAGAAGGAGGACTCGTTGGTCGTCATCGCCTCGGTGACCGCGGCGATCAAGGGCTCGTCGCGTTTGTTGCGGATCGCGGCGACAAGGTCTTCCAGGCTCGCGAGCCCGCGCTTGCGGGCGAGCGGCATCAACCGACTTTCGAGAAGATAGGACTTCTCCTTGGTCAGAACGATCCCCGAACGCTCTTTGACCAGTCCGGTCAGGATTTCGAAGTCCTGTTCGTTCATCGCCGTGCGCCGTCGAAGAATTGCAACACCTTGTTCGCGACCTGGTCGATCGGCAGCATCGCGCTCGCGAGCCCCGCGCTCGCCACCGCGCCCGGCATGCCCCAGACCACGCTGGTCTTCTCGTCCTGGGCGATGATGGTGCCGCCGGCCTCGACCACGGCGCGGCCGCCGTCGAGCCCGTCGTGCCCCATGCCGGTGAGAATGACGGCCAGAACCTTGGGACCGTAGACCGTGGCGAGGCTTTTCAGCATGGGATCGACCGCCGGCCGGCAGAAGTTCACGGGCGGGTCTTGGCTGAGTCGGATGCGGCGCGTGGTTCCGTCGCGAACCACCGTCATGTGGTAGTCGCCGGGCGCGACGTAGATCCGACCGGGCTGGGGGATCTCGTCGTTCTTGGCCTCATCGCAGGGCGCGCCCGAAGCGCGGGCGAGGTGCTCGGCGAGAATGCTGGTGAAGGTCGGCGGCATGTGCTGGGTGATGAAGATCGGCGCCTTGATCCGGGTCTTGAGGCCGCCGAACACCTTGAACAACGCCTGCGGGCCGCCGGTCGAGCTGCCGATCGCGAGCACTTCGGGCGCGAACGACGAAGGCTTGCGCAGGACCACGGCCGAAGGCTTGTTGATCTGCCAGCCCTGGGCGGCGGCCGCCGCCGGCGCCTTTCCGCTTCGGCCGAACGCAGGCGCGGCGACGCGCCCTTTCGGCCCGGCGAGCGCCTTGATCTTGGCGATCAGCTCGCGCTGGAAATCGGCGGTCGAGTGAAGCTCGCGCGAAGACGTGGGTTTCGGAATGTAATCCGACGCGCCCGAGGCCAGCGCCGTCATGCTGATCGCCGCGTTGTGCCGGGTGAGCGTCGAGGCGACGATGACCTTCACGCCCGGACGCGCCCGCAAAAGCCGGGGCAGCGCGGTCAGCCCGTCCATCACCGGCATTTCGATGTCGAGGATGACGACGTCGACCTCGGTGCGCTCGATCGCCTTGAGCGCGATCTGGCCGTTGGCCGCGGTCTCGACCACTTCGATCTCGGGATCCTGGCTGAGCGCGCGCGCGATGAACCCGCGAATCACGGCGGAATCGTCCACCACCATCACGCGGTAGACGGATTCCTGCGCCGGCTCGTGGGAGATCCCCCCCCTGGCTGTTCCGGTTGTCATTTAAAGGAGACCCACCTGTGCGAATTTGGTTTCGATGATCTCGCCGTCGAACGGTTTCATGATGTACTCATTGGCGCCCGCTTCCATGGCCTCGCGAATATGGTTGAGATCGTTCTCCGTGGTGCAGAAAACGACGATCGGCGCGTCGCCGCCCTCGGCCGCCCGCAGCGCGCGCAGAAAGTCGATGCCGTTCATCACGGGCATGTTCCAATCCAGCAGAACCGCATCGGGCATGCTTTCGAGGCAGCGGTCGAGAGCTTGTTTGCCGTCGACGGCCTCGGCGATCTCGAAGTCGAGATCTTCGAGGATCTTGCGGGCGATCTTTCGAATGACCGCAGAGTCGTCGACGACGAGGCAGGTCTTCATCGGGTCGTCCCCCAGATTGCAGTCATCAACATTTCAAGCATTGCGACGTTTCATTTCTCTCCGCCGCCCTTCAGGCGGCTTCCTTGCGGCCGACGTCGAGCAGGCGCGCGACATCCATGACCACGAGCAGGCGGTCGTCGAGGCGGTAGATCCCGGTCGAGATCTCGCGCCAGCGCGGGTCCAAGGTCGCGGGGTTGCGCTCGAAACGATCGGCGGGCAGGTCGAGCACCTCGCCCACCGAATCGATCAGAAGGCTGTAAAGCTCGCCTTCGTACTCGACGACGACGCTCATCGCCTTGGCCCGGTCCTCGCAGGGCGGCAGGTCGAGCCTGACCCTGGGGTCGATCGCCGTCACGATGCGGCCGCGCAGGTTGAGCGAACCCGCAACCTCGGGCGGCGCCAGCGGGATCGGGGCGATCGGCTGAGGCCCGAGCACGTCCTGAACGGTCAGCACCGGAATCCCGAACCACTCGCCGCCGATCGAAACGGTCACGTACTCGGCGTGGTCGTCGAACGCAACCGACGCGGCGTCGTTGGCCGGGCGGGCGGTCTCGTCCTTGCTCATGCTGCGTCTCCCGTAAGCGTAAGCGACTGGCTGAGCGCGGTCAGAAGCGCGTCGCGGTCGAACTTGGCGACATAGTCGGTGAAGCCCACCTCGCGGCCGCGGTCGAGATCGGCGGGCGAGGTGTGCGACGACAAGGCGACGATCGGGGTCTCCTTGAAGCGCTCGTCGCTCCGACAGGCCCGGACGAAGTCGAAGCCGTCCATTCCCGGCATCTCGATATCGCTGACGATAATGTCGAAGGGCCGTCCCGATTCGAGGATCTTGAGCGCCTCGTCGGCGCAGGAGGCCGAGGTGACCTCGTAGCCGGCGACGGTCAGAAGCGGCGCCAACATGTTGCGGAAGAACGGGCTGTCGTCCACCAGCAGCAGACGCGTCGCCTCGTTGTCGTTGCTCGACCCGTCGTGCTGGGCGAACCAGTCGCTGAACGCCTGGGTCAGATAGTAGCCGGCGTCGATCAGGTCGGTCGCCTTGTTCGCGATCACGGCGCTGCCGACCACGCCAGGCTGGTTGGCGACCAGCTCGACGTCGAGACGTTCGTCGACGATATCGATGATCTCGTCGACCACGAGCCCCATGCTGCGTTCGCGGTCGGCGAACACGATCACCGGCGTCTTGCCTTCGCCGGTAAGCTGTTGCATGGAATCCGCCATAACCAACGGCATTAACCGGCCGCGGTACTGCACCACGGGCTGGCCGTTGGAGTACTCGATCGCGCTGCGGTCGATCTCCTCAAGCCGCGCGACCAGGGCGAGCGGCACCGCCTTGGGCGCTCCTTCGCCGGCCTGGAACACAAGAAGCGACACGGCCTCGTCGCGCCCCGCGTCGCCGGTCGCGGCGGCCTGGGATTCGGACTCGCCGGCAAGCGAAAGGTCGGTCGCGGTGGCGGCGATCCCGTTCATGTCGAGGATCATGACGATGCGGCCGTCGCCGAGGATGGTGTTTCCCGAATAGACGCCGATGTCGCGCAGCATGGGCGCGACCGGTTTGACCACGATCTCCTCGGTATCGAAGACCCTGTCGACGATCAGGCCGAAGCTGTGCGGTCCCACCTGCGAGACCACGATGAAGGTCTCGGCGTCGTTGCCGATCGGCTCCTCGCCGGAATCGAGCTTGAGAACCCGCGACAGCGAGACCAGCGGCAGAAGCCGGTCGCGGAGCCTAAGGACCGGGGCGTCGTTGACCCGTTCGATCGAGTGCTCGGAGTGCGCCGAGGCGCGCACCAGCTCGACCACGCTGATCTGCGGAATGGCGAAGCGCTGCTCCCGGCATTCGACGATCAGCGCAGAGACGATGGCGAGCGTGAGCGGGATCTTGATGATGAAGGTCGTGCCTTTGCCGAGCGTCGACGACAGCTCGATCGTGCCGCCGATCTTCTCGACGTTCGTCCGAACCACGTCCATGCCGACGCCGCGGCCCGAAACGTTGGTCACCTTCTGGGCGGTCGAGAAGCCCGGCTTGAAGATAAGCTGCAACGCCTGCTGATCGGACATGGCGGCGAGCTCGGCCTCGGTGGCGAGTCCGCTCGCAAGCGCCTTCTCCTTGAGGCGCTCGACATCCATGCCTTTGCCGTCGTCCTTGATCTCGATAATGATGTGCCCGCCCTCGTGGAAGGCGTTGAGCACGATCTCGCCGGTCTCGGGCTTGCCGGCGGCCTTGCGCTCCTCCGGCATTTCGAGGCCGTGGTCGGCCGAGTTGCGCACCATATGGGTGAGCGGATCTTTGATGAGCTCGAGAACCTGGCGGTCGAGCTCGGTGTCGGCGCCGATCATCTTGAGCTCGATCTTTTTGCCGAGCTCGACCGAAAGGTCGCGCACGATCCGCGGGAGCTTGGCCCAGGCGTTGCCGATCGGCTGCATACGGGTCTTCATCACCCCTTCTTGCAGCTCGGTCGTCACGTGACTCAGCCTTTGCAGAGGGGCGGCGAAGGCGTTGTCGGTCTGGCCGCGGACCATCTGAAGGAGCTGATTGCGGGTCAGCACCAGCTCGCTGACCATCGTCATCAGGTGCTCGAGCAAATCGACGCCGACCCGGATGTTCTGGCTGGCGATCGAGGATTCGCCCTTGGCGCGGGACTTCCCGTTTCCAGACGCCTTTCCCTTGTTCTCCGCCGGCTGGGGCGCAGGCTCGGGCTCACTTGCGGCCGCGGCCGCGACGCTGGAATCGGGTTCGGCCGACGCCGCGGCCTCGCTCTCCTCGGTCGTCGCCTGCTCCTCCGCTATGGCCGCGGCGGGCGTCGGTTCGAACTCCGGCGCCTCCTCGGGAGCGGAAGGTTCTTCGGCCTCGGGCGCGACCGGGGGCTCTCCGTCGCCGGCGGCGAACGCCTTAAGCCGCCCGATCAGCTCGCTGTCATCGCCTTCGGGCTCGGCCTCGGTCTCTTCGAGCCCGGCGAGGATGTCCTTGATCCGGTCGAGGGAATCGAGGATCAACGTGACTGCGCTTTCGGTCACCGCGAGCTCGCCGGCGCGGAACTTGCCCAGCACCTCCTCGGCGGCGTGGGCCACCGATTCGAGCCGTGGCAGGCCGAGAAAGCCGCAAGTTCCTTTGATGGTGTGAACGACGCGAAAGATTTCGCTTAATAGGTCCGGGTCGTTCGGATTCTTCTCGAGTTTGACCAGTTCCACATCGAGAAGCGCAATGCTTTCAGCGGTTTCGGTCAAGAACTCCCGTAAGAGCTCGTCCATTGGCGCACTCCGGTGACGACGGTTGCCAAGGCAACGCCCACGCGCGGGCGCTTCCAGCCGTGCCGACAGAATGGAGGCCGGTCGTTAAAAAGCTGTAAAATACGAGGAAAACTCAATCCGCTGCGGCGAATGCCTGCGGAATTCGCGCGCTTAGCTCAATCGAATCGCCGCCGCCCAGGGCGAGTGCGAGCCGGCCGCCGCAAGCAGCGGCGAGCTGGGCCGCAAAGAGAGGCTGGACCCGGCGGGCGTCGAGCTCGGCCACTGTGGTTCGGCCTTCCAAACGAGCCGCAAGGTCGTCGTCGAGCTTGATCGTCGAGCCTTCGGCGATCACCGAAAGCGTGACGCCGCCGTCGGCGGCTGCGATCTGTACGGCGAGTCGCCCGCCTCGGGGGAGCGTCTCGGCCCCGACGAGCAGAAGGTTGAGAATGATCTGAGCGCAGATCCCTTCGTCCACCGGCAGAGGCGCGGACGCGCCGTCATCCCAGTCGAGGGCGATCTTGCCGCCGGCGAAGAACTGCGCGGCCAGCTTCGCCGCCGAAGCGAGATCGCGCGCGCCGCCGCCCCCGCCGGGAAGGCCGTAGGCGGCGCGGAAGAAACGCAGGCGCCGCGTCGTCTCCTGGGCGCTGCGCCCGATCAGCGCGACGACCTCGTCGTCGAGACCGGCCTCGGTGTCGCCGAGAAGCTCGATCCCGTTGCTGATCGCGCCCACCGGACCGACCAGATCGTGACACAGGCGCGTGCACAGAAGCGCCGCAAGCCTCAGATCGTTCCTGCCTGGATCGTCCATCCGCTTTTCCTTCCTTTGCGGGCCTGCTCACGTTTCCTGCGATTCTCGTCGCGCGGCCCCTAGTATACCGATGGCCGGTGGATGTACCATGACCCGCATGGTGCCCGAAGACCCAGTCGCCAGCAGCCCCGTCCAACGGTTCGCCCCCGGCGCCCTGGTCCGCCATCCCGGCCGGCCCGACTGGGGCCTCGGCCAAGTCCAGTCGGCGATCGGCGAACGGGTGACGGTGAACTTCGAGCACGCGGGGAAACGGCTGGTGAACATCGCCGTGATCGCGCTGGAGCCAGTCGACACGGGGTCTTAGCGCAAACCCGGGCTTGTTGGCCCGGACTTGGCTTGGAGCCGGAGTTTACAAAGCCCGGCGATTTTGCCAATGTCGGCGCGGGGAGGAACTCGGGAGGAAAGGCAGGCGGCCGCATGTCGCAGGCGACGCGAGACGTTCGTAAATTTCGCCATCCGGGCTCGGCGCGGACGCGCACCCGCATCCAGGGCCGCGGCCGGCAGCTCGATCCCGCCGCTCAGGCCGAGATCGCCGCGCTTCTCGGCGATGCGCCCCGGCGGCGCGATCTTCTGATCGAGCATTTGCACCGCATCCAGGACCGTTACGGATATCTTTCGGCGGCGCATCTGCGCGCACTCGCCGCCGAGATGCGCCTGCCCCAGGCCGAGGTCTACGAGGTCGCGACCTTCTACGCCCATTTCGACGTCGTGAAAGAGGGCGAGAGCCCGCCGCCTGCGATCACGGTGCGGGTCTGCGAAAGCCTCTCCTGCGCGCTCGCCGGGGCGGATGCGCTCTATGAGGCGCTGGCGAAAGGCGCAGGCGAAGACGTCCGCGTCGTCCGCGCCCCCTGTATGGGCCGCTGCGAATGCGCGCCCGCGGTCGCCGTGGGCCGGCGCGCGATCGCGCCGGCGAGCCCCGAAGCGGTCGAGGCCGTGGTCGAGGCGGGCGATCTTTCGCCCGAGATTCCGGCCTACGCCGATCTCGCCGCCTATCGCGAGGCCGGCGGCTATCGGCTCTTGCAGGACTGTCTCGACGGAGGGCGCACGGCCGACGAGATCATCGCCGCGCTCGAGGATTCGGGCCTGCGCGGGCTCGGCGGCGCGGGCTTTCCGGCCGGGCGGAAATGGCGTTTCGTGCGCGCCGAGCCGGGGCCGCGGCTGATGGCGATCAACGCCGACGAAGGCGAGCCCGGCACCTTCAAGGACCGCCATTACCTCGAGACCGACCCCCACCGCATGCTCGAAGGCATGCTGATCGCCGCTTGGGCGATCGAGGCCGCCGACGTCTATATCTACTTGCGCGACGAGTACCCCCATGTGCGCGAGATCCTCGCCCGCGAGATCGCCGCGCTCGATGCGGCCGGGCTTTCGCGGCGCACCCGCATTCATCTGCGCCGCGGCGCGGGCGCGTATATCTGCGGCGAGGAAGGAGCGATGCTCGAAAGCATCGAAGGCAAGCGCGGCCTGCCCCGCAACCGGCCGCCGTTCCCCACTCAAGTCGGCCTGTTCGGCCGCCCGACCCTGATCCACAACGCCGAGACCGTCTACTGGGTGCGCGATCTGGTCGAGAAGGGAGCGGGCTGGTTCACGAGCCACGGGCGCAACGGGCGCAAGGGCCTGCGCAGCTTCTCGGTTTCGGGCCGGGTGAAAGAGCCCGGCGTCAAGCTTGCGCCCGCCGGGATCACCGTGCGCGAGCTGATCGACGAGTACTGCGGCGGCATGGCCGACGGCCACCGGTTCAAGGCCTATCTTCCGGGCGGCGCCTCGGGCGGCATCCTTCCCGCCTCGCTCGGCGACGTTCCGCTCGATTTCGACACCTTGGCCCCTTACGGCTGCTTCATCGGCTCGGCCGCGGTGATCGTGCTCTCGGACCGCGACAGCATCCGCGACGCGGCGATCAACCTGATGCGTTTCTTCGCCGACGAAAGCTGCGGCCAGTGCACCCCCTGCCGGGTCGGCACCGAGAAGGCGCTCGCCCTGATGGAGCGGCCGCAGTGGGACGAAGGACTTCTGCGCGAACTCTCGGCCGCCATGATGGACGCTTCGATCTGCGGGCTCGGCCAGGCCGCGCCCAACCCGGTTCTCATGGCGCTCGAGCATTTCCGGGACGACCTCTCATGAACAACGAAGCCAGGACCGACGACGCCATCGTCTTCACCCTCGACGGACGCGAGGTCGCGGCCCAGCCGGGCGAGACCATCTGGCAGGTGGCGGCGCGCGAAGGCGTCGAAATTCCCCATCTTTGCTACACGACCGCCGCCGACTACCGCGCCGACGGCAACTGCCGCGCCTGCATGGTCGAGATCGAAGGCGAGCGGGTGCTCGCCGCCTCTTGCATCCGCAAGCCTGAGCCGGGCATGGCGGTCAAGACCGCAAGCGCGCGGGCGACGCGCGCGCGCCGCATGGTGATGGAGCTTCTGCTCGCCGACCAGCCGCCGCGCGAGGACGCCCACGACCCCAACTCCGAGCTCTGGCATTGGGCCGAAGCCATGGGCCAGCTCGACAGCCGCTTCCCGGCGCGCGAGCGCCCCGCAGCGGATACCAGCCATCCGGCGATGGCGGTCAATCTGGACGCCTGCATCCACTGCACGCGCTGCGTGCGCGCCTGCCGCGAGATCCAGGTCAACGACGTGATCGGCATGGCCTATCGCGGGGCCGGGGCCAAGGTGGTGTTCGACTTCGACGATCCCATGGGCGCCTCGACCTGCGTCGCCTGCGGCGAATGCGTGCAGGCCTGCCCCACGGGCGCGTTGATGCCCGCGAACCTGCTCGACGATGCGGGCCGGCGCGCGGTCTTCGCCGAGCGCACGGTCGACAGCGTCTGCCCCTATTGCGGGGTCGGCTGCCAGGTCACCTATCACGTCAAGGACGACCGCATCGTCGCGGTCACCGGGCGCGAAGGTCCGGCCAACCGGGGCCGGCTTTGCGTCAAGGGACGCTTCGGCTTCGACTATGTGACCCATCCCCACCGGCTGACCACGCCCCTGATCCGGCGCGACGACGCGCCCAAGGACGCCTTCGCCGACATCGACCCGGCCAATCCCTTCACGCACTTCCGCGAAGCGAGCTGGGAGGAGGCGCTGGACCGCGCGGCGGAAGGCCTGCGCCGCATTCGCGACCGCGACGGGCCGGGCGCGCTCGCCGGCTTCGGCTCGGCCAAGGGCTCGAACGAGGAGGCCTATCTGTTCCAGAAGCTGGTGCGCACAGGATTCGGCACCAACAACGTCGATCACTGCACCCGACTGTGCCACGCCTCGTCGGTGGCGGCGCTGTTGGAGACCATCGGCTCGGGCGCGGTGACCGCGCCGTTCACCGATGCCCTCAAGGCCGACGTCATCGTCGTCATCGGCGCCAACCCGACCGAGAACCACCCGGTCGCCGCGACCTTCTTCAAGGCCGCGGCCCGACGCGGCGCAACCCTGATCGTCGCCGACCCGCGCGGCCAAGCGCTCAAGGCGCACGCGACCCACATGCTCCAGTTCCGCCCCGGAACGGACGTCGCGCTCTTGAACGCGATCATGAACGTGATCGTTTCAGAGGAGCTTTACGACCGCCAGTACATCGAGGCCCACACCGAGGGCTTCGACGCCATGCGCGCGCACCTCGGCCGTTTCCCGCCCGAGGCGATGGCCGAGATCTGCGGCATCGACGCCGAGACCATCCGCACGGTCGCGCGCGCATACGCCCGGGCCGAACGCGCGATCATCTTCTGGGGCATGGGCGTCTCGCAGCACGTCCACGGCACCGACAACGCGCGCTGCCTGATCGCGCTCGCCCTGATGTGCGGCCAGATCGGCCGGCCGGGCGCCGGGCTCCACCCCTTGCGCGGCCAGAACAACGTGCAGGGCGCGTCCGACGTCGGGCTCATCCCCATCGTCTACCCCGACTACCGCTCGGTCGAGGACGCGGACGCGCGCGCCTTCTTCGAGGACTTCTGGGGCGCCAAGCTCGACCCCAAGCGCGGGCTGACGGTGGTCGAGATCATCAACGCGATCCACGCCGGCGAGATCAAAGGCATGTACATCATGGGCGAGAACCCGGCCATGTCGGACCCCGACGCCGGCCACGCCCGCGCCGCTCTCGCCAAGCTCGAGCATCTCGTCGTCCAAGACCTGTTCCTGACCGAGACCGCGTTCCACGCCGACGTGGTGCTGCCGGCCTCGGCCTGGCCCGAGAAGGACGGCACGGTCACCAACTCGAACCGCCAGGTGCAGATGGGGCGCAAGGTCGTGCCCATGCCGGGCGAGGCGCGCGAGGACTGGTGGATCATCCAGGAGATCGCGCGCCGGATCGGGCTTGAGTGGTCGTACGCGCACCCGCGCGAGGTCTACGAGGAGTTCCGCGCCTGCATGGACTCGATCAAGGGCATAAGCTGGGAGAGGCTGATGGCCGAAAGCGCCGTGACCTACCCTTGCGATTCCGAGGACTCGCCGGGCGAAGCGGTGATGTTCGGCGACGGCTTCCCGACCCTGTCGCGGCGCGGGCGCATGGTGCCCGCCGACATCATCCCGCCCGACGAGCGCCCCGACGAGACCTACCCCATGGTGCTCACCACCGGACGCCAGCTCGAGCACTGGCACACCGGCGCGCTCACGCGCCGCGCCCAGGTGCTCGACACGCTCGAGCCCGAGGCCATCGCCTGCCTTGCGCCCGCCGACCTCGACCGCCTCGGCATCGCGCCCGGCGACCGCATCCGCATCGCCACCCGGCGCGGCGCGATCGAGACCAAGGCGCGGCGCGACGACCAGGTGCCCGCAGGCATGATCTTCATTCCCTTCTGCTACGCCGATGCGGCCGCCAATATGCTGACCAACCCGGCGCTCGACCCCTTCGGCAAGATCCCCGAGTACAAGTACTGCGCCGCCCGGGTCGAGCCCGCCCC
>CAYYWV010000079.1:0-11826 GCA_964475385.1 uncultured Alphaproteobacteria bacterium | reverse complement strand
TCGCCGGTGGCCCGGCTCCTTCTCCTCGTTCCGACCACATCCTATCGGGTCGCCGACTTCATGGCCGCGGCGGCGCGGCTCGGCGTCGAGGTCGTCGTCGGCTCGAACCAGCGCCAGGCCATCGCGGCCTTTGCGCCCGCCGCGACGCTCGCCGTCGACTTCCGCGATCCCGAGCGGGGCGCGGCCCAGATCCGGGCTTTCGCCGAAAAACGTCCGCTCGTCGCAATCGTCGGGACCGACGACGAAACCCAACTCCTTGCGGCGCGCGCATCCCAGGCCCTCGGCCTTCCCCACAACCCGCCCGAAGCGGTCGCCGCTTGCGCCAACAAATACGCGATGCGCCGCCGCCTCGCCGCCGCGGGCCTGCCGTCGCCCTTTTTCCGCTTGTTCGCCCGCGATGACGACCCGGCGAAGGCCGCCGCCGCCGTTCCTTATCCTTGCGTGCTCAAGCCGCTCGCGCTGGCTGCGAGCCGCGGCGTGATCCGGGCCGACGACGAGTCCGCCTTCGCCGCCGCCTTCCGCCGCATTTGCGCGATCCTGGATGCCCCCGATGTCGCCCCTCTCGGCGAAGCGGCGCGCCATATCCTCGTCGAAGGCTATATGTCCGGTCCCGAGGTCGCGGTCGAGGGCCTGTTGATGGGCGGCGAGCTCGCGGTGCTTGCGCTGTTCGACAAGCCCGACCCGCTCGAAGGGCCGTACTTCGAGGAAACGATCTACGTCACCCCTTCGCGGCATGCCCGCACGGAGCAGGGCGCGATCATCGCCGCCACGGCGCGCGCGGCCGCTGCGCTCGGCCTTCGCGAAGGGCCGGTTCACGCCGAGCTGCGCCTTTGCGACGACGGCCCGCGCGTAATCGAGGTCGCCGCGCGCTCTATCGGCGGGCTGTGCTCGCGAACGCTCGAGTTCGGCGCCGGCCTTAGCCTCGAAGACGTAATCCTGCGCCACGCGCTCAGACGAAACGACGTCGTCACCGAGCGCGCAGGCGGGGCCGCTGGCGTGATGATGATCCCGATCCCGGCGGCGGGAACCTTACGCCGCGTTGACGGCATAAAAGCGGCGCGCGCGGTGCCCGGCATCGGCGATGTGCGCATCACCATTCCCTGCGGGCAGCCGCTCGTTCCCCTGCCCGAGGGCAACCGTTACCTTGGCTTCTTGTTCGCGCGCGGGTCCGACCCGGCCGAGGTCGAGGCCGCGTTGCGCGCCGCGCATGCTCGGCTTCGCTTCACGATCGAGGAAGAGGGCGCGGTCGAATTCGGCGACGCCAAGACTTCCGGCGAAGGAACGGGCGGATAGAAGGTCGCTGCCGGTCAGGCGACCGACGGCGCCAGTGAGAGCACCCGGACCACAGGCGAACGGACCGTCGGCGCATCGGGAGCCCCAAGCCACTCGGTGAACTCTCCAATCGACGCCGGCTCGCCGAGATAGTGCCCCTGGCCCACGTCGCAGCCGAGGACGCGAAGCATCCTGAGGTGGGTCTCGCTTTCGATTCCTTCGGCGACCACCTCGAGACCCAGGTTATGGGCGAGCTCGACGGTCGAGCGCACGATCACCGAATCGTTGTGATCTTCGTGCATATGGCTCACGAAGGACTTGTCGATCTTGAGCTCGTCGACGCGCAGGCGCTTGAGATAGGCGAGCGAAGAGTAGCCGGTGCCGAAGTCGTCGATAGCGATCCGCACGCCGAGTCCGCTTAGGCGCTCGACCACGTCACGGGCGCGCGCCGGGTCGATCATGATCGCGCTTTCCGTAATTTCAAGGGTAAGGCGCTTGGGATCGACCCCGTGGGTCGCGAGCAGACTCGCCACCATCTGGGGCAGATCCTCCTGATGAAGATTCCGCGACGACAGGTTGACCGAAAGCGAGAGCCGCCGCCCTTCGCGCTGCCACATGGCGAGCTGGCGCAGCGCGGCGTTCAAGATCCACAGTGTCAGCGGGCGAATGAGCCCCATCTGTTCGGCGACGACGATGAACTCGTCGGGCATGATCGCGCCGTGCTCTGGGTGATGCCAGCGCACCAGGGCCTCGGCGCCGATCACCCGCTTGGTCGCAAGGTCGATCTGGGGCTGATAGTAGAGCGCAAGCTCGTCGTTCTCGATGGCGTGGCGAAGCGCGCCCGAAAGCGCGAGGTTGCGCAGGCTGTGATGGTCGCGCTCGGGATCGTAGACCGCATAGGTCGTCTGCTCGCGCTTGGCGAGGTACATGGCGACGTCGGCGCAACGCAGAAGTCGGTTGGCGTCGCCGCCGTGATCGGGGAAAACCGCTAGCCCGATGCTGACCCCGAGTTCGAGCGACAAGCGGTCGACGCTGTAAGGTTCCTGGAGCGCGCTCGCGATTCGACGCGCAATCTTAGCCGCCTCGTCCTCGGTCGTCCCGACGGGAAGCAGAACCGCGAACTCGTCGCCGCCAAGGCGCGCGACCACGGCGTCTTCACTCACCGTTTCACGAATCCGGCGGGCGACCTCGATCAGAAGCTTGTCGCCGACCGGATGGCCGAGGGTGTCGTTGATCTCTTTGAAACGATCGAGATCGAGGAGCATAAGGGTGACGCGGGCGCCCGCGGAGGCGGCGGCGGCGATCGCGCGCTCGATCTCGGCGCACAGACGCGAGCGGTTGAACAGCCCCGTCAGACCGTCGTGGAGCGCGAGGTATTCGAGCTGTTCACGCTGAGCCTTGCGTCGGGTGATGTCGCG
This sequence comes from uncultured Alphaproteobacteria bacterium, assembly GCA_964475385.1. Lineage (GTDB taxonomy): Bacteria > Pseudomonadota > Alphaproteobacteria > JAAXGF01 > JAAXGF01 > CAYYWV01. The sequence continues at coordinate 9,136 of CAYYWV010000079.1, read as the reverse complement.
CAGAATCGCGACGAACAGCGGCCGCCCATCGACGGTCATCCCGTTGACGACGAGATCGACCGGGAAGGTCGCGCCGTCCTTACGCCGGCCGGTGGCCTCGCCGGGCCCCCAGGGCTGCATGCCGGCCGTTCCGTCGGGCAGCGGTTCGGCAAGCTCGGGAATCAAGGTCTCGATCGGGCGCGAGACGAGCTCGTCCTCGCTGTAGCCGAAGATGCGCGTGGCCGCCGGATTGGCCGTCTCGATAACGCCTTCTTCGCTCAGGATGAGCACGGCGTCGAAGCTGCTGGCCACTACGTTGCGCATCAAGGCGTCGGTGCGCCGCAGGGTTATGTCCTGAATGATCAGACGCAAGGATTGCTGGTCGATTCGCCCCATAAGCCCCGCCCCGACGACGAGCATCCCGAAGATCTCGAGAAGCTGCTCGGCGTTGGGGCGAAACCCAAGGGTGAAGCTTCCGATCAGGATCGCGGTGACAACGATGATCCGGCCGACCCAACGTCGGACCAGATCCAGCGTCTCGGCCTCAGCCGTGAGCGCCTTGTCGACCGGCTCGACGGGCCGCCAGCCCGCGCCCGGCGCAGAGCCAACAGCAACCGGCGGTTGCGCCAACGCGCCCCCCGCCGTAAAGGACGATCCCATCGGGCCGCCGCCCGAGGCCATGTTATGGAAAACGTATGGCTGCCCCATAGTCGCGCTCGTCTTTGGTGGAGAGAGCCCCCGGCCCTTTTGACGACCGCTTGAGACTACGCCGACAGGATCGCAACGACAGTGATTCGAATCACAGTTTGAGAGTTTTATAAATTAACTGATCTTTCTTTCTGATCATATTTTAATAAAATTTACTATAACTTTTGTTAACCTATATCGATCTGCTGGAAGAAGATAGGAAGGAGGCGCCGTCAAACCCGCTCGATCACAGCGGCGATCCCCTGCCCAATCCCGATGCAGAGCGCGATCAACGCATAGCGCCCTCCGCACCGCTCGAGCTGCCTGAGCGCGGTGAGCGCAAGCCGCGCGCCCGAGGCGCCGAGCGGATGGCCGACGGCGATCGCGCCGCCATTGGGGTTGAGGCGGCTGTCGTCGGCGGAAAGCCCCATCATCTTCAGACAGCCGAGCACCTGGGTGGCGAAGGCCTCGTTGATCTCGATCACGTCCATGTCGGCGAGCGCGAGCCCCGCGCGGTTGAGCGCCTTGCGCGCGGCCGGGACCGGCCCGAGCCCCATGCTGCGCGGAGGCACGCCCGCGACCGCGCCGGAAAGAATGCGCGCCCGCGGGCGCGCGCCCGCCGCCTCGCCGACGGCGCGGTTGCCGATCAGAAGCGCCGCAGCGCCGTCGTTGACGCCCGAGGCGTTGCCCGCGGTGACGATGCCGCCCTGGCAGAGAGGCGTAAGCGCCGATAGCCCCTCGAAGGTCGTCGCGGGACGCGGGTGCTCGTCGGCGGCGACCTCTACGGGCGGGGCCTTGCCCTGGCCCGGGGCCTCGACCGCGACGATCTCGCCCGCGAAGAAGCCGGAGGCGCGCGCCGCCTCGTACTTGGCCTGAGACGCGGCCGCAAAACGGTCGCTCGCCGCGCGTCCGATCTCGAGGTCGCGGCCGACGTTCTCGGCCGTCTCGACCAGCGTGTCGCCGCCTACTCTTTCCAAAAGGCGCGGGTTGGGAAACCGCCAGCCCAGCGTCGAATCATAGATCTCGGCCTTGCGATCGAAAGACCGCTCCGCCTTGCCGAGGACGAAGGGCGCGCGCGACATGCTTTCGACCCCGCCGGCGACGAACAAAGCGCCTTCGTCGCAAGCGACCGCCCGCGCCGCATCGAGAACCGCGGCGAGCCCGCTGCCGCAGAGCCGGTTGACCGTGACTCCGCCGGTCTCGACCGGAAGGCCGGCGAGAAGCCCGGCGTTGCGGGCGACGTTGCGCGAATCCTCGCCCGCCTGGCCCGCGCAGCCGATAACGACGTCTTCGATATCCGCGGGCGCGAACGGGTTGCGCGCGACAAGCGCATGGATCGCTTCGGCGAGCAGATCGTCGGGGCGGATGCGCGCGAGCGCGCCCCCGTACCGCCCGAACGGGGTGCGCAGCCCGTCGTAGATATAGGCGTCGTGCATCGCGATCCTCCGGTCAATCCTCGGTCTGCGTGAGCGAGACGCCGAGCAGCGCCCGACGTTTGAGCCAGAGGCTCGGGCGGTATCGCGGATCGCCCGTCACGCGACGCATGGCTTCGAGAATCGCGAGCACGCGCCGCGGGCCGATCGCGTCGCCCCACTCGAGCGGCCCCTTAGGGTAACCGAGCCCGATCCGCGCCGCCGAATCGATATCGCCGGGACGCGCGATGCCCTTCTGGGCGATCTCGCACCCGATATTGATGATCATTGCGACCACGCGCTGGGCGACGAAGCCGGGGCTGTCGCAAAGGAGCGTCACCGGCGTCCCGTCGCGGGCGAGAAGGGCGTGGGCCGCGTCGCGCGCCGCGCGCTCGGTCGCCGGCGTGGCCATCAGGCTGCGCCGCGCATCGAGCCCGAACAGAGGGTCGACCGCGACCGTTCGGCGGGCGTCGAGGCCGTGGGCGACGGCGGCGCCCGTGGCGTCCTCGCCGAGGGGCGCTACGATCAGGACGCCGTCCGTCGGGGGCTCCGCCGTCTCGCGGATCTCGGCCCCGCAGCGCCGCAGAACCGCGACGAGCGGATCGCGCAGCTCCGCCTCTGCGGGGGCGACCCAGACGGGAAGCGGGGCGGCGTCAGGGACCGGCGGCGCGGGCGGAGCAAGAATCCTGCCGCCTTCGTCGTAGTCGTAGAAGCCGCGCCCCGTCTTGCGGCCGAACAGCCCCGCCGCCGCCCGCCGCGCGGCGAGCGGCGAAGGCCGGAAGCGGGGCTCGCCATAGAACTGCGCCCAGATCGATTCCATGACCGGGTGCGAGACGTCCAGCCCCGTGAGATCCATCAGCGCGAACGGCCCCATGCGGAACCCCGCGGCCTCGCACAGCACGCGGTCGACGTCGGCGTGGCTCGCGACGCCTTCGCCGACGATCGCGAGCGCCTCGGTCACGAAGCCGCGCCCGGCGTGGTTGACGAGAAAGCCGGGCATATCGGCCGCGCGCACGGGGCGGTGACCGAAGCGCCGCGCGAGGCCCTCAAGCGCATCGAGCGCCCACGACGCCGTCCGCACCCCGCCCACGACCTCGACCAACTTCATCAGAGGGACCGGGTTGAAGAAGTGAAACCCCGCCACCCGCTCGGGTCGGCGACAGGCGGCGGCGATCGCCGTGACCGAAAGCGACGAAGTGTTGGTGGCGAGCACGGCGTCGTCGGCGACCGCGTCCTCGAGCGCGGCGAAAAGGCGGCGCTTGGCTTCGAGGTCTTCGACGATCGCCTCGATCACGAGGGGACAGTCGGCGAAGGCGGCGAGGCGATCGTCCACGATCTCGACGCGCGCCGTGGCGGATGCGGCGGCGGCCGCGGTCATCCGCCCCTTCTCGACGGCGCGCGCGAACATACGGGCGATGAAAGCCCGGGCCTCGGCCGCGGCGGCGGCCTGCGCATCGGCGATAAGCGCCGTTATCCCGGCGGCCGCCGCGACTTGCGCGATCCCGCGCCCCATGACGCCCGCGCCGACGATGCCGATGCGAAGGTCCGGGCGATTCGGATCGAGCGACGGCACAACGAGCGCGGCGGCTTTACTGGCGGCCGGCGCGCCGCGCGAGAAGGTTGTCGAGCCAGTCGGGGTCCATCTCGGGCACCGAGGAAAGAAGGAGCTCGGTGTACTCGTGGTGCGGCGGGGTCAGCACCTCCTGGCGCTCGCCCTGCTCGACGATCCGCCCCTGAAGCATGACCACGACCGCGTCCGAGATCGCCTTCACCGTGGCGAGATCGTGGGTGATAAACAGATAGGTCACGCCGAGGTCGTCCTGGAGCCTTTGCAGAAGCTTGAGGATTTCTTCTGCGACGAGCTGGTCGAGGGCCGAGGTCACCTCGTCGCAGATGATCAGCTCGGGCTCGGCGGCGAGCGCGCGGGCGATGCATACGCGTTGCTTCTCGCCGCCCGACAGCTCGGGCGGCAGGCGGTCGATGTAATCGGCGGGCAGCTCGATCATCTCGAGAAGCGCGCGAATCCGCTCCTCGCGCGCCTTCGCATTCATTCCAAGGTAAAACTCGAGCGGGCGGCCGATGATCTCGCGCACCCGATGGCGCGGATTGAGCGCCACATCGGGCATCTGATAGATCATCTGGACGTGGCGGAGCTGCTCGCGGCTCCGCGCCTTGAACGACGGCGGCAGAGGCTCGCCATCGAACAGAATCTCGCCTTCGAGCGGCGGAAGCAGCCCGGTGATGACCCGGGCGAGCGTGCTCTTCCCGCTACCCGATTCGCCGACCACCGCCACCGTGCGGCCGCGGTCGATCTTGAGGCTCACGTCTTCGAGCACCCGCAAAGTGCCGTAGCTCGCCGAGACGTTGCGCACTTCGAGCAGCGGCCGCTCCTTCTCGGCCGGCGGTTTGACTTGCTTGATAGAAGTCCGGACCGACCAGAGCTGGCGGGTGTACTCCTCTTTCGGGTTGGAGAGCATCTCGCGGGTATCGCCTTCTTCGACGAGGTAGCCGTTGCGCAGCACCATGATGCGGTCGGCGATCTGGGCGACCACGGCGAGGTCGTGGGTGATGTAAATAGCCGCGGTGCGGAACTGGGTGACCACGTCCTTGATCGCCGCGAGAACCTCGATCTGGGTGGTGACGTCGAGCGCCGTGGTCGGTTCGTCGAAGACGATGAGGTCGGGCCGGCCCGCCATCGCCATCGCGACCATCGCGCGCTGGAGCTGGCCGCCCGAGACCTGGTGCGGATAGCGCTCCCCGATCCGGTCGGGATCGGGAAGCTGGAGCCGGCGATAGAGCTCGCGGGCCATCTTCTCCGCCTCTGACGCCGGCATGATCCCGTGTTGAACCGGGATCTCGACGTACTGGTCGATCAGGCGATGGGCCGGGTTGAACGCTGCGGCGGCGCTCTGCGCCACATAGGCGATGCGCGCCCCGCGCAGCTTCCGCTTGGTGGCCTCGGAGGCGGTGGTGAGCTCGATGCCGTCGAAGACGATCGAGCCCCGGGTGATCCGGCAGCCGGGCCGCGTGTAGCCCATGCTCGCGATCCCGATGGTCGATTTGCCGGCCCCCGATTCCCCGATCAGGCCGAGCACCTCGCCGCGGCGCAGCGTGAGGTCGATGCCGTGAACGATCTCGCGCCAGGTCTCGTCCGACTGGCCCTCGATGTGGAGATCCCGCATTTCGAGGATGACGTCGCCCTTCTCCGGGGCGCGGGGCTCACTGCTCATCGCGCAATCCGCTCGCCTTGTGTAGGAACCAGTCGACGACGAAGTTCACGCCGACGGTGAGAATCGCGATCGCGCCCGCCGGAAGCAACGGCGTGATGTCGCCATAGGTGATCAAGGTCGCATTGTCGCGCACCATGCTGCCCCAGTCGGCCGCCGGCGGCTGGATGCCGAGGCCGAGGAAGCTGAGCGCGGCGATGAACAAGAACACGAAGCAGAACCGCATTCCGAACTCGGCGACCAGCGGCGGCATCGAGTTGGGCAGCACCTCGCGGCCGATGATCCACCAGATCCGCTCGCCCCTGAGCCGGGCGACCTCCACATACTCCATGACCGCGATGTTCATCGCGACCGCGCGGGCGACGCGGAACACGCGGGTCGAATCGAGCACTGCGATCACCACGATCAGGATCGGAATCGAGGTTCCGAGAATGGTCAGGATCAGAAGCGCGAAGATAAGCGGCGGAATGGCCATCACGACATCGACGAGGCGGCCCAGAATCTGATCGAACCAACCGCCGATGGTGGCCGCGAGAAGACCGGCCACTCCACCGATCAGGAAGGCGAGGCAGGTCGTCGCAAACGCGATGCCGACCGTATTGCGCGCCCCATAGATAAGCCGCGTCAGCATGTCGCGCCCCAGGTTGTCGGTTCCGAAGATGTAGGTCTCGCTCCAAGGCTCGAACTCGGCGCCGACGATCTCGTTCTCGCCGTAAGGCGTGAGCAGCGGCGCGAAAATGGCGACGAACACATAGAAGACGACGACCGCCAACCCGAAGCGCGCGCTCCAGGGCGCGGAAGCCAGAAGCTTGAGAACCCTGCGCATCGCCCCTTCCCTCATCGCGGATGGAGGAGCCGCGGGTTGCTCACGATCGACAGGATATCGGCCGTGAGATTGAGGAGGATGTAGGTCGCCGCGAAGATCATCGAGCTCGCCTGCACCACCGGAATGTCGCGCTTGGAGACCGAATCGACCAAAAGCTGACCCAGCCCGGGATAGACGAACACCACCTCGACCACCACCACGCCGACCACGAGGTAAGCGAGATTGATCACGATGACGTTGATGATCGGCGACAGCGCATTAGGCAGCGCGTGGCGAAGGATGATGCGCGACCGCTTGATCCCTTTGAGGACCGCCATCTCGATATAGGGGCTCGCAAGCAGGTTGATGATCGCCGCGCGGGTCATGCGCATCATGTGGGCGACGATCACGAGCGTGAGCGTCATAGCCGGCAACGCGATGCGATAGACTCGATCCCAGAAGTCAAGATCGCTGCTCACGTTCGAGATGCTGGGGAAAAGATTGATCTTGACCGCAAGCAACAGAATCAAAATGTAGGCGACGAAGAACTCCGGGAAGGAGATCGTCGTCAAGGTCACCACATTGATCGCTCGATCGAAGAGACTGTTTCGATAAAGCGCGGCGAGCACGCCGAGAGTGACCGCAAGCGGCACCGCGATGGCCGCGGCCATCGAGGCCAGGAACAAGGTGTTCAACAGACGCTTGCCGATCAGCTCGCTGATCTCGCGCTTGTTGGCGAGCGAACGGCCGAGATCTCCTTTGAGCATACCGCCCAGCCAGTCGAGATACCGCTCGTACGCGGGCAGATCGAGTTTGAGCTCGTGGCGGAAGGCGGCCACGGTCTCAGGCGTCGCCGACTGGCCGAGGATCGCCTGGGCGAGATCGCCGGGCAAAAGCTCGACGCTCATGAAGATGATCAATGAGACCACGAACAGCGTCAGAACCCCCAGCGCCAATCGCTGCGCGATCATTTTCAGGATATGAATCATAACGTTCCAGGCTCCCCCGGATCGGTCGAGCCCGGGGCGGGCGCGGCTTCCCCGCACCCGCCTGCGCCGCCTTCTTTACGGAAAGCCAAGGCCCGTCCGTCCCCTACGAGCGCCGGGCGGCGCGCGGTCCTCAGAGCCCGAAATGGCCGCGAGACCGATCACGACGGACGATAGCCCTTACCCGGAATTGGTCGGCTTGGCGCACAGGCCGGCCCCCGCGCGGCGAACGCGCCGTGCGGGAACCGGCCTGCCGATGTCTCGACGTTGGCACCGCTTAATCGGCGATCAAGCGAACCACCAACGCTCTAAGGGCTTGAGACCGTCGAGATCCCAGTTCGCCGCCATCTTGCCGTGTTCAACCTTTTTCGACATGGCGAAGACGTAGTTGGCGAACATCGGGATCACTTCGCCGCCGTCGTCGCGGACGATGCGTTGCATCTCGACGTACATCTCCCGCCGCTTCTTCTCGTCGAGCTCGGACCGCGCCGCCTTGAGAAGCTCGTTGAAGCGCTTGTTGCTCCAGAACGTCTCGTTCCACGGCGCGCCGTCGGCGTAAGCGGTCGAGAACATCCAGTCCTCGGTCGGACGCCCGCCCCAGTAGGACGCGCACCAGGGCTTCTTCATCCACACATTCGACCAATAGCCGTCGTTGGGCTCGCGGACCACCGTGATCTCGATCCCGGCCGCAGCCGCCCGCTCCTTGTACAGAACCGCGGCGTCGACCGCGCCGGCGAACGCCGCATCCGCCGCGCTCAGGCTCACCTTAAGCGACGAGAGACCCGCTTTCTTGAGGTGGAATTTCGCCTTGTCGGGGTCGTATTCGCGCTGCGGCAGCTCGGACGCGTAGTAGCGGTTCGACCGTCCGATCGGATGATCGTTCCCGAGCACGCCGTGGCCGCGGAGAATCTTTTCGAGCATCTCCTTGCGGTTGATCGCGTACTTGAGCGCGAGACGCACGTGATTGTCGGTGAACGGCGGCGTATCGGTGCGCATCGGGAAGGTGTAGTGCTGGGTGCCGCTGGTCTCTTCGACCCTGATTCCTGCGTTGCGCTTAAGCAGATTGACCGTCTTGAGATCGACGCGGTCTATGGCGTCCACCTCGCCGGTGGTCAGCGCGTTGGTCCGCGCGGTCACGTCGGTGATCGAGAGCACCTCGCAGGTATCGAAATGCGCATAGCCCGACTTCCAGTAGTTCGGGTTGCGCTTCATCGTGGTGCGCACGCCGGGCTCGTAGCTTTCGAGCACATAGCCGCCGGTGCCGACGCCCGAGCGCCATTCGACGTCGCCGTCCTTCGCCGGCATGATCGCGATGTGATAATCGCTGACGATGAACGGGAAGTCGGCGTTGCCCTCCTTGAGCTTGACGACCACCGTGTCCTTCCCGTCGGCCTTGATCTCGGTGATCGAGGCCAAGATCGCTTTGGCCGCCGACTTAGAGTTCTCGCCGCGATGATGGTTGATCGAGGCGACGACGTCATCGGCGTCCATGGTCTTGCCGTTGTGGAATTCGACGCCTTTGCGCAGCTTGAAGGTCCAGGTTGCGGCGTCGGGCGTGGCCTCCCAGCTCTCGGCAAGCTCGGGCACGAGCTCGCCGGTGTTGGCGACCTCGGTCAGATGATTGCGCAAACCGTAGCCCACCGTCTGCATGTAAGAGTCGGTGAAGGTCGCAGGGTCGAGCGAATCGGTCGTCGAACCGGCGCCGATGGCGAGACGAAAGTGGCCGCCCTGTTTGGGCGTTGCGGCCAAAGCCGCGCGCGACGCGATCGAACTTGCGAGCGTAACGCTGACGCCGAGCATGGCGCTTCGCACCATGAACTCGCGGCGCGAAATTCCTCCCTGCCGAAGCAGAGTTTCGAGCTCTTTTAGTGTCTTCATTGTCGGATCCCTCGTCTGGCTTCCTGGCTCGGGCCGGCCCTCCCTATGACCGGCTACGGCCCAGCATTAGCATGCCCGACGAAGTAGCCTTGGCGCAATAGTCTCCATGAAATCGAAAAACCCCCGCAACCGGCCGGCTCGAGGGCATGGATTCGCAAGTGC
>CAYYWV010000078.1:0-11891 GCA_964475385.1 uncultured Alphaproteobacteria bacterium | reverse complement strand
GCTCCTGTCATGAAACCTCCCCTTCCCGCGGCCTTTCATTCGTTCGTATCTCTAGAACATCCTAGGTCCGCCCGCCAGCGGTGAGATGGCGTTCTTGCCAGAAGCCCCGTTCCGGGCCATGTTCCACACCGGATCGGGCGTAGGCTGGGGACGCGCGAGAGCGGCGGAACCATGAGCAGCTACGAGAACTACGACGCGACCAGCCGCCATTACGACGCGACTCGGGTTGCGGTCGGCATCGAGATCATCCTCGGCTGCTTCGCCCGCGCCGGGCCGCTCGATTCGCTCGCGGTGCTCGACGCGGGCTGCGGCACCGGCGCCTATACGGCCGCGCTCCGCCCGCATGTCGGGCGGATCGACGCCATCGACCTTTCGGCCGGCATGCTGTCCGCTGCGCGGGCCAAGCTCGCCCGCGAGATCGAGGCCGGGCATGTTGCGCTGCATCAAGGGGCGATCGACGCTCTGCCGTTCGATGACGGGCGCTTCGATGCGGTGATGATCAACCAGGTGCTGCACCACATCGCCGATTCGGCCGAGGCCGGCTGGTCCGCGCACCGGCGGGTGTTCGCCGAGTGCGCGCGCGTCCTTCGCCCGGGCGGCGCGCTCGTCGTCAATAGCTGCGCGCAAGAGCAGATCCGCCACAGCTATTGGTACTATCGCCTGATCCCCGAGGCCGCGCGCCGCATGGCGGCCCGGTTTATTCCTCTCGATCGCATGGAGACCCTCCTCGGCGAAGCGGGCTTTGCGCCCGAAGGCCGCTTCGTTCCGGTCGACGCCGTCTGTCAGGGCGCGGCTTATTTCGACGGACGAGGCCCGCTTGATCCTGTCTGGCGCAACGGGGACTCGATCTGGGCGCTCGCCGCCGAGGACGAGCGCGCCCAGGCGCTCGAACGGGTGCGCAGGCTCGATGCGGCGGGCCGGCTCGACGCCTTCGTCGCCGAGGCCGACGCCCGTCGCGCCGCGATCGGCCAGATCACCTTTCTCGCCGCTTTCCGCCGCGGACCCAGGGGGGCGTAGGGCCGGAAGTTCGCGAAGGCGGCGGAGCGCGGAATCGTTTTGCGGCGCGAAATCGGCTTGTGTAGATCAAACGTTTGATCTATTTAAAGGGCATGAGCCAGGACAACGCGCCTTCCCGGTCGGCCGGCGCTTCAGCGCCGTCGGCGGCCCTTCGCTCTTCCCGCCGAAGCCGTCGGGCCGACGGAGAAGCGAGCCGGGCGCGGCTTCTCGAAGCGGCGGGCAAGCTGTTCGCGAGCCGCGGCTTCGCGGCGACGTCGACCCGCGCGCTCGCCAAGGCCGCCGGCGTCAACCTTTCGGCCATCGCCTACCACTTCGGCGACAAGGACGGGCTTTATCGGGCGGTGCTCGCCCATATCGTCGGCGAGACCGATTCGACGATCATGCGTGCGGGTCGACGCCTTCGCGAACAAGTGGCGGCGGCGGGCGACGATCGCGCCGCGCTCGCCTGCGCGGCCGCCGCCTTCTTTCGCGATCTTATCGAGGTCATTCTCGGCGACGAACGACTGCGCTGGCAGATGGCGCTGGTGATGCGCGAGTTCTATGAGCCGTCCAGACATTTCCAGACCGTCCTCGACGCCCGCATCCATCCTTTGCACGACGCGGTCGCTGCGCTTGTCAGTCGGGCCACCGGCCAGCCGGCGGAGAGCGTTGCGACCCGGTTGCTTGCCGCGGCCGTGATCGGGCAGTGCATGGCGCTGGGGGCGGCGCGGGTGGTGATCTGCGCCCGGGTCGGCTGGGATCGCTACACGCCGGAGCGCGTGCGGTTCGTCGCCGACACTCTGGTGCCGCGTCTGCTCGCCATGCTGGGCTTGCCGTCCGAGCGCGGCGCGGAGAACGGCGCATGAGCGCCGAGGCGCGGAAACGCAGACTGTTGGCGCGGGCCGCTCTGCCCTTCGCCATCCTGCTTGCGGCCGGGGCGGCGGCGGCCTACCTGCGGGCGACCCGGCCGACGGTCGAGCCCAAGCCGCCCCAGGAGCGAGTGTGGACGGTGGCCACCGTGCCGGTTCGCCATACCGACGAAAGGCCCACGCTCTCGGCTTTCGGCGAGATCGTCGCCGGACGGGAGGCGTCTCTGCGTCCGCTTGTTGCGGGGCGGATCGTCGAGGTGGGAAAGCGGTTCATCGATGGCGGCGCCCTTCGCAAGGGCGACCTCGTCGTCGCCATCGATCCCTTCGACTACCGCTCGGCGATCGCCGAGATCGAGGCCCAGCAGGCGGCCGCGCGCGGGCGGCTCGACCAGATCGAGGCCGAGCTCGCCGCCGCTCATGAGCAGATCGAACAGGACCGCCGTCTGGTCGCGATCAGTCAACGCGACGTGGACCGCCGCGAGACGCTGCGCCGCTCGTCCGCCGGCTCCGAGAAGGCGCTGGACGAGGCGCGCCGCGCGCTGATCCAGGCGCGCCAGCAGTTGATTGCGCGCAAGGAGGCCATCAACCGTCTCACCGCCCAGGCCGCCGAGGCCAAGGCGGCGCTGGACCGTTGGGCGGTCCTCCTGCGCCGCGCGCGGCAGGATCTCGAACGCACGCGTCTTCTCGCGCCTTTCGACGGCTACCTCGCCGATATCGATGCGGCGGTGGGCAAGCAGGTCGGACCCGGCGACCAGCTCGCCCGGCTGATCGACGCCGCTCGCCTCGAAGTCCGGTTCCATCTCGGCGACGCCGCTTTCGCCCGACTGCTCGCAGCGGGGCCGATCCAGGGCCGACCGGTGCGGGTGTTCTGGACGCTCGGCGACAAGACCTTCACTTACGCAGGCGCGCTCGACCGTCTCGGCAGTCGGGTCGAAAGCGAGAGCGGCGGGATGAACCTCTATGCGCGAATCCGGACGAACGGGCTCGAAAGCCCGCTCAGACCCGGCGCTTTCGTCCGGGTTGAGATTCCCGACCGACTTTACCGCGGCGTGGTGCGGCTTCCCGCGGACGCGCTCTTTGGCGAGGACACGGTCTATGTCGCGGTCGATGACCGGCTCGAAGCGCGCAAGGTCGCGCTGCGCGCGCGGGCGGGCGCCGACATTCTCGTTTCGGGCGATCTCGCCGACGGCGAGGCGGTGGTGGTGACCCGGTTCCCCGAAATCGGCCCCGGCCTCAAGGTCGCCTTGCGATGAGCGCGTCGGGCGGCATCATCGGGCTGTTCGCCCGCCATCGCACGGCGGCGAACCTTTTGATGGCGCTGATGCTGATCGGCGGCGTCTTCGCCCTTCAACGCCTGAACACCCAGTTCTTTCCCGATTTCGGCATCGAGATCATTCAGGTCAGCGTCGAGTGGCCCGGGGCGAGCGCCGAGGACGTGGATTCGACCATCGTCCAGGCGATCGAGCCCGAGGTTCGCTTTCTCGATGGGGTCAAGCGCGTGCGCTCGATCTCGCGCGAAGGGCTCGGCGTGATCGTTATCGAGTTTTACCCCGACACCGACATGCAGGCCGCGCTGGCCGATGTGGAAACCGCAGTCGGTCAGGTGACCACGCTGCCCGAGGACAGCGAGCGCCCGGTCATCAAGCGGCTCGTGCGCTACGACAACATCACCCGCATCGTGCTTTCCGGCCCCTTTTCGGAGACCGCGCTCAAGGCCTTCGCCAAGCGCGCGCGCGAGGATCTGCTCGCTCGCGGGATCGCCAAGGTCGACCTGATCGGCGCGCGCGACGAGGAGATCTGGGTCGAGGTCGACGAGGCGACGTTGCGCCGGCTCAACCTGACGCCCGACGATATCGCGCGCGCGATCGGGGGCTCTTCGCGCGATCTGCCCGCAGGCGGCACCCGGGGCGAGAACGAGGTGCAGATCCGCAGCCTCGGGCTCGCCAAGACGGCGCGAGAGGTCGGCGCCATCACGATTCGCGCCCTTCCGAACGGCGAGAAGATCCGGCTGCGCGATATCGCCAAGGTCTCAGAGCGGTTCAAGGACGGCGGCGTCACCGTGCGCCGCAACGGCCAGCGGGCGATCGAGCTCCACGTCCAGCGCGCGCTCGACGCCGACGCGCTTGCGGTCGCCGACACGGTCGCGGAATACGTCAAAGAGCTGCGGGCGATTCTCCCGCCGAACCTGAACGTCGACGTTTACAACGTCGAAGCCGAGCTGATTCGGAGCCGGATCAACCTTCTCCTGCGCAACGGCTTGAGCGGCCTGATCCTCGTGGTCGCGATCCTGTTCATCTTTCTCAACGGCCGGGTCGCGTTCTGGGTGGCGGCGGGGATTCCGGTCGCCTTGATGACCACGCTCGCGATCATGCTGGCGAGCGGCCAGTCGATCAACATGGTCAGCCTGTTCGGGATGATCATGGCGCTCGGCATCGTGGTCGACGACGCGATCGTGGTCGGCGAGCACGCCGAGACCCTCCACAGGCAGGGGCTCGATCCGCTCGATGCCGCCGAAAGCGGGGCCCGGCGCATGGCCGTGCCGGTGATGAGCGCCTCGCTGACCACGGTCGCGGCCTTCCTTCCGCTGATGTTGATCTCGGACATCATGGGCGAGATCATCCGCGCCATCCCGCTGGTGGTCGTCGCGATCATCGCGGCGAGCCTCGTCGAGTGCTTTCTGGTTCTGCCCGGGCATCTCCGCGGGGCGTTCAGCCACCGTGCGGCGCGCGACTGGCCGCTCCGGCGGTGGTTCAATCGCGGTTTCGCGCGTTTTCGCGACGGGCCGTTCCGGCGCATGGTTTTGCTCTGCGTGCGCTGGCGCTACGCGACGCTCGCCACTGCGGTCGCCATGCTGGTTCTGACCCTGGGACTCATTTTCGGCGGCCGGGTGAGCTTCGTCTTCTTCCCCCAGCCCGAGGTCGACTGGGTCTACGCCAACGTCGAGTTCGCGGCCGGCACCCCGCGCGCCCGGACGGTTGCGATGATCGATGAGCTCGAGCGCGCGCTGCGCGTCGCCGAAGATCGTCTTACCGGCGGCAAGGGCGGGCTTGTCCTGGTCGATGTCGGCAAGGTCGGGACTCAAGTCGGGCGCGAGATGGACGCAAGCGCGGGCGATCAGATCGGCGGCATGATGGTCGAGCTGGCGCCGACCGACCAGCGCACGATCACCAGCGCCCAGTTCATCGACGCCTGGCGCGCCGAGGTGCGCCCGCTGCCGGGCCTTGAGACCTTGACCATCGTGCCCGCTCAGGGCGGCCCGCCGGGGCGCGAGATCGACGTCCGCTTGTCCGGCGAAAACCTCGACGGCCTCAAGGCGGCGGCGGCGGAGGTCCGCGGCCTGCTCGCTCGCTATCCCGGGGTAAGCGACATCGAGGACGATCTGCCCTATGGCAAGCGCGAGGCGATCCTCAAGCTCAACGCCCACGGCAAAGCGCTGGGGTTTACCGCCGAATCGCTCGGCCGTCAGCTCCGCGGCGCCTTCGAGGGCACGATCGCGACCCGCTTCGCCCGCGGGGACGAGGAGGTGACGGTGCGGGTCATGCTTCCGCGCGGGGCGATCGACCTCGCCGCCCTCGACAGCCTGTACCTGCGCAGTCCTTCGGGCGCCGAAGTGGCGCTCAAAGAGATCGTAGATCGCTATGAACGGATCGGCTTCTCCCGCATCAAGCGCGAGAACGGCGTGCGCGAGGCGGCGGTCACGGCCGAGATCGACAAGAGCGTGACCACCAACGACGACGTGCTCAACGCGCTGGTTCGCGACGGCGTTCGCGAGATTGCGCGTCGCCACGGGGTCGAAGTTCGCTTCGCCGGCAAGGCCGAGGAGCAGGCCCAGACCATGGGCGACATCCGGTTCGGCGCGATGCTCGGCCTGGTCGCGATCTATCTTATTCTCGCCTGGGCGTTCGGCAGCTACGCCCGCCCGCTGGTGGTCATGTCGGTGATCCCGCTCGGCTTCGTCGGGGCGACCATCGGCCATCTTCTGCTGGGCTACGACCTCACGATTCTGAGCGTCGTCGCGCTGGTCGGGCTTTCGGGAATCGTGATCAACGATTCGATCATTCTGGTCACCACCATCGACGAGCGCCTGGGCCGCGGCGAAGGTCCGATCGCCGCGATCGTCGACGGCACCCGCGACCGGTTGCGGGCGGTGATACTCACCTCGGCGACGACCATCGGCGGGCTGACGCCGCTTTTGTTCGAAACCAGCTTGCAGGCGCAGTTTCTCATTCCGATGGCTCTGACCATCGTCTTCGGCCTCATGGCGACGACGCTTCTCGTTTTGTTCGTGGTGCCGGCGCTGATCGCCGTGCAGCGCGATTTCGCCCGCATGTTCGGGCGCGAGGCCAAGCTGCCGACGCCGACCCCGGTCGCCAAACGGGCCGCCGAGTAACAGGCCTGGACGCCCGGTTTCGGGCCGTTGCGCAGGCCCCGCCGACCGGCTCTTTACGATTGTTTACCGGTTGACGGCTAGCCTCGGCTCATGAACGACGTGACGATTGACGATCTCCCGCTCGACGACGTGGGGCCGGCGGGCGATTCGCCCGTTCTCGGACGGGTGATCGCGGTTTCCGGCGCGCAGGTCTCGGGCGTGTTCCGCAACGATGCGGCGACCCGCGCCGCAGGCGGGGTCCAGATCGGCACGTTGGTCAAGATGCGGACGAGCGAATCGAGCGTCTACGGGATCGTCTCGGCGCTCAGGCTCACCGACCCCGCGCTTCTCGGCGACGAGATCGAGGGCGTGGTCGAAATCGAGCTGATCTGCGAGGCGATGGACGACAAGGGCGGCGACGCCCCCGTCTTCCAGCGCGGGGTCTCGATCTACCCGACGTTGGGGGCGGAGATCTACGCCACCCAGCGCGACGAGATCAGCGCGATCTACGCCCGCCCGCAAAGCGCCAACGTGCGCATCGGCACGCTTTATCAGGACCATACTCTGCCCGCCTATTTGATCACCGACGAGCTGCTCGCCAAGCACTTCGCCGTGCTCGGCACGACCGGATCGGGCAAGTCCTGCACGGTCGCCCTGATCCTTCACCGGATTCTCGAGCAGAACCCGAACGGCCGCGTCGTGCTTCTCGATCCCCACGACGAGTACTCCCAGGCCTTCGGCGACCTCGCCGAACTCATCGACCCCGGCAACCTTCATCTGCCGTACTGGCTTCTCAACTTCGAAGAGACGGTGGCGGTTATGGTCGGCGGCCACGAGGCCGACCGCGAGGCCGACATCGCGATTCTCAAGGCCGCGATCCTCGAGGCCAAGCGCAAGTACTGCGCGCTCGCCGGCAGCGACGAGTATGTGACCGTGGACACCCCGATTCCTTACCGGTTCGGCGATCTGATCAAGGCCATAGACAGCGCCCTTGGCAAGCTCGATAAACCCGACGGCACGGCGCCGTTCCTGCGCCTCAAATCGCGGCTCGACGCGCTGCGCTCGGACCGGCGCTTCGCCTTCATGTTCTCGGGTTTCACGGTCGCCGACACCATGGCCGACGTGCTCGGCCGAATCCTCCGAATCCCGGTCTCGGGACGGCCGGTCTCGATCATCGACCTCTCCGGCGTTCCGTCCGAGATCGTCGATGCGGTGGTTTCGGTCTTGTGTCGGATGATCTTCGACTTCGCGCTCTGGAACGTGCGGCCCCAGGCGTTTCCGGTCCTTCTCGTCTGCGAGGAGGCGCACCGTTACGTCTCGTCCGATCCTGCGGTGGGGTTCGGGCCGACCCGGCGCTCGATCGCGCGGATCGCCAAGGAAGGGCGCAAGTACGGGGTCTCGCTTTGCCTCGTCAGCCAGCGGCCGTCCGAGCTCGACCCGACGATCCTGTCCCAATGCAACACCCTGTTCGCGCTGCGCATGAGCAACGAGCGCGACCACAAGTTCGTCCACGACGCGCTTCCCGAGGGCTCGTTCGGCCTGCTCTCCGCCTTGCCGTCGCTCAAGGTCCAGGAGGCGGTGGTCGTCGGCGAAGGCGTGACCGTGCCCATGCGGGTCTGCTTCGACACCCTCGACGAAAGCCTTCGACCGCGGAGCGGGAGCGCTCCCTTCTCGATCGCCTGGCAGGCCGAGGACCAGGGCCACGAGGATATCGTCGCCGAAACGATCGAGCGCTGGCGGCGTCAGATTCGCTAAGAGCGGCGTCGTTCAGCCCCGCCAGAAGCGCGGGGTGAACAGCACCAGAACCGTGAAGAACTCGAGCCGGCCGAGAAGCATGGCCGCCGAAAGCACCCATTTCGCCGCCGCCGGCAGGCTCGAGAAGTTGCCCGCAGGCCCGATCAGTTCGCTGAGACCGGGGCCGACGTTGGCGATCGCGGTCGCCGCGCCCGAGACCGCGCTCATGAAGTCGAGGCCGAGAAGCGCGAGCGCGAGCGTGATCGCGGCGAAGCTCGCCATCACCAAGAACAAGAAACTGGTCACCGCCGAGGCCGCCGACGTGGACAACGGTTTGCGATTGAACCGGGGAACGAACACGGCGTGGGGTTGGAGAAGCCTTCTGATCTGGACGGCGGCGACGGAGACCAGAACCTGCACCCGGAAGACCTTGATGCCGCCGGCGGTCGAACCGGTGCAACCGCCGATCAACATCACGAACAGAAGGACGACCATCGGGAACGGCCCCCAGGCGACGAAATCGGTCGCGGCGTAGCCGGTGCCTGTGATCATGGAGATCAGGTTGAATACCGCATGCCGCACCGACGCCATGTCGCGCATGTCGAGGCTGAACCACAGCCAAGCCGTCATCGCCGCCGTCACCCCGATGCCGATGCCGAAGTAGGTCTGCACCTGGGTGTCGCAAAAGAAGTCGCGCCAATGCCCGCGCACGAGCTGGAAGTAGAGGATGACCGGGGCGCCCGCGAGCAGCATGAAGAACGAGACCGCCCACTCCGTATAGGGGTTGTTGAAGTGGCCGACCGAGGCGTCGTAGTTCGAGTATCCGCCCGTCGGAATGGTCGTCATGGCGTGGACGACGGCGTCGAAGACGCTCATGCCCGTCGCCCAGTAAGAGACCGCGGCGGCGGCCGTCATGCCGACGTAGACGACCCCGATCGCGGCCGCGGTCTGGGCGACGCGGGGCAGCACCTTTTCCGACTTGTCCGAGGATTCGGTGCGGAAAAGCTGCATCCCGCCGATCCGCAGCATCGGCAACACCGCGATCGCCATGACGATGATCCCGATGCCTCCCTGCCACTGCAAAAGCGCGCGCCACAGAAGGATGCCGCGCGGCATGGCGTCGAGTCCGCTCATCACCGTCGAGCCGGTCGTCGTCAGCCCCGAGATCGATTCGAAGTAGGCGTCGGTGAAGTCGAGCCCGAGGTCGGCGAACACGAAAGGCAGCGCCGCGAAAGCGGCCATCACCGTCCACGAAAGCGTGGTCAGAAGAAAGGTCTGGCGGACCGAAAGACTCAGCGGCCCGGTCCGGGTGCCGAGCGCAAGGGTCACCCCGATGAACAGGGTGAAGAAAGCCGACGTCAAAAAGACGCGCCAGTCGCCGCTGCCCGTGGCGGCGTCGACCAGCGCGGGCAGGAACATGAACGACGCCAGGATCGCGAGCAGAACCCCGACGACGAACAGGATGGGGCGGATATCAAGCACGCCGCGGATTCCGGTTCGGACGGTTCCGGGAAACGGCGGATGATTGGCCAAGCGGCGGGTCTTGTCCAGCGCCGCGGCCGCCGTCCTACCGGATCTCGCGCGAGCTCGGGGTGCCGATCATGTTGAGGAACTCGCGCCGGGTCGACGGGTCGGTCCGAAAGCCGCCGAGCATACGGCTCGTCACCATGACCGTGCCGGGGCGGTGAATGCCGCGGGTCGTCATACAGTGATGCTCGGCCTCGATGACGACGGCGACCCCGCGCGGCTGGAGCACGTCTTGGATGGTGTCGGCGATCTGAGCGGTCAGCTTCTCCTGGATCTGGAGGCGGCGGGCGAAGACGTCGACGAGGCGCGCGAGCTTGCTGATCCCGACCACGCGCTTGCGCGGCAGATAGGCGACATGGGCCTTGCCGATGATCGGCGCGATATGGTGCTCGCAGTGCGAGGTGAAGCGGATGTCGCGCAGCACGATCATCTCGTCGTAGTTCTCGTGCTCCTCGAAGGTCCGGGCGAGGATCTCGACGGGATCGTGGCGGTAGCCTGAGAAGTACTCTTCCCAGGCGCGGACCACGCGGGCCGGGGTCTCCAGAACGCCCTCGCGGTCGGGGTCGTCGCCGGTCCAGCGGATCAAGGTGCGCACGGCCGCTTCGGCCTCGGCGCGGGTCACGGCCGCTTCGGCCGGGGTTGGCTTGGCGGCCTTATCGACCACGCTCACGGGTTTTCCTGCGCTCACCGATCTCTCCTCGATAATCGCTGTGAAGGGGGCGGACCGGGCCTTCGCCTCGGGCGCTTCAGTGGATGTTCATGGGCTGGTGCGGGCTGTCGAGCGAGAAGGCCGGAACGGCGACATCGAAGAGATCCCCGTTCTCGGTCTCCATCTCGAAGCTGCCGACCATGAAGCCCGACGGCGTGCCGAGCGGCGTTCCGCTCGTATACTCGAAAGCCTCGCCCGGGTGAAGCACCGGCTGTTCGCCGACCACGCCGGCGCCGCGCACCTCGTGGATCTGGCCGTTGCCGTCGGTGATCCGCCAACGCCGGTTGCGAAGCTGGACCGTTTCGGGCCCGTGGTTCTCGATCCGAATGTGATAAGCCCAGACGAACCGGCCCTCGTCGGGCGAGGACTGATCCTCCAAATAGACCGGTTGAACCGTGACCTCGATCGCGCGCGTCGTCTTTCTGTACATCGCCGTCCGTCGATACCCCCGAAACCGGCCTCGGAAGGCCGGCGGTTGGCTTGCGCCCGGCCGCACCGGGCCCAGGCCCTAAATATCGGGCGCGCGTTCTCCTTTGTCCAGCGGCGCGGGCAGGCTTTTGCGGCCGTCAGGGGCGGCTGCACGAGCCTCCGCCAAGGACGCAGAAGCGCGCGCAATGGGGGTGGTTGAGCTTGACCGTCCCTTGCGCCTCGGCAAGCGTGTGTCCGTGCTCGAACTGGGGGTCGTAGGCGAGCAACGTGCAGGACAAGACAACCGGTCGCGCGGCCCCTTTGCGTTTGGCCACCATGCGCGAGGTGGCGCACATCATTCCGGCCGGATCGACGCCCAGAATCGACCAGCATTTTTCGGTGATCTCGGGCACGTCCATGTCGGGGTCCATCTCGGGGAAGAGGACGAGTTCGACCGGATCTTGGGCGTTGACCGGCACGCCGAGCTCGGCGAACAGGCGGGCGTACCCCTTGCGCAGGTCGGCTTCCGCCTCGCCCCAGCAGGTCCGCCCCGCGACGTGGATGCGGAAGCCGTTGCGGGCGAGCCAGGTCAGTCCGTCGATCGCCGAGCGCCAGCTTCCCGAGCCGCGTTCGAGCTCGTGCAACGCCTGGCTGTAATGGTCGATCGAGACCCTGAGAATCAGCCGCTCGCCGTGGCGCGCGCGCAGGGCGACGAGCGCGTCGGCGTGGCGCATCATCGGCCGGGTCGCGTTGGTCAGCACCAGAACCCGAAAGCCGCGCCCGAGCGCCTCGTCGAGCATGGCCACGATGTCCGGGTTCATGAACGGCTCGCCGCCGGTGAAGCCGATCTCCTCGGTTCCGAAGTCCCCGTCCGCGATCTCGTCGAGATAGGCGCGCACCTCGTCCGCGCTCAGGTAGACGAGCCGGTCGTTGCGCGGGCTCGATTCGATATAGCAATTGCGGCAGGTCAGGTTGCAGAGCGTGCCCGTGTTGAACCACAGGGTGGCGAGCCGCGAGAAGGCGACCCGTCCGCGCGGCTCGCCGTCGGCGGTCACGTCGGGATCCTGGAACTTTTCGGGCGCGAGAAGCTGAAGCGGGACGGGGGCCGAATCGGTCATCTGTCTCTCTGGATGCGGAACGTTACGGAGTTTGACGCTGAGCTATTGAGCTAATGAACCTGCGCGCGAACGCCAAATCACGAATTCGTGCGCTGTGACGGAGACACGCGGGGGCGGCCGATTGGTGCGGCCGCCCCTGTCGCATCCGACTATAATACCAT
>CAYYWV010000077.1:0-11978 GCA_964475385.1 uncultured Alphaproteobacteria bacterium | reverse complement strand
CGCCGCCGGTCGCCGGTCCGAAAGCCATGTGATAGAAGCGCATCTCCAGACGCATAAACCGCTTTCCTTCGGCGACGGGGCGCGCGAGCCGGGATTTTCCGGCTATGTTGGCCGTCGCCGCCTGCAAAGACGCGATTCGAGATCTTGAGACGCCATTCATCCCTTTCCGATGCCGCCATGACGGTGGCGTTCGCGGTGGTCATGGTCGGCACTTTGGCCGGCGCGATCTTTGGCCTTTCGCAGGCGCAGCGCGTTGCAAGCGCCGCCTCGATCGCCTATGTCGCGGTCGCCTTTCCCCGGGTCGGCGCTGCGGGACGCCTTTTTCTCGTCATCGCCGGGGCGCTCGCGGCCTTGATCTTCGCCCGCGCCCCCGATGCCTGGGGCGAGATCGCAGGCGCGCTCGCCCGCGCTTGCCTGGTGATCACGCTGTTCGGCGCGCTCGGCTTCTTGCGCGAGGCGGCGCGGTCCTCCGCCGTGGTCCGCCGCTGCGGGCGTTTCCTCACCCGCCAGCCGCCGGGGCGGCGCTACCTTGCGCTCACCGTGGGCGGGCACCTGTTCGGCCTGGTGTTGAGCTACGGCTCGATCGCGCTTCTCGGAACCATGAGCGCGCAGGCCAACGCCCGCGAGACCGATCCGGTGGTGCGCCGACTGCGGCTGAGACGCATGCTGCTCGCGATCCAGCGCGGTTTCGTCGGCACTCTGACCTGGTCGCCGCTGGGGCTTTCGATGGCGGTCACGCTGTCGTCCTTTCCTGCGCTCCGTTGGGAGGATGCGCTGCCCTTTTTCCTCTTGAGCGGGTTCATCCTCGTCGCGTTGGGCTGGGCGCTCGACCGGATGTTCAAGCCGACCGGGCGGCCGAGCAGCCTGGGGCGCGAACGGCCCGAGGGAAGCTGGCTTCTGCTTGCGCCGATCGCAGGGCTGGTGGGGGCGATCTTTCTCGCCGCGATCGCCGTTCGCGAAAGCCTGGGCGTGTCCATGGTCGTCGGCGTGATCGTCGCGGTCCCGCTCGCCGCCGTGCTGTGGATTCTCGCCCAGTTCGCAGACAAGGGGGTGAGGCGGGCGGCGGCGTTTACGGGGCGCAAGTTCGCTCGCTACATGGCCACCGCTTTCCCCGCCGACCGGGGGGAGATCGTCATCCTGTGGTCGGCGGCCTTCATCGGCGCCGCCATCGCCTCTCTTCTTAGGCTGCATGGCCTTGCGGACTTGCCCGCCATCGTGCATGAGGCGCCCTGGCTTTTGCCGGTCGCGTCTCTGTGGCTGATCGTGGCGACGGGACAGCTCGGCATGAACCCGATCCTCTCGGTGACGATTTTGGGCTCGGCGGTGCCCGATCTCGGCGCGTTCGGGCTGACGCCTGCGCCGGTCGCGGTCGCCTTCACCGCGGGCTGGGCGCTCTCAGGCGCATCCTCTCCGTTCACGGCGACGACCATGCTGGTCGGGCGGATCGGCGGCGTGCGGGCCGTGGCCGCGGGGCTCGTCTGGAACGGGGCCTACACCCTGCTCGCGCTGGTTGCGATCTCGGTCCTGGTCGCGATGATGGCTGTCCTCAGCCTTTAAGCGCCGCGTAAGCTTCGGGCGCGAAGGCGTCCACCTGGACGACCGCGTCGCGGATCGCCTCGGCGGCCTCCAGCCGGGCGCGCTCGTCGTCGTCGATGACGCCGGCCTCGGCGGCCCGGGCGGGAAGCGTCTCCGCGGGCTCGGGCTCGAGCCGGCCGGCGCGGATCGCCTCGCGGATGCGCGCGCGCAAGGGGTTGGTCTCGAGCGTCGCGGCGAGCGCGGCCTCGAGCGCGCCGAGCCCGTCCTCCTGCGCCGGCGGGACGAAGACGTCGCGAGAAAGCCGCTCGCGCAAAGCGCCGCCGTCGATAAGCGCGCGGGCGAGCCGCGCGGTCTCTTCGTCCGAAGGAGGCCGCCGGCGAGCGCCGAACGGAAAGACGAGCCCGCGCGCAACTCCGGCGGCGAAGCGGTTGGGCAGGTTGTCGAGAACGCCCGAGAGCGCTTGCTCCACCCGATAAAGCGCGAGGCCGTGCGCCCAGGCCATCGCCGGCGCGTCCGCATCGGGCCGGCCGTCGTCGTGGAACCGCTTGAGGACCGCCGAGCCGATATAGAGCCAGGCGAGCGCGTCGGCGAGCCGGCCGCTGATCATCTCGCGCCGCTTGAGCGCGCCGCCGAGGGTGAGAAGCGCGATGTCGGCGACAAGCGCGAAGGCGGCCGCGTAGCGGCCGAGGTCGCGGAAGCGCCGCGCCGTCGGGTCGGCGACCGGCGCGCGGGCGAGGCGGCCGCCCGAGAGCGCGAGCGCGAGCGCGCGCAGCCCGTTGCGGGCGACGAAGCCGATATGGCCGAACAGCGCGCGATCGAAGGCGCGCGCATCGCCGGCGGCGATCGCCCGCATCTCGGCCTGCGCGTAAGGATGGCAGCGGACCGATCCCTGGCCGAACACGATCAGCGAGCGGGTGAGGATGTTCGCTCCTTCCACCGTGATCGCGATCGGCACCGCGGTATAACAACGCGCAAGCGCGTTGCGCGGCCCGCGGCAGAGCCCTGCGCCGCCGAGAATATCGAGGGCGTCGTACAGGCTCGCGCGCATGCCCTCGGTGAGATAGGCCTTGACCACCGCCGACAGCACGGCGGGCTGCTCGCCGGCATCCACCGCGCCGCAGGTGAGCCGCCGCGCCGCGTCCATCAGATAGGCGCGCCCGCCGATCCGCGCGAGCGCTTCCTGCACCCCTTCGAAGCGGCCGATAGGGAGATTGAATTGCTCGCGCACCGTGGCGTAGGCCCCGACGGTCCGCACCGCAAGCCCGACCGCCGCGACCGAAAGCGCCGGCAGCGAGATCGAGCGCCCGGCGGCGAGGCAGTCCATGAGCATCCGCCAGCCGCGCCCCACCCCGTCGCGTCCGCCGATCACGAAGTCGAGGGGGATGAACACATTCCGCCCGACGACGGGGCCGTTCTGGAACGGAACCCCCATCGGGTCGTGACGGTCGCCGACCTCGATCCCGTCGAGGCCGCGCGGGACCAGCGCGCAGGTGATGCCGAGGTCTTCCTCGCCGCCGAGAAGACGGTCGGGGTCGTAGAGCCGGAAGGCGAGCCCGATCACGGTCGCGACCGGGGCGAGCGTGATGTAACGCTTGCTCCAATCGAGGCGGATTCCCAGCACCTCTTCGCCGTCGAAGGTTCCGCGGCAGACCACGCCCCGGCTTCGCGTCGCGGCCGCGTCGCTGCCGGCGTGGGGCTCGGTCAGCGCGAAGCAGGGCACCTCTTCGCCGCGGGCGAGCCGGGGCAGGTAGTGGTCCTTCTGGGCCTCGGTCCCGTAGCGGAGCAGAAGCTCGGCCGGCCCCAGCGAGTTCGGCACCATCAGCGTGCAGGCGACCGGGATGCTGCGGCTCGCCACCTTGGCCACGACCGCGGAGTGCGCCGCCGCCGAGAAGCCGAGCCCGCCGTAAGAGTCCGGGATGATCATGCCGAAGAAGCGCTCGCGCTTGAGATAGTCCCAGACCTCGGGCGGAAGGTCGCGCTCCTGCCAGATGCGCCAGTCGTCGATCATCGCGCAGAGCGTCTCGACCGGCCCGTCGAGAAAGGCGCGCTCGCGCGCGCTCAGCGCCTTGGGCTCGAAGGCGAGAAGCGCGCTCCAGTCGGGCGCGCCCGAGAACAGGGCGCCGTCCCACCATACGCTTCCGGCTTCGAGCGCTTCGCGCTCGGTCTCGCTCATGCGCGGGACCGCGCGCCGGGCGAAGCGCATCAAGGGCGTCGAGATCAGCGGTCGGCGCAAGGGCCGAACGCCCAACAGAACGGCGAGAACGGCGACGCCGCCCGCAACGATCGCGAAAGCCACCGGCGTCTCGAACCCGCCCGCTGCGGCCCAGGCGGCGAGCGCGAGCGCGGCGCCCCCGACCCAGGCCCAGTACCCGCGCCCGGCGTAGAGAAGGACGAGAAACAGGAGAACGGCGGCGATCGAGAGAAGGAGGGGCATGGCGGGCTTCCGCGGTTTCGGGGCGGGCGGGCTCAGTTCCTGAGCGGGCGGCCGGTCTTGAGCATATGGGCGACCCGGGCTTGGCTTTTCGGGTGGCGGGCGAGGCGGGCGAAGGCGCGGCGCTCAAGCGCCAGGATGTCGTCTTCGCCGAGCGCGTCGACGATATCGGTCTCGCCGCCGCTCAAGACCTCGGCGAGCGCGTCGGCCACCGTCGCGTCGTGCTCGGTGGCCTTGCCGCGGCGGCGGAGGTCGCGCACCGCGAGCCTGAGCGCGGCCCGTCCGGTCGCGCCCGGCAGCGCGTAGGCCTGGGGCTCGGGCGGCTCGTATCCGTCGGCGAGCGCGAGCGCGCGGGCCTTGGCGTCGGCGAGCAGACGGTCGCGGTTCATGGTGATGCGGTCGTTCTCGCGCAGGTAGAGATAGTCCTTGGCCTCGGCGGCCGACTTGGCGACCGTCGCCATGCCGATGATCTCGAAGGTCTTGGTCACCGGCGGCATCGGCCCGCCCGGGCGGTCGGGCTTGGCGATCCAGCGCGCGAGCAGCTCTTTGCAGCCGCCCCAGGCCGGCACGATCCCGACCCCGGTCTCGACCAGCCCGGCGTAGGTCTCGGCGTGGGCCTGCACCGCGTCGCAGTGGAGAAGGATCTCGCAGCCGCCGCCGAGCGCCATGCCCGACGGCGCGCCGACCACGGGGAAGGGCGCGTACTTGAGGGCGCGGTAGGTCTTCTGTCCGCGGCGCACCAGAAAGTTCGCGACGAACCAGGCGCGCAGCTTCATCGCGACGAGGAGAAGGCCGATGTTCGCGCCTACCGAGAAATGCTCGCCTTCGTTGTAGATCACGAGCGCCTTGTAGCGGTCGGCGACGATGCGGATCGCCTTTTCGACCATGCGCAGGCTGAGCGGGTTGAGCGCGTTCATCTTGGAGTGGAACTCGAGACAGGCGACGCCGTCGCCGATATCCCACAGGCTCGCCGACCGATTGGCGGCGAGCGGGCGCGAGGCGCGCTTGACGTCGGCGAGAAGCAGCACGCCCGCCGGGCGCTCGACCGGGCGGTAGTCGCCTGTGGGCGCGAGCGCGAGCGCGTGAAGCCGCCCGCCTTGCGTCCGATAGAAGGGCCGGCCGTCCGCGGCCTCGAGCAACGGCGGCGCCTCTTGGCCGTCGGCGCGCAGGCGCTCGGTGAACCATCCGACGCCGAGCTTGTCGATCAGGGCGAAGGGGCCGTCGGTCCAGTTGTAGCCAAGGCGCATGGCGGTATCGACCGCGACGATGTCGTCGGCGATCTCGGGCGCCAGCCGGGCCGCGTAGGCGAGCGTGCGCGACAGCACCCACCAGGCGTAGCGGCCGCTCCGATCAGGATATTCGAGAAGGGCGCGCAAGCCGCGCTTGCGGGCGGCGGCGACGCTTTTCAGCCGCGGCCGGGCGGCGCGACGGTACTCTCCCGTCGCAAGGTCGATCGCCTCCTTGATGCGCTCGGCGCTGTCGGGTTTGAGCCGATAGAAGCCGCCCTTGCCCTTCCGGCCCGTGTAGCCCTCGGCGATCATGCGTTCGATCAGCGCGGGCGTGCGGTGGACCGCGTGGAAGGGATCGTCCGCCGGCAGCGACGCCGCCATGCTCGCGAGCACCGCCGGCATCAGGTCGAGCCCCACCATGTCGAGAAGCCCGAACACGCCGGTCTTGGGCGCGCCGATGGGCCGGCCGAGCACGGCGTCGGCCTCCTCGACCGAGATCCCTTCGTCGAAGGCGCGCACGACCGCGCATTGCAACCAGTAAATCCCGATCCGGTTGGCGATGAAGCCCGGCGTGTCCTTGCAGCGAACCACGGTCTTGCCGAGCCGGTGGTCGGCGAAATGGGCGATGGCCTCGATCGCGTCCGCCCGCGTCTTCGGCCCGGCGCAGAGCTCCATCAGGCGCAGATACCGCGGCGGGTTGAAGAAATGCGTAATCAGAAAGTCGGCGGCGAAGTCCTCGTCCAGCCCTTCGGTCAAGGTCTTAAGCGGGATGGTCGAGGTGTTGGACGAGACGACCGCCCCCGGCTTTCTCAGGGGCGCGATGCGCTGGTAGAGCGCGCGCTTGAGGTCGGCGCGCTCGACGATCGCCTCGACGATCCAGTCGCATTCGGCGATCCGTTCGAGATCGTCCTCGACGTTGCCGGGGGTGACGAGGGCGGCGTTGCGCTTATGCATGAAGGCGGCGGGCTGGGCCTTGAGGAGGCGCTCGATCGCGTCCTCGGCGAGCGCGCTGCGCCGCGTCGCGCCTTCGGGCGCGATGTCGAGCAAGAGCACCGGCACGCCCGCATTGGCGATCTGGGCGGCGATGCCGGCCCCCATGACGCCTGCGCCGAAGACCGCGACCTTTCGGATCTCGATCACGATGCGGCCTCCAGCACGGTGGCGATTCCCTGGCCGCCGCCGATGCACTGGGTGGCGAGCGCCCAGCGGCCGCCTTCGCGGGCGAGAAGCGCCGCCGCCTTGCCGGTGATCCGCGCGCCGGTCGCCCCGAGCGGGTGGCCGAGCGCGATCGCGCCGCCGTCGAGGTTGACCTTGGCCGGATCAAGGCCGAGGTCGCGGATGCAGGCGATGCTCTGCGAAGCGAAGGCCTCGTTGAGCTCGACCACGTCGATGTCGGCGACCGAAAGGCCGGCGCGTTCGAGCGCCTTCTTCGAGGCCGGCACCGGGCCGATGCCCATGATCTCGGGTCGGCAGCCCGCGACCGCGAAAGAACGGATGCGGGCGAGCGGCGCGAGCCCGGCGCGCGCGGCGTAGTCCTCGGCGCAGACAAGCGTCGCCGCCGCCCCGTCGGTGAGCGGCGAGGAGGTGCCCGCCGTGACCGTACCGTCGGTCTCGAACGCGGGATCGAGCGCGGCGAGCGCTTCGGGCGTCGTGCCGGGACGGATACAGCCGTCCTCGGCCACCGTCGCGCCGTCGTGGACGATGGGGACGATCTCGTCTTTGAAGCGGCCTTCGGCCCGCGCCTTCGTCGCCTTGGCTTGGGAGTCGACGGCGAAAGCCTCCTGCTCGGCGCGGTCGATCTGATACTCGCGCGCGACCCGCTCGGCGGTCTCGCCCATCGACATGTAGGCCTGGGGGAAGGTCTCGCAGAGCCCCGGGTGCGGCATCGGGTTGTAGCCCATGATCGGCACCCGCGTCATCGATTCGACGCCGGCGCAGATGAAGGCTTCGCCCGCGCCCATCTGGATCGCGCCCGCGGCCATGTGGATCGCCTGCATCGACGAGCCGCAGAAGCGATTGACGGTGACGCCGGCGACCGACTGCGGAAGGCCCGCGAGAAAGACCACGAGCCGCGCCATGTTCAGGCCCTGCTCGGCCTCGGGGAAGGCGCAGCCGAGGATCAGATCCTCGATGTCCTCGGGCTTGACCCCGGTCCGCTCAATCAGCCCCTTGACGACCTGGGCGGCGAGCTCGTCGGGCCGCACCCGGGCGAGCGCGCCCTTCTTCGCAAAGGTGAAGGGCGAGCGGGCGTAGCCTGCGATCACGACGTTTTTCATGCTGGTTCCCTTCGCTTCATGGTCCCGCTTCGTCGTTCGCGGCGGGGGCCTCTTCGGCCGGTTCTTCGGGCGCGTCGGACGCGGCCGCCGCCGCTTCGGCGGCGAGCAAGGTTTTCTTGTCGATCTTGCCGATCGCCGTCTTGGGCAGGCGCTCGCGGAACACGATCCGACGCGGCATCTGGAACGGCGCGAGCTTGTCCTTGAGAAAGGCCCTGAGCTCGCTTGCCGTCAGGCTCTCGCCTTCGCGGAGCTTGACGAAGGCCTTGACGACCTCGCCGCGGTGGCGGTCGGGCATGCCGCAGACGGCGACCTCCTCGACCGCCGGGTGAAGATGAATGACCTCTTCGACCATGCGCGGGTAGACGTTGAAGCCGCCGCACAGGATCAGGTCTTTGATCCGGTCGACGATATAGAGGTAGCCGTCGTCGTCGAAGTAGCCGATATCTCCGGTGTGCAGATGGCCGCCGCGAAAGGCCTCTAGGGTATCGCGCGCCCGGTTGGCGTAGCCCGCCATGACCTGCGGCCCGCGCACGCAGACCTCGCCCTTTTCGCCCGGCGGCAGGAGGCGTTCGGGTTCGTCGAGCGCGACGATCTCGATCACCGTGCCGGGCAGCGGCAGGCCCACCGAGCCCACCTTGTTCACGCCGGCGAGCGGGTTGACCGTGCAGACCGGGCTCGTCTCGCTGAGCCCATAGCCCTCGACCAAGCGGCAGCCGGTGATCTCCTCGAACCGGCGGTGGACCGCCGCCGGCAGGGGCGCGCCGCCCGAGATGCAGTAGACGAGGCTAGAAAGGTCGTGGTTCGCGGTCTCGTCGCAGGCGTTGAGCGCCGAGTACATGGTGGGCACGCCGATGAACACCGTCGGCCGCATGCGATGGATGACGCGCACCACTTCGGCCGGCTTGAAGTGGGGCAGAAGAATGAGCTCGGCCCCGATGTGGATGCCGAGGTTCATGACCGCCGTCATCCCGAAGGCGTGGAACAGCGGCAGCACGCCCAGGATCTTTTCTTCGCCGGGTCTGAGCCCGGGCGCCCAGAGCGCGATCTGGCGGGTGTTGGCGTAAAGGTTGGCGTGCGTAAGCTCGGCGCCTTTGGGCACGCCGGTGGTGCCGCCGGTGTACTGGAGCGCCGCGATATCGCGTTTCGGGTCGATCTCGACCGGCTCTGGCCGGCCGTCGTTGTCGATCAACGCCTCGAAAAGCACATGTCGGTCGTCGTCCGGGACATGCGCGACCTCGCGTCGCTTGAGAAGCGCGAACAACGCCTTTTCGCGAAAGCGTAAAAGCCCCGACATGCCGCAGACGACGATGCGTTCGAGCGAGCCGCGCGCATCGAGAAGCGGCGCCGCCTTGCGGTAGAGCCCTTTCATGTCGAGGGTGACCAGGATGCAGGCCCCCGAATCGGCGATCTCGCGGGCGATCTCGCGCTCGGCGTAGAGCGGGTTGACGTTGACCACCGTGCCGCCGGCCTTGAGCACGGCGTAGAAGCAGATCACCGCGTAAGGGGAGTTGGGCAACATCAGCGCGACCTTGATCCCTTTTTGGACGCCGAGCGCCTGAAAGCCCTTGGCCGCGCGGTTGACGAGATCGGCGACCTCGCGATAGCGATAGCGCCGTCCGCGGAAGTCGATGCAGGTCTTTGCGCCGAACGTCGCCGCGACCCGGTCGAGAAAGGCCGGGATCGGCTCGGGCTCGAACGCGACGTCCCAGGAAACGCCGTCGGGGTAGCTGCGCTCCCAAGGGTAGGGCCGCTCGGAGACGCCGGCCTCGGGCTCCGTGGGGACCGGGCGCGAGAACAGGCCGAGGAGCGCGCGCTTGGCTCGCGTCAGACCATCGGAAAAGACGGATCGCATAATCTATTATCCGTCCTCGCGCTTGTCCGCCGCAGCGGATTTTTTCGATGCCGGGTCAGATCGCCGTGCGCGCATGGCCGTCTCCCGGCATTGGCTCCGGCGTGTCGTTGCTTCTCGCCCGGGTCGGAGTGGCCGCCGCGAGCGTGTCAAGAAAGGAAATGATGGTCGCGTGGGTGTCGCCGATATCTTCGGTCACGATCCCGTGGCGGTCCGACGGCACCATGTGGAGCGACTTCTGCTCCGAGCCCACCTTGTTGACGATCATCGCCGCGCTTCGCGGGTCCACCACGCGATCGTTCTCGCCCTGGACGATGCAGACCGGGCAGGCCACGTCGCCCAACCGGCGGGCGAGCTCGGCGACGAGGCGGCGGAGCTCGAACAGGCCGCGGATGGGAATGTGCCGATAGTTGATGTCGGGATGCTCGGAGTCGTTGGGGCGGAACGGCATCACCCCTTCCAGCGACGAGACCCATTCGGTCAGCTTATTGGCGCCGTGGATCACCGGCACGAAGATGAGGTTGCGATTGCGAAACCGGATCGGGGCCGAGACCGCGACCACGCCGGCGAGCCCTTCGGGCTTCTCGGCCGCGAAACGCAGCGCGAGCGAGCCTCCGGTCGAGAAGCCGACGAGGCAGACGCGCTCGGCAAGGCCCGACATGATCTCGAAGCCGCGCTCGACCGAGGCGAGCCACTCCCGCCAGCTCCGCTCGCGCAAGTCCCAAGGCGAGGTGCCGTGGCCCTTGAGCCGGACCCCGAGCACCGGGTAGCCGAGGCTTGCGAGCTTGTCGCCGAAGGCGCGCAGCTCGGCGGGCGAGGCGAGAAAGCCGTGGACCAGGACGACGCCGAGCGGCCGCCCGCCCTCTTCGGGCGGAAGAAGATAGGGCGCGCCCGGCTGGGTCGCGGTCTCCTGGGCGTTGATCTCGGCGTACTGAGGCGTGTCGAACCGCTCCTTGTCGGCGGCGAAAGCGCGGAGCTCGTCGTCGAACAGCATCAAAGAAAGCGTCTCGCGGTCGACCTCTTCGTCCATCGCCCGATCGACCGCCCGGCAGGCGGCGCCCACGGGCGCGACCTCGTTGGCGTAGACCGCGATCAGGTTCTCGATCCGCACCTCGTGGAACGCGAGCTCGGCGCGCAGCTTGGGCAGGAAGCGATAACGCTCGGGCGTTTCCTCGACCAGCTCGGAAGCCACCGCGGTCTCGATGAACTCGCGGAAGCCCTGGCAGTCGCCGCGGTGGACGCCGTCGTAGGCGGCAGGGTCGGTCAGGCTGCGATGGAGGTGAATGCTGGGTTCCTTCTGCGCGGTCTTGATCGCGCTGTAGAGCGCGCGATGGAAGCGGTCGCGGTCGATCTCGGTGCGGCCCCGGTCGTGGAGGCGAAGGATCAACCGCGAGGCGAGGTGGCTCATGTTCACCGTCACCCGCGCGTACATCTCGCGCATGCAGACGTCGCGGAGCTTGCGGGTCTTGTGCGCGAGCACCGTCGAGACCATGCGCTCGATCCAGCGGTCGGAGTCGCGCCGGAAGTCGAACAGCTCCTCGAGGCTGTCGACATTGGCGAACACGCGCTCGAGCACCCGGCGCTCCCACCAGCGCCAGGCGACGCCGGGCGAGACCGGCGCGCCGAAGCGGATGTCCATGTCGGTCGGTCTGAGAAGGATGTTGCCTTCGATCAGAAGCTCCTCGCGGATGCGGTCCTTGAGGTCGTGATTGAACAGCTCGACCCCTTTGCGCAGCAGGTTGTCGTCGGTGCGTATCGGGTAGAAGGTGATGTTCGACGGCACCACCAGAGTCGGCCGGCGGGCGGCGGCGAGCAGCGCGTCCACGCCGTCGAAGCCGAGCGCGTCGACCCAGCGCGAAAGCCGCGCCGTCTCGCCCGCCTCGTGGACCGACAGGATGCGGCGCTTGAACAGCTCGAGCATGATGGCGATCGCCGCCGCGCCCTTGTGGTGCTTGCGCCGGGTCCGGGCGGTCGAGGAGAAGATGCTGAACTGGCCGCGCTCGTCGAGGATGCGGCGGTCCTTCACCATGCCGCCTTCGGGAAAGACGACCACCTTGCGGCCGCGCAGGATCTCGGCGGCGAGGAAGGGAAGCAGGCCGGGAAGCGTGTTGGGCACCGCGCCGACGCTGAGCAACAGCTTGGCGAGGGCCTCGCTGCCTTCGAACAGCTCGGCCGCCGCGACGCTGCGGCAGTAGGCGCCGGTCTCGCGGAAGATCAGGTACTGGGGGATGATCGCCTCGAAGCGGGCGAAGTGGTTGAACAGGAAGATCTCGCCCGCCTCGATCCGTCCGTCGACGTCGTGCAGCGCGATCCGAACGTCGAGATGCTTGTATAGGAACGAGATCGCGCGAAAGCACCATTGATAAGCGGTCTCGCTGATCTCTAGGTCGTGTTCCCGGTTCATGTCCCGACGGGGAGTCCCGTATCTCGTCTCTGATGACGCGCGACGGCGGACGGTCCTCCTTGCGACGGTTCTATGGGCGGAGCCTTCCGAAGCCTGGATCGAAACGATCGTTTATCCAGGAAAGTAGTGAAGAAAGCATATACTTTCCCGTCCCGCTCACCAGAAGTTTATGCGATTTGCGCGGCGTTTTCGCATCGCCCTTTGGACGGCCTGCGTTGACAGCGCCTCCGCCGCGGCCGATGCTGAACGGGCG
>CAYYWV010000076.1:0-12049 GCA_964475385.1 uncultured Alphaproteobacteria bacterium | reverse complement strand
CGGGCGTTACCCGGCACCGTGTTTCCGTGGAGCCCGGACTTTCCTCCCCCCGGCCCAAGCCGGAAGGCGGCCATCCGACCGTCTGGCGCCATTAGACACCTAAGGTCCGCGCGCGGGCGCGTCAAGCCGGCGCGTCGCGAGCCAGCGTCCGCGCAAGGCCGAGCGCGAGCTGGGCGGTTTCGGGGTCGGCCACGCCGTCGACCCGGCGGGGGCGGAAGTGGCGCTGAAAGGCGGCGACCACGGCGGCCAGCCCTTCGTCATAAAGGCCGTCGCGGGCGACGCCGTAGCCGATCTCGGCGAGCGCGGCTTGCAGCTCGGCCACCGCGACGCCGGCGTCGCCCGGCCGCAAGGTCAGCCCCATCTCTCCTCGCACCGGCGACGCGTCGGGCCACAAGCCGATGCCCTCGGCGGCGAGCCGGGCCCAGTCGAACAGCTCGCCCGGATCGGCGCGCCGGGCGGGCGCGACGTCCGAATGACCGACCACGTTGCGGGCCGGGATGGGGTGGCGGGCGAGGATGTCGCGGGCGAGCGCGATCAGCGCCTCCACCTGGGGCTCGGGAAACGGGCGGTAGCCGAACTCGTGGCCCGGGTTGACGAGCTCGATCCCGATCGAGATCGCGTTCACGTCCGCGCGCCCGCGCCAGACCGCGCGCCCCGCGTGCCAGGCGCGGCGGGCCTCGTCGACCAGCCGCCAGACCGTTCCGTCCTCGTCGACCAGATAGTGCGCGCTGACCTTGGCGGCCGGATCGCAAAGCCTTTCGAGCGCCGCCTCGGCGTCCTTCATGCCGGTGTAGTGCAGCACCAGCATCTCGACCGCCGCGCCGGGCGGCCGGGCGTCGTGGTTGGGCGAGGACCGCTCGATCATTTCAGGCCGCGTTGGCGGCGGATGCGCTCGTAAGCGTCGTTGATGCGGGCGAGCTTCTCGTTGGCGAGGTCGATGAACTCCTGCGGCATGCCCTCGGCGATCAGGCGGTCGGGGTGATACTGGCGGGCGAGCTTGCGGTAGGTCGCCTTGACCTCCTCGTCGGCGGCGTCCGGGCTGAGCCCGAGAACCTCGTAGGCGTCGGCGGCCGCCCCTTCCATGTGGCCTAAGCGAACGCGCTCGAACGTCGCCTCGTCGAAGCCGAAGATTCCGGCCACCTTGCGCAGATAGGCGAGCTCGGCCGGATGGACCACGCCGTCGGCCTTGGCGATCTCGAACAGGCCGTCGAGCAGCTCTTCGAGAAGCCGCGGGTTGTCGCGGAACAATATGGCGATCTGCCGGGCGTAGGGCTCGAAGCCGGCGGCGTCTTTGCGCGCGCGGTCGAACAGACGGCCGACGTCCCGAAGTTCACTGGGCGGAATGTGGAAGATTCGCTTGAAGGTGTCGATCTCGTCGCGGGTGACCACGCCGTCGGCCTTGGCCATCTTGGCCGCGAGCACGATGACCGCGACCGTGAAAGCGACCGGCTTGACCTCTTCGGCGCGAATGCGGACGCCGTCGCGCAGGCGGTCGAACGCGTGGCCCGCGACCGCGCCGACGAGCGCGCCCAAAGGCCCGCCGAGCGCGAATCCCGCCGCGCCCCCGATGACCTTGCCCCAGATGCTCATGAAACGCTCATGCCGCGCGTTCGCGCCTTCGACCTCCGGCCAGCGTGGACCGGGAGAATAGTGCCTTGCGCGCGCCCATGCCAGAGGGTGCGGAAAATCCGTGGCGGGACTCGCGTTTTGGCGGGGAGTGCGTAAAGATACGGCCTCTGCCGCCCAGGTTTGGCGACGGGGCCGGGCCGATGCGAAGGCATCGGCGCCGGCGGTTCAGGCGGCCCGGGGCGCGCGCTGCGGATCGCGTAGCCGGGCCGCACGTCATAGTTGGGGAGGATGCATGAGTGACAAACGCACAGTCGCGATCGTCGGCTCTTCGCTGAGCGGAAAGACGACGCTTCTCGAAAGCCTGCTTTACGTCTGCGGCGCGATCGGCCGCAAAGGGACGGTCAAGGACGGCAACTGCGTCGGCGACGGCTCGGCCGAGGCCCGCGAGCGCCACATGAGCACCGAGGTCTCGGCGGCGACCGCGACCTTCGAAGGCGTGACCTTCAACTTCCTCGATTGTCCGGGCTCGATCGAGTTCGCCGCCGAGGCGCGCAACGCGCTGATGGGCGCCGACGCCGCGCTCGTCGTCTGCGAGGCCACGCCCGAGCGCATGGTCATGCTTTCTCCCTTGTTCCACTTCCTCAACGACCACGCGATCCCGCATCTCGCTTTCGTCAACAAGATCGACCGGCTGAGCGGCCGCATCCGCGACCTTATCCCCGCCATGCGGGGCGTCTCGGGCCATCCGCTGGTTCTCCATCAGGTGCCGATCCGCGAGGGCGAGCAGGTGACCGGCTATGTCGATCTCGTCAGCGGCCAGGCTTACGCCTATCGCGAAGGCGCCGCCTCCGAGGAGACCGCGCCGCCCGAATCGGTCGCCGACCGCTCGAAGTCGGCGCGCACCGAGCTTCTCGAATCGCTCGCCGACTTCGACGACACGCTTCTCGAGATGTTGCTCGAGGATCAGGAGCCGAGCGAAGACGAGATCCGCGATTACGTCCGCAAGGAGGTCGCGGCCAACAAGATCGTGCCGGTCTTCCTCGGCGCGGCCGAGCACGAGTTCGGGGTCCGCCGCCTGCTCCGCCACATGGCCACGCTGGTGCCCAAGGCCGAGGAGACCGCCCAACGCCGCGGCGTCGACACCGCGTCCAAGGAGCCGCTGGCCCAGATCATCAAGACCTACATGACCCCGCACGGGGGCAAGCTCTCTTTGGTGCGCGTCTGGCGCGGCGAGCTCGCCGACGGCGCGACGCTCAACGGCGAACGCGTCGCCGGCATCTATCGCATGATGGGCGTCAACCAGGAAAAGCTCGCTTCCGCCGAGGCCGGCGACATCGTGGCGCTCGGTCGGCTCGAGAAAGCGCAGACCGGCGACACCCTGGCGCCTGGGAACGCGCCTCCCGACGACCCGCTGCCGGTGGCCGAGCCGCTGCCGCCGGTCTACGCGCTTGCGATCCGCCCCCAAAAGCGCGAGGACGAGGTCAAGATGTCGGCCGCGGTCGCCAAGGTGATCGAGGAAGACCCCTCGCTCGCGATCGAGCAGAACGCCGAGACCCACGACTTCCTGCTCAAGGGCCAGGGCGAGATCCATCTTCAGGTCGCGCTCGCCCGGCTGCGCAACAAGTATGGCCTCGCCCTTGAGACGAGCCCGCCGCGGGTCGCTTATAAGGAAGCGATCCGCAAGGGCGTGACTCAGCACGGACGGTTCAAGCGCCAGACCGGCGGGCACGGCATGTTCGGCGACGTCCATCTCGAGATCAAGCCGCTGCCGCGCGGGTCGGGATTCCGCTTCGACGAAAGAATCGTCGGCGGCGCGGTGCCCAAGCAGTACATCCCGGCGGTCGAGGCCGGGGTCCGCGAGTTCCTCGAAAAAGGGCCGCTCGGCTTCCCGGTGGTCGATATTTCCGTCACCTTGTTCGACGGCGCCTTCCACTCGGTCGATTCGAACGAGCAGTCGTTCAAGCTCGCCGCCCGGGTCGCGATGAGCGAGGCGCTGCCCAAATGCGATCCCGTCCTGCTCGAACCGATCTGTCAGGTGGTGATCTCGATTCCCAACGACGCCACATCGAAGGTCCACGGCCTCATCAGCGGCCGGCGCGGCCAGATCCTGGGCTTTCACCCCAAGGAAGGCTGGGAAGGCTGGGACGAGGTCGAAGCCTATATCCCGGAGGCCGAGCTTCACAGCCTGATCCTGGAGCTCCGTTCGCTGACCCAGGGCGTAGGCTGGCACACCGCGACCTTCGACCATCTCAACGAGCTCACCGGCCGGGTCGCCGACCAAGTGCTCGCCCAGTACGGAGCGAACGCCGAGGACCAGGCGTCGTAAGGACGGGAGGCGTAGCGGCGATGGCCGAGGAGGCGTTGGTCGTCGAGGATCTGCACAAGAGCTTCGGTCCGCTCGAAGTGCTCAAGGGCGTCTCGCTCGTCGCGCACGAGCACGACGTGATCTCGATCCTGGGGGCGAGCGGTTCGGGCAAATCGACGCTCCTGCGCTGCATCAACCTGTTGGAGACGCCGAACGCCGGACGCATCTACGTCAAAGGCGAGCTGATCCGCATGCGCACACGGCGCGGCGGCGCGCGCGAGCCCGAAGACGTGAAGCAGGTGACCCGCATCCGCGCCAAACTCGCCATGGTCTTCCAGCAGTTCAATCTGTGGTCCCATATGACCGTGTTGCAGAACGTGATCGAGGCCCCGGTGCACGTGCTCAAGATCCCCAAGGCCGAGGCGATCGAGCGCGCCGAGGCGGTGCTCGACCGGGTCGGCATGCTCGACCGCAAGGACTACTACCCGGCGCATCTTTCGGGCGGCCAGCAGCAGCGCGCGGCGATCGCGCGCGCTCTCGCCATGGAGCCCGAGGTCATGCTGTTCGACGAGCCCACCTCGGCGCTCGATCCCGAGCTCGTCGGCGAGGTGCTCAAGGTCATCCGCAGCCTCGCCGAGGAAGGGCGCACCATGCTGGTCGTCACCCACGAGACCGGTTTCGCCCGCGAGGTCTCGAACCAGGTCATGTTTCTGCACGAAGGCCGCGTCGAGGAGTTCGGCGAACCCGCGCAGGTGTTCGACAACCCCGCTTCGGAACGGTTCCGGCAGTTCCTCGCCGGAATGCTGGGCTAGTCGAACGCCCCGTTGACCGAAATGTGATCACGGCCCGTTTGGGAGAACAGGCAAAATAACGAAACCGACATCAACGATCTGAAGCGTCGAAACACAAGAGAAGAAGGAGGCATGCTGTGAGAAAGTTCGCGTTCGCGTTGATGGCCGTCGTGGCGCTCGCCATCGCGGCCGGTCCGGCCTCGGCCAAGGAATGGAAAAAGATCCGCATCGGCGTCGAGGGCGCTTACCCGCCGTTTAGCTGGGTCGAGCCCGACGGCACGCTCAAGGGCTTCGACATCGACATCGCCATGGCGCTGTGCGAGAAGATCGGCGCCGAGTGCACGCTGGTCCAACAGGACTGGGACGGGATTATCCCGGCGCTGCTTGCGCGCAAGTACGACGCCATCGTCGCCTCGATGTCGATCACCGAGGAGCGCAAGAAGAAGGTCGCCTTCACCAAGAAGTACTACAACAGCCCGGCCAAGTTCGTACGCCGCAAGGGCTCGGGCATCGAGATCACCAAGGAATCGATGAAGGGCAAGACCGTCGGCGTTCAGCGCGCGACCATTCATGACAACTTCATCACCGCCGAGTTCGGCGACACGGTCAAGATCAAGCGCTACGCCACTCAGGACGAGGCCTATCTCGACGCGGTGGCGGGCCGGGTCGACCTCCTGCTCGCCGATTCGGTGGCCATGAACGAAGGCTTCCTCAAGACCGAAAAAGGCAAGGACTTCGAATTCGTCGGCCCTGACTTCACCGATCCGAAGTACTTCGGCGAAGGCGCCGGCATCGCCGTCCGCAAACAGGACAAGGATCTCCAAGCCCTGTTCAACAAGGCGATCGATGCGATCCGCGCCGACGGCACGTATAAGCGGATCAACGACAAGTACTTCGACTTCGACATCTACGGCGGCTGATTACGCCGATGGCTCTGACCTGCCGCCGTCCGGTTTGATCCGGGCGACGGCGGGTCGCCCCTCTTTCCCGTCGGCGGCGCCGAAGTCGGAGCGCGCGATGCTCGACCTGCACGGTTACCTGCCCTTCATCCTCAAAGGGATGGCGCTGACCGTCACGGTGGCGGCGGGCTCGCTCGCGCTTTCGGTCGTCCTCGGCATGCTGGGGGCGGCGGCCAAGCTGTCGCGCTCGATCGTCGCAAGGGCGCTCGCCGGCGTCTACACAACGATCATCCGCGGAGTGCCTGATCTGGTGCTGATGCTGCTGATCTTCTTCGGCGGCCAGATCGCGGTCAACAACATCGGCGACAAGCTGGGCTGGGACTACATCGACATCGACCCCTTCACCGCCGGCGTGCTCACCCTCGGCTTCATCTTCGGCGCCTACATGACCGAAACCTTCCGGGGCGCGATCCTCGCGGTGCCGCGAGGCGAGATCGAGGCCGGGCTCGCCTATGGGATGACCGAAACCCAGGCGTTCCTCCGGATCACCTTGCCCCAGATGGTGCGCCACGCGCTGCCGGGCTTCGGCAACAACTGGCTGGTGCTCGCCAAGGCGACCGCGCTGGTCTCGGTGATCGGGCTCCACGACATGGTCTACAACGCGGGCCAGGCCGGCGGCACGACCCGCCAGCCATTCACCTTCTATTTCGTGGTCGCCCTCCTCTACCTCGCGATCACGGCCTCGTCGGAGATAGTCCTGCGCTGGGCGGCGCGGCGCGCGAGCGTCGGCGTGCGGACGGCTGAGCGATGATCGACCTTTCGGTCATCACCCAGAACATCGGCCTCTACTTCCAGGGGCTGTGGATGACGGTCCAGCTCGTCGCGCTCTCGCTCATCCTCGGGATGGGCA
The DNA here is from genome assembly GCA_964475385.1 of uncultured Alphaproteobacteria bacterium. Taxonomy (GTDB): domain Bacteria; phylum Pseudomonadota; class Alphaproteobacteria; order JAAXGF01; family JAAXGF01; genus CAYYWV01. Next base: position 5,575 of record CAYYWV010000076.1, on the reverse strand, counting down.
TCGCGATCCCGACCGCGCTGTTGCGGGTCTCCAAGAACCCGCTGATCTGGGGCCTGCCCTGGGCCTATATCTACTTCTTCCGCGGAACGCCGCTTTTGGTCCAACTTTTCCTCATCTACCACGGTTCGGGGCAGTTTCGCGACGCCCTCGAAAGCCTCGGCCTGTGGTGGATCTTCCGCGAAGGGTTCTGGTGCGCTCTGATCGCCTTCACGCTGAACACCGGCGCGTATACGGCCGAGATCCTGCGCGGCGCGATCGAGCAGACCCCCTTCGGCGAGATCGAGGCGGCGCGCGCCTGCGGCATGTCGAAAGCGGTGATGTACCGCCGCATCATCTTGCCCAGCGCCTTCCGTCGGGCGCTGCCGGCCTATGGCAACGAGGTCATCTTCATGCTTCACGGCAGCGCGGTCGCAAGCCTGGTGACCATCGTCGACCTGCTCGGCGCCGGGCGGATCGTGAACTCGCGCTACTTCGCGCCGTTCGAATCTTACGTCACGGCGGGGCTGTTCTACCTTTCGCTGACCTTTTTGATCGTCTGGTTGTTCCGCCTGTGGGAGCGGCGTTGGTACGCCCATCTTCGCCCCCGCACCGATGCCGGAGCGGGCAACGGCGCGCTCACCGCGCTCGGCCGGTTGGTTCTGCCCGCCGGGCGCTGACGCTGAGGCCGGTCACGACGCCTTGCTGCCCAGGAGTTCGACCCGGCCGAGGCCCGGCAGGCGAAGCGCAGGCTGGGCGAAGTCGAAGCCGAAAGCGAGCCCGAGAAGGTTGAACTCGATCCCCTCGTTGAAGGCGACCAGAACGCCGAGAAGACCGAACAGCGAGACCTGCCAGCCGGTGCCCGAAGGCGCGCGGGCGAACAGCGCGCCGCCCGGCAGAAAGTCCTTGCCGATCGCGGTCGGCGGCAAATCGAGGTCGAGCTCGGGCACCGCGCGGGCGACGAAGGCGGTGAACGTGTTCGAGTTGGGGCCGGGCCAAATGGTGTAACGGTCGACGTAAGGGTAGGCGTCGACCGCGGCCTCGATGCGGTCGATCACCGCCTCGACGCGATCGCCGCGCAGATCGACGAGAAGCTCGGGCCGGTTGCCGAACCACAGGCCGTCGGGGGCGCGGTGCGAGCGGCTCACCGCCGGCTCGCCGTGCAGCACCCGCCAGCCGATCACCTCATAGACGGTGAAGGCGGGCGCGTTGCGGCGCTTGACCGCGATCCAGCTATGGACGCCGAAGGCCCCGCGCAGGCCGAAGGCGCGGGCCACATAGACCTGGACCACGGGTTCGCGGACGAGAAGAGGGTCGGGGGCGATCCCGATCGAGTAGCGGGGCGCGGTCCGCCAGTCGAGATCCTGGCCGAGCACGCTCGCCACGCTGCCGGCCAGCGGCAGGATGACCACCGCCGCCACCGCGCCCGCGGCGCGCCACAGCCACCCCCCGCGCTTGCGCCTACCCGTTGTCATGCCCGGTTTCAATTGGGAGCCGGTTGTACGCAATTCAACCATCGCGCGGTGCGACGGGCAAGTCGCCCCGCGCCGCGGCAACGATCGAAGCGGTTCTGTACAATCGGGCGGCCGCCCCATAGACTGCGCCGCCGATGGCCGAGCGATCCGCCTTTCGCGGCTGGTTGGACGCCGCCGCTGTCTACGCCGACCGGCGCGTCATCGCCGTTCTGTTCCTCGGGTTTTCGAGCGGGCTCCCGCTCGCGCTGACCACAGGCACGCTCGCCATCTGGATGGCGCGGGCGGGCGTCGACAAAACGACCATCGGCCTGTTCGCCCTGGTCGGGCTCCCCTACACGCTCAAGTTTCTCTGGTCGCCTCTGATCGACCGCGTTCCGATGCCGCTGCTCACTCGCGCGCTGGGGCGGCGGCGCGGTTGGCTGATCGCCACCCAGCTCGTCCTCATGGCCGCGATCGTCGCCCTCGGGAGCGCCCGGCCGGCGGAAGACCCGGCGACGGTGGCGCTTCTTGCGCTGATCGTCGCCTTCTGCTCGGCGAGTCAGGACATCGTGGTCGACGCCTACCGCATCGACGTGCTCGCCGAACGCCAGCAGGGCGCGGGCGCGGCGATGATTCAGGCGGGCTATCGCATCGGCATGCTGGCGAGCGGGGCCGGCGCGCTGTTCCTCGCCGACCTGACGCAGAGCTGGTTCTGGGTCTACGCGATCATGGCGGCGCTGGTCACGGTGGGGGTGGTCGCCGTTCTCGCCTCGCCCGAGCCCGAGGGCGACGGCGCGGCGGACCAGGCGGCGGTCCGCGCCCGCGCGGCCGCGATCGCGCGCGCGCGCCCGGGGCTCTCGCCCGCGCTCGCCGCCGCCGCGGCCTGGCTCGAACGCGCGGTGGTCGCCCCCTTCGCCGACTTCACCCGCCGGCGGGGTTGGGTCGTGGTGCTCGCCTTCATCCTTCTCTACAAGTTCGGCGACGCCTTCGCCGGCGTGATGGCCAACCCCTTCTATGTCGAGATGGGGTTCACCAACACCGAGATCGCAAGCGTGAGCAAGATCTTCGGCCTCGCCGCCACCCTCGCCGGCGTGTTCGCGGGCGGGGTCTTCGTCAGCCGCTACGGCGTCATGCCGAGCCTTCTCGTCTGCGGCGTGTTGCAGATGCTGTCGAACCTCATGTTCGCGGTCCAGGCGATGGTCGGCCACAACGTAGGCCTGCTCGCGCTCACCATCGCGATCGAGAACTTCACAGGGGGCATGGCGTCGGCGGCCTTCGTCGCCTATCTCTCAGGCCTCTGCCATGCGGCGTATACGGCGACCCAGTACGCGCTTCTCACCTCGTTCATGGCCTTTGGGCGCACGGTGCTGTCGTCGTCGGGCGGTTGGTTCGCCGACCACCTCGACTGGGTGAGCTTCTTCCTCGTCTCGACCGCGGTCGCGGCGCCGGGGCTGGGTCTTCTTCTGTGGTTGATGCGCCGGGGCCTCGGCGCGCCCGAAGATGGGGCCGGAACCGCCCGCCCGGCCGACGCTTGAAGGCCCTCTCTCTTCCGCAAGACAAAAAACACCGGAGGCGGAACCCGCCCCCGGCGCGTCTCCCTGTATGCGCGCCTTCTCAGCCGGTCTTGATGGGGATCTTCCGGCTTGACTTCTTCGCTTCGGGCTTTTTCGGGATCGTCACGGTGAGCACGCCGTTCTTGAAGGTCGCCGCGACCTTGTCCTCGGCGAGCCCCTCGGGCAGCGCGATCGATCGCTCGAACCGCCCGAAAACGCGCTCGATGCGGTGATAGTCCTTTTTCTTCTCTTCCCTTTCGGACTTCTTCTCGCCGCTGATCGTAAGAACGCCTTCGGCGAGCGTCACCTCAAGATCCTTCTCGTCCACGCCGGGAAGATCGGCCGTGACCTGGACCTCTTTGTCGGTCTCGGCGACATCCACGTCGGGAAGAATCTTGCCCTCCTCGCTTCCGCGCAGAAGCGGGACGTCGAACCCCCGCATGAAGTCGTCGAACAGGCGGTCGATCTCACGATGCAGCGACTCGAAGGGATTGCCGTCGCCCATCGGCGTCGCCACAGGGCGCCGCCCAGACGCCCAAGGCATCAGTCCGTGCGTAGCCATCGCCTTATACACCTCCTCTCTTCTTCCTCATGATTGACGGTCCCCATCTCTCGTTCCTTTTTTGTGTCCGGCCCGGGTTTCTGTGCCCGGCCCGGGGGAACGGCCGCCGGGGAACAGCCCCGGGGCCACTACGGATATAAGAATTCGTTGTGGCGCATTCCACACATTGACGCAGATTAACCTTAGAGGGCAGATTGCGCCCTCGCAGCGACGCGATCCCCGCCTTCTTGAAGGATCGATTAGCGAAGCGGAAAGGGTTGGTATGGCAAACAGACCTTGCAAGGCCGCGCTCTCTGCGCGGCGCCCCGGTTCTCTCGCGCGAGGCCGAACCGCGATGCCCGACCGCCCGGTTCCGCAGGCGCTGAACGCCCAAAGCGTCGTGACGCGATGACGCCGAGCCCGCCCCTTCCCGTCCCGCACAGCGACTGGGCGTTGTTCCTCGACTTCGACGGCACCCTGGTCGAGATCGCGCCCGCGCCCTCGGCGGTGCGGCTGTCGCCCCGGCTGCGGCCGATCTTGGGCGCGCTTGCGGCGCGGCTCGACGGCGCCGTGGCCTTGGTCAGCGGCCGTCCGCTCGCCGATCTCGACCGCTTGCTTGCGCCGCTCGTCCTGCCCGCCGCCGGGCTTCACGGGCTCGAACGCCGTCGCGCCGACGGCGAGGTCTTGCGCAGCCCCGCCCCGCAGGCCGCGCTCGATGCGGCGCGCGCGCGGCTCGCGGCCTTCGTCGCCGAGGCCCCCGGCGTCCTACTCGAGGACAAAGGGCTCACGCTCGCGCTTCACTACCGCGGCGCGCCCGAACGCGCGGCCGACTGCCGCCGCGCCGCCGCCGACGCCCTCGCCGCATCCGGCGGCGCGCTTCGCCTGCTCGAAGGCAAGATGGTCTTCGAGCTCCGCCCCGAGGGCGGCGACAAAGGCGCCGCGATCGAAGCCTTCCTCGCCGAGCCGCCGTTCGCAGGCCGCAGGCCGGTCTTCGCCGGCGACGACATCACCGACGAGGACGCCTTCGCGATCGTCGCCGCGCGGGGCGGGATCGCCGTGCGCGTCGGCGACGGCGCCCCGAGCCGTGCGCAATACCGCGTCGCCTCGGTCGAGGCGCTTCTCGATTGGCTGGCGGCGCTCGCCGGAGAAGACGCGCCCCCCGCCGGGAGGTCGGCCGATGGCTGAGTCCCTCGACCTCGGCGTCATCGGCAACTGCAGCTTCGGGGCCCTGATCGACCGCGAGGCGCGAATCGTCTGGTCCTGCATGCCGCGGTTCGACAGCGATCCAGTGTTCTGTCAGCTCCTCAACGACGGCCATGCGGTCGAGAAGGGCGTCCACGGCGTCTATCAGATCATGCTTGCGGGCCTCGCGCGCAGCGAGCAGACATACGTGCGCAACACGGCGGTGCTGGTGACCCGTCTCTACGATTCGAACGGGGGCGCTATTGAAGTGACCGATTTCGCGCCCCGCTTCTTTCAGTTCGGCCGCCAGTTCCGCCCCACTATGATCGTGCGCATCGTCCGCCCGATCGCGGGCGCGCCGCGCATCCGCGTGATTCTGCGCCCGGCGCACGGTTACGGCGCCCACGGCCCCGAGATCACCCACGGCAGCAACCACATCCGCTACGTCGCGCCGCCGATCACGCTCAGGCTCACCACCGACGCGCCGCTCGCCTATCTGCTCGGCGAGATCGAGTTCGGGCTCGAAGAGCCGATCACTCTGATCCTCGGCCCCGACGAGACCCTGACCCGACCGGTGGCCGAGACCGGGCGCGACTTCTGCGAAAAGACCATAGACTACTGGCGGGGCTGGTCGCGCACGCTGGCCCTGCCCTTCGAATGGCAAGACGCGGTGATCCGGGCCGCGATCACCCTCAAGCTGTGCAGCTTCGAAGAGACCGGCGCGATCATCGCGGCGATGACCACCTCGATCCCCGAGGCCCCCAATACCGGGCGCAACTGGGATTATCGCTACTGCTGGCTGCGCGACGCCTTTTTCGTGGTCCGCGCGCTCAACCGCCTGGGCGCGGTGATCACCATGGAGCACTATC
>CAYYWV010000075.1:0-12160 GCA_964475385.1 uncultured Alphaproteobacteria bacterium | reverse complement strand
CGGGTTGTCGGTCGGCGAATTCGCCGAAATGGTTGGCGTGACCGAGCAGTCCATGAGCCGCTATCTCCACGGCCGCCGGATGCCGCGGCCCGACGTGCTGCGCCGCATCGCCCGGGCGAGCGGCGGCCGCGTGCTCGCCCACGACTTCGTCGACAAGGCGCCGAGCCCCGCCGAGACGGACGGCCCGGCGGCCGCGTTCCGCGCCCGGCATCCCGAGATCGCCGCGGTCGACATGCTGGTCTGCGACCTGTCCGGAATCCTGCGCGGCAAGCGGCTCGTCGCCGCTTCGCTGGACAAGCTGTTCAAGGGCGGGGTGCTGATGCCGGGTTCGACCTTCGCCCTCGACGTGACCGGGTCCAATGTGGACGCCACCGGGATCGGCATGGGCGACGGCGACCCGGACTACCCGTGCTTCGCGGTCGCGCGCACGCTCGCGCCGACGCCCTGGGCCGAGCGCCCCCTCGGCCAGACGCTCGCCAGCATGTACGACGAAGACGGCCGGCCCTTCTTCCTCGACCCTCGCCATCGGTTGGCCGAGGTGCTGGCCCGGTTCGCGCCGCTTGGGCTGACGCCGGTGGTGGCGCTCGAGCTCGAGTTCTACCTGCTCGACCGCGAGCGCGACGCCGACGGCCGGCCGCAGCCGCCGCGCTCGCCGCTCACCGGGCGGCGGGCGACCGACACCCAGGTCTACGGCATCGACGACCTCGAGGATGTGTCCGAGGTGATCGACGCGATCGCCGCCGCCTGCGCGGTCCAGGGGATTCCGGCGAGCGTCGCGGTCGCCGAGTACGCGCCCAGCCAGTTCGAGATCAACCTTCTCCATCAAAGGGACGCGCTCGCGGCCTGCGACCATGCGGTGCTGCTCAAACGCGCGGTCAAAGGAGTCGCGCGCCGCCACGGAATGGAGGCGACCTTCATGGCCAAGCCCTTCGCCGATCTTTCGGCCAACGGGCTGCACATTCACGTGAGCTTGCTCGACCGCGACGGCCGCAACCTGTTCGACGAGAGCCGCGCGGGCGGCGAGGAGGCGTTGCGCCACGCGATCGGGGGCCTGCGCGAGCTGATGGCCGAATCGATGGCGATTTTCGCCCCCAACGCCAACGCCTTCCGCCGGCTCCAACCCGGAAGCTACGCGCCGCTCGCGCCGAGCTGGGGCTACAACAACCGCACCGTCGCGCTTCGCGTGCCGGCGGGCGAGGCCAAGGACCGCCGGATCGAGCACCGCGCCGCGGGCGCCGACGCCAACCCCTATCTCGCGACCGCAGCGGTGCTCGCCGGCATCCATTACGGCCTGACGCGCAAGGTCGACCCCGGCCCGCCGGTCGCGGGCAACGCTTACGAGACCGCGCCCCAGAGCCTGCCGTCCAACTGGCTCGACGCGATCCGCGCCTTCGAGGATGCGCGCGCGCTGCCCGACTACCTGGGGGCCGCGTACTGCCGCATCTTCGCCGCCTGCAAGCGCCAGGAGCACGCCGCCTTCAACGCCGTCGTCACGCCGACCGAGTACGACTGGTACCTGCGCGCGTTGTAAGGCCGATGCGGCTTTCCGGCCTTAGCCGTTCTCGGCGAGGATGCGCCCGGCGAGATAGATCGAGCCGCAGATGAGCACCCGCGCGGGCCCGGGCGCGCTCTGGACGAGACGGTCGAGCGCGGCGGCGGGCGAAGGCGCGGCGGCCGCATCCAGCCCGACGGCGCGGGCTGCGCGCGCGAGATCGTCGGCCGACCGGCTCGTCGCCTCGCCCGGAATCGCGATGCAGGCGGCGCTTTGCGCGACGTTCGCGAACGGCGCGAGGAAGCCCTCCGCATCCTTGGTCTCGAGCATCCCGACGACGAGGTGGAGCGGGCGCGCGCCCCAGCCCGCGAGCGCGCGGGCGAGGGCCTCGCCGGCCGCCGGATTGTGCCCAGAATCGAGCCACAGCTCCCAGCCCGCGGGCAAGCGATCGACCAACGGGCCGCGGCCGAGCTTTTGCAGACGGGCCGGCCAGTCGACCGTAGTCAGCGCCGTCGCAATCGCATCCCAGCCGACCGCGAAGTCCTTGAGCGCGCCGAGCGCGGCCACCGCCGTCGCCGCATTGTCGATTTGATAAGGGCCGGGCAGCGCCGGCAGCGGAAGCCGGCGCGTCCGGCCGCCTGCGACGTAGCGCATGGCGTCGCCTTCGATATGGGCGTGGAAATCGATCCCGTGGCGGATCAAGGGCGCGCCGCGCGCCGCCGCCACGGCCGCGATCCGCTCGGCCGCCGGCGCGGGCTGGGGCCCGATCACCGCCGTCACCCCGGGCTTGAGCACCCCCGCCTTCTCGCCCGCGATCGCAGCCAGCCCTTCGCCGAGGTACTGGGTGTGGTCGATCGAGACCGGCGTGATCACGGTGAGCGCCGGGCGCGCGATCACATTGGTCGCATCGAGCCGTCCGCCGAGCCCGCATTCGAGAAGCAGCGCATCGGCGGGCGCGCGCGAAAAGGCGAGAAAGGCGGCCGCCGTGGTGACCTCGAAGAAGGTGATCGGCGCGCCCGCGTTGGCGGCCTCGCACTCCTCGAGCAGCGCCGCGAGCGCAGGCTCGTCGATCAGCCGGCCGGCAAGGCGGATGCGCTCGTGAAACCGGGTGAGATGGGGCGAGGTGTAGGCGTGCACGCGATAGCCCGCGGCCTCGAGGGCGGCGCGCATGTAGGCGATGGTGCTGCCCTTGCCGTTGGTCCCCGCGACGTGGACCACGGGAGGCAGGCGCTCTTCGGGGTGGCCGAGCGCGGCGAGCAGCCGCTCGATGCGCCCGAGCGAGAGGTCGATCAGCTTGGGGTGAAGCGCGAGAAGACGCGCGAGCAGAACGTCACTCTTCAGCGCCGTCGTCCTTCTCGTCGGCCGCGTCCGATCCCGGCGCGGGAATTTCGAGCTCGGGCTGGGGCAGGCTCACGACCTCGGCCACCGGCCCGCGGTTCTGAAGAAGATCGAGGATCCGGATCAGGGTCGCGCGCAGGTCGCGACGGTGGACCACCATGTCGACCATGCCGTGATCGTAGAGGTACTCGGCGCGCTGAAAGCCTTCGGGGAGCTTCTCGTGGATCGTCTCCTCGATCACCCGGGCGCCGGCGAAACCGATGATCGCGCCGGGCTCGGCGAGCGTGATGTCGCCGAGCATGGCGAACGATGCGGTCACCCCGCCGGTGGTCGGGTTGGTCAGCACCACCACGTAAGGAAGCCCCGCCTCCTTGACCTCGTCGATGGCGATGGTCGTGCGCGCCATCTGCATCAGCGAAAGCACGCCTTCCTGCATCCGCGCCCCGCCCGAAGCCGGAAACACGATCAAGGGCGCGCCTTGGAGCGTCGCGAGCCGGGCGGCGGCGACCAGCCCCTCGCCCACGGCGACCCCCATAGACCCCCCCATGAAGCGAAAGTCGAAGACCGCGACCACCACCCCCATGCCGCCCATCTCGCCGTGGGCGACGACCAGCGCGTCCTGCTCGCCGGTCTTGTTCTGGGCCTCTTTGAGGCGGTCGACGTAGCGCTTGCTGTCGCGGAAGCGAAGCGGGTCGACCGGCGCCTTGGGGAGTTCGATCCGCTGGTAGGTTCCGTCGTCGAACAGCGATTCGAGCCGCGCCTTGACCGCGATCCGCATGTGCCAGCCGCAGTGCTGGCAGACGTAAAGATTGGGCGCGAGATCGCGATGAAAGATCATCTGCTCGCAGGCGGGGCACTTCTCCCACAGGTTCTCGGGAATGTCGCTTTTGCGGACCAGCGCCCGGATCTTGGGCCGGACGAAGTTGGTGAGCCAGTTCATGGCCGCCCTGCGCTCCGCTCAGTCGGCTTCGCGCGGGCCGCGGGCCGCGCGCACCCCGCGGGCGAGATCGGCGACCAGGCCGAGAACGTCGTCGACCAGCCCCGCCCTGGGCCGGCCGGCGTCATCGAGGTTGGCGGCGACCCGGTCGACGATCGCCGAGCCGACCACGGCCGCGTCCGCGACCCGAGCCACCGCCGCCGCCTGATCGGGCGTCTTGATGCCGAAGCCGACCGCGATCGGAAGCGCGCTGTGCCGGCGCAGCCGCGCCACCGCCGCGGCGATCGCCTCGGCGGCCGCGCCCTCGGCCCCGGTGATCCCGGTGATCGAAACGTAGTAGATGAAGCCCGAGGCGTTGCGCGCCACCTTGGGCAGCCGCGCATCGTCCGTCGTCGGCGTCGCGAGCCGGATGAAGTTGACGCCCGCCTCGAGCGCCGGCAGGCAGAGCTCCTCGTCCTCTTCGGGCGGCAGGTCGACCACGATCAGTCCATCGACCCCGGCGTCTATGGCGTCCTTGAGAAAGCGGTCGTTGCCGTAGACGTAGATCGGGTTGTAGTAGCCCATGAGCACGATCGGGGTCTCGTCGTCGTCGCGCCGGAAGCGCCGCACCAGATCGAGAGTGCGGGCCATGGTCTGGCCGGCGGCGAGCGCGCGCAGCCCCGCCGCCTGGATCGACGGGCCGTCGGCCATGGGATCGGTGAACGGCATCCCGATCTCGATCAGGTCGGCCCCGGCCGCGGGCAGGCCGAGAACGATCTCGGTCGAACGCTCGAGGTCGGGATCCCCCGCGGTGACGAAGGTGACGAGCCCGCCGCGGCCTTCGCGGGCGAGCGCCTCGAACCGGCGCGCGATGCGGCCCGCGCGCGACGCGTCCTTCATAGCTTCACCCCCAGGGCCTCGGCGACGGTGAAGATATCCTTGTCGCCGCGGCCGCACATGTTGGTCAGAATGATGTGGTCCTTGGGCAGGCCGGGCGCGATGCGCGCCACATGGGCGAGCGCGTGCGCCGGCTCGAGCGCCGGGATGATCCCTTCGAGCCGGGAGCAGAGCTCGAACATCTCGAGCGCCTCGGCGTCGGTTGCCGAGACGTACTCGACCCGGCCGATGTCTTTGAGCCAAGCGTGCTCGGGGCCGATCCCGGGATAGTCGAGCCCGGCCGAGATCGAGTGCGCCTCGGTGATCTGGCCTTCCTCGTCCTGCAACAGATAGGTCCGGTTGCCGTGGAGCACGCCGGGCGAGCCCGCGGTGAGCGAGGCCGCGTGCTCGCCGGTCTCGATCCCCCGGCCCGCCGCCTCGACCCCATAGATGCGCACGTTCTCGTCGTCGAGGAAGGGGTAGAACAGGCCCATCGCGTTCGAGCCGCCGCCGATGCAGGCGACCAGGGTGTCGGGCAGCCGGCCTTCGGCCTCGATCATCTGGGCGCGGGCCTCTTCGCCGATCACCGACTGGAAGTCGCGCACCATCATCGGATAAGGGTGCGGGCCGGCCACCGTGCCGATGAGATAATAAGTCGTCTCGACATTGGTCACCCAGTCGCGGAGCGCCTCGTTGAGCGCGTCCTTGAGCGTGCGCGAGCCCGAGGACACCGGCACCACCTCGGCCCCGAGGAGCTTCATGCGGAAAACGTTGGGCTGCTGGCGCGCGATATCGACCTCGCCCATGTAGACCACGCATTGAAGGCCGAACAGAGCGCAGACGGTCGCGGTCGCCACGCCGTGCTGGCCGGCCCCGGTCTCGGCGATGATCCGGGTCTTGCCCATCCGCCGGGCGAGCAGGATCTGGCCCATGCAGTTGTTGATCTTGTGGGCGCCGGTGTGGTTGAGCTCTTCGCGCTTGAAGTAGATCTTGGCGCCGCCGAAGTGCTCGGTGAGCCTTCGCGCGAAGTAGAGCGGGCTGGGCCGGCCGACGTAGTGGGTCTTGTAGTGGTCGAGCTCCGCGGCGAAAGCGGGATCGTTGCGCGCTTCCGCATAGGCCGCCTCGAGCTCGAGGATCAGAGGCATCAGGGTCTCGGCGACGAAGCGCCCGCCGTAGTCGCCGAACCGGCCGTGCGCGTCGGGATCGGTCCGATAAGTGTTGGGTGATGTCATGCGCGTTCCGTCCTCAAATGGCCTCGGCCGCCTCTTCTTCGCCGCCTTCGCCGCCGTTGAGACGGGCGACGGCGCGAAGAAACGCCGCGATCAACGCCGGGTCTTTGTGGCCGCGCCGGTCCTCGACGCCCGAGGAGACGTCGACCACCCGGGCGCCGGTCGCGGCGACCGCCCGGGCGACGTTCGCCGCATCGAGCCCGCCCGACAGCATCCAAGGCACGGGCCAGCGCCGCCCGGCCAGAAGCCCCCAGTCGAAGCTCAGCGCATTACCGCCCGGCAGCGCCCCGGTCAAGCCCGCAGGCGGGCGGGCGTCGAACAAAAGCCAATCGGCGACTGCGACATAGGCGCGCGCGGCCTCGACGTCGGCGGCGGTCGCGACCCGCACCGCCTTCATGACCGGAACGCCGAACCGCGCGCGAATGTCCGCCACCCGCTCGGGCGTTTCGTCGCCGTGAAGCTGGATCATGCCGAGCCGCACCGCCGCCAGCGCCGCGGCGATCGCGGCGTCGTCGGGGTCGACGAACAGACCGACCCGGCACGGTCGATCGTCGTCTAGGCCCGCGACCAGCGCCGCCGCTTCGTCCGGGGTCACGGCGCGCGGCGACGGCGGGTAGAACACCAGCCCCATGTGGCTCGCGCCGCCGGCGACCACGGCGCGCACCGCCTCGGGCGCGTTGACGCCGCAGATCTTGGCGGTCACGGCCATCGACTCAGACAGCCGAGGCCATGTCCTCGACGATCCGGCGCGCCGCGGCGGCGGGATCGTCGGCGCGCAGGATCGGCCGCCCGACCACCAGGTAGTCGGCGCCCCGACGGATCGCCTCGGCCGGCGTCACGATGCGCTTCTGGTCGTCGGCCGACGACCAGGCCGGCCGGATGCCGGGCACCACGAGGGTGAAGTCCTCGCCGCACTGGGCGCGCAGCGCCGCGATCTCGTGGGCCGAAACGACGACCCCGTCGAGGCCGGCGGACTGGGCGACCTCGGCCAGCCTGCGGACCTGGTCGCCAAGCGGGCCGCGCATGCCCACCTCGTCGACGTCCACGTCGTCGAAGCTGGTGAGGATCGTGATCCCGATCACCTGCGGGCGGGGGCCGCCGGTCTGGTCGGCGACGCGGAAGGCGGCCGCCATCGCCGCCCGCAGCATGGCGGTCCCTCCCGCCACATGGACCGTAAGCATGAAAGGCTGCACCGCGAGCGCGCCGCGCACGGCGCCCGCCACCGTATTGGGAATGTCGTGGAACTTGAGGTCGAGAAACAGCGGCAGCCCGCATTCGGTGACCGCGCGAATGCCTGCGGGCCCGTGGGCGGTGCAGAACTCGAGCCCGAGCTTGACCCCGCCGACGATTCCGGAAAGGCTGCGGGCGACCGCCACCGCGGCGTCGAGATCGACCGTGTCTATGGCGCAGAGAAGGCGCTTGGCGCAGGCGGCGCGCGCCGAAACCGCATCGCTCATGGCTCCCTCCAGGGCGGGATGATCCCCGCTCTTATAGCAGATCGCGCCTGGGCGCGCGACGCCGGCCGGAAAATCGGCCTCGGGGCTGGGCCTTAACGGGCGGCGCAGCGGGCGGCGAAGAACTGGGCCGTCGCGAGATCCTGATTGCTGCCGCCGCCGTTCTTGAACAGGGTGATCTCGTCCGCGCTCTCGCGGCCTTGGCGTTCGCCGCGGGCGAGCTGGGCGAGATCGGCGCAGATGTCGTCCTCGGAAATGACGCCGGCGGCGATCGGGCCTGCGATGTCGCCGACCTCGGCGAGCGTTCCTTCGCGGGTATCGACGAAGACCCGGGCGCGGCGCGCCGCTTCGTCGTCGGCCTCGCGCATCTCGGGCGTATAGCCGCCGACAAGGTCGAGATGCGCACCCGGGGCGAGCCAGTCGCCGCGGATCAGCGGCGCGCGCGCCATGGTGGCGCAGCAGATGACATCGGCCCAACGCGCCGCCGCCTCAAGGTCTTCGGTCGCCGCGATCGGGAGCGCATCGCCGCCGTGGCGGGCGGCGAGATCGCGGGCGCGGGCGGGCGTGCGGTTCCAGACCCGAACCTCGCGGATCGGGCGAACATGGGCATGGGCGGCGATGAGATAGGGCGCGAGCGCCCCGGCGCCGACCATGAGCATGGTCGCGGCGTCCTCGCGAGCGAGGTAGCGCGCGCCAAGCGCCGAGTTGGCGGCCGTCTTGTACAGCGTGAGCGCGGCGCCGTCGATGCAGGCGAGCGGCGCGCCGGTCCGGCCGTCCATCAAGACGTAAAGCCCGAGCACCGAAGGCAGGCCCTTCGCATTGTTGTCGGGAAAGACCGTCACCAGCTTGACCCCGATGTTGCGGTCGCGCTGCCAGGCGGGCCGCAAGAGGAAGTTGGCGACCACGCCATTGGCGCTCGCGAGATCGAGCCGGAACAGCGCGTTGTGATCGACGCCCGCGCGATACATCGCATCGATCGCATCGATCAGCGCGCCCCAGTCGGCGGCGGCGTGGACCGCCTCGGCGTCGATCATGCGCACCGGGTCCATTCTTCCGGTCTCAGGAAGCGCGCCGGGTGAGGACCGGCGGGCGCGGGCCGCCAGGGTTGCGCAGCTCGGAGAGCCGGGCGAGCTCGCGCTCCAGCGCCTCGACCCGCGACCGACGGCGACGGGCCAGCGCGCGCCAGCGATGCCCAGCGAGCCACACCGCGCTCGCCCCGATCGCGAAGCCGACGAGCCCGCCGGCGAACGCCACCAGGAACAAAGGAACCGCGAAGGAGAAAGGAAGCGGGTCGAGACTGACCGAGACGGGCGCCCGGTTGGCGACCGCAAAAGCGACAACCACGATGCCGACCGCCAGGCCGGCGAGCCATCTCAATGCTTTCACGTCACCCCCGAAACGGGAGGGAGCCTAGCGGTTGGCGTTGAGCCGCTCGCGAAGATCCTTTCCCGCCTTGAAGTACGGAAGATGCTTGGCCGCAACGTGAACCGACTCGCCGGTTCGCGGATTGCGCCCGAGCCGCGCCGCCCGACGCTTGACCGAAAACGCGCCGAAGCCGCGCAGCTCGACCCGATCGCCGCGCGCGAGCGCCGCCGAAATCTCTTCGAAAATGGTGGTGACGATCCGCTCGACGTCGCGGTGGTAAAGATGCGGATTAAGCTCCGCCAACCGCATGATGAGTTGTGATCGCGTCATCCTGGCCTCTCCCGATGCGCTTGCCCCCTCTGGGTCCGGCGTCTACCGACGCCATGCGCCCGCCCCCGTGCACGAGCATAGCCCGCCCCTTGGCGCTGCCTGCGTCACTGTATGTCAGGTTGCCAAACCGAGACCAGTCCGTCAAGTGTAAGTCTTTCTGAAAACAGGATTTTTCTTGCCGCAGTCGAAAGCTTCGGCAACCAGGCCTCTTCCCCGTTGCGAATCTCGACGTCGAAGACGGGAAGCGAGGCCGAAACCCCTTTCTCGGCGGCGAGCCAAGCGCGCGCGTCCGCCTCGTCGCCGATGGCGTCGATCAGCCGGTTTTTGACCGCTTGGCGGCCCGAATACACCCGCCCGTCGGCGAGCCGGCGCACGGTCTCGGGCGGCAAGCCCCGACGCGCCGAAACCATGTCCACGAAGATCGCATACATGTCGTCGATGATCCCGCGGACCGCGGCGCGGACCTCATCGGTCATGGGCTCGAGCGGCGACGGCGTCGCCTTGAGCGGGCCGCTCTTGATCGCCTCGGCGCTGATCCCGAGCTTGCCCAAAAGCCCGGTGATATCGGTGGTCTGCATGATGACGCCAATCGAGCCGGTGATCGTGCCCTGACGGGCGAACAGGCGATCGGCGCCGAGCGCCGTCATATACGCGGCCGAGGTGGCGAGCGTGTCCATGACCGCGACCACCGGCTTGGTCTTGGCGACGCGGCGCAGCGCCCGGTAGAGCGACTCGCCCCCGACGAAGGTTCCGCCCGGGCTATCGAGATGGACGACGAGCGCCTTGGCCCGCGGATCGTCGGCGACCCGAGCGAGCGCATCGAGAAGGTCGCGATCCTCGGTGATGAAGCCGTCGACCGTGAGCCGCGCCACGTGATCGCGAAGAACAGGCGCGCCGCCGAACCGCTCGAACCCAATGAAGACTGCGGCGAGGACTGCGAGAATCCCGAAGATTCGCCAGAACGCGAGATGCCGTTTGAGCCGGCGTCGGTCGACGAGCAGGTCCGTTTCGGGCGTCACGCGACCGGCCCCCCGCCTTCTGCGCGACGCTCAGATTCAGGCGTCTTCGCCGCCTGCCGAAGCGTCTTTTTCGGGCGCATCCGCATCGCCGTCCGCAGCGCGCTTGGCGGCCTTGGCCGTTTTCTCCTCGGCCGCGGCCTTCTCCTCGGCGGCTGCGGCCCTGGCCGACTCGGCCTCGCCGTCGTTTTCGTCTTCGGACGTCGTCTCCGAATCGGGTTCGTCGGCCTTCGCTTCGGCCTCGCCCTTGCGCGCCGCCTCGGCGCGCGCGCGCGACATGGCCGCGCCCAGGATGTCGCCGAGGCTCGCCCCCGAATCGGACGAGCCGTAGGCGGCCATGGCCTGCTTCTCCTCCTCGATCTCGAGCGCCTTGATCGAAAGGGTGAGCCGGCGGCTGTTGCGGTCGATGTTGGTCACCTTGGCGTCGACCTTCTCGCCGACGGCGAAGCGGTCGGGCCGCTGCTCGGAGCGGTCGCGCGAGAGGTCCGAGCGCCGGATGAAGCCGGTCGTGCCCGCGACGTCGACCTCGATGCCGTTGTCCAGAACGGCGGTCACCGTGCAGGTGACGCGATCGCCGCGCTTGAGCTCGCTGGTCGCATGCGCGAACGGGTCTTCGGTGAGCTGCTTGATGCCGAGGCTGATCCGCTCCTTCTCGACGTCGATGCCGAGGATCTTGGCCTTGACCACGTCGCCTTTCTTGAAGTCCTTGATCGCCTCGTCGCCCGGGCGGTCCCAGGAGATGTCCGACATGTGCACCATGCCGTCGATCCCGCCGGGAAGGCCGATGAACAGCCCGAACTCGGTGATGTTCTTGACCTCTCCTTCGATCACGCTGCCGACCGGATGGTTCTCCTGAAGCTCGACCCAGGGATTCTCGCGGCACTGCTTGAGGCCCAAGCTGATGCGCCGCTTGTGGGGATCGACGTCGAGCACCATCACCTCGACCTCCTGGCTGGTCGAGACGATCTTGCCCGGGTGCACGTTCTTCTTGGTCCAGCTCATCTCGGAGACGTGGACCAGGCCCTCGATCCCGGGCTCGAGCTCGACGAAAGCGCCGTAGTCGGTGATGTTGGTGACCCGGCCGCGGAACTTGGCGCCGACCGGGTACTTGGCCTCGACGCCCTCCCAGGGATCGGATTCGAGCTGCTTCATGCCCAGGCTGATGCGCTGGGTCTCGGGGTTGAAGCGGATGACCTGAACCTTGACCGTCTGGCCGATCGAGAGCACCTCGGTGGGGTGGTTGATCCGCCGCCAGGCGATGTCGGTGACGTGCAGCAGGCCGTCGACGCCGCCGAGATCGACGAAGGCGCCGTAATCGGTGATGTTCTTGACCACGCCTTCGAGAACCTGGCCCTCCTTGAGGTTCTTGAGCAGCTCGGCGCGGGCCTCGGCGCGCGATTCCTCGAGCATGGCGCGCCGCGAGACCACGATGTTGCCCCGGTGGCGGTCCATCTTGAGGATCTGAAACTCGTGCTCGACGCCCATCAGCGGCGTGATGTCGCGCACCGGCCGGATATCGACCTGGCTGCCCGGAAGGAAGGCGACGGCGCCGGAAAGGTCGACCGTGAACCCGCCCTTGACCCGGCCGAAGATCGTGCCCTTGACGCACTCGCCGTTCTTGAAGGCGCGTTCGAGCTGAATCCAGGCCTCTTCGCGCCGCGCCTTCTCGCGGCTGAGGACGGCTTCGCCCTGGCGGTTCTCGAGCCGGTCGAGAAAGACCTCGACCTCGTCGCCGACCTTGATCTCGGGGGGGCGGCCGCCTTCCGAAAACTCCTTGAGCGGAACCCGGCCTTCGGCCTTGAGCCCGATGTCGATCAACGCCATATCGTTTTCGATGGCGATCACCGTGCCCTTGACGACACGGCCTTCGACGACATCCCTCTCCTTGAGCGAGGCGGCGAACAACGCCGCGAAATTCTCTTCGCTCGATGGCGTGTCCTCGCCGGACACGGCGCTTTGATTCGTCATACGATCTCCCACGCTTCGATCGGCGTGCCGCGACGCCGGGTCCGGCGCGCGCATCGCGCAAATACGCACGACACGCCCCGGCACCGCGATGCGGCGCCGACGGCGGTCGTCCAAGGGCCGGAATCTATACAGACGCCCGTATGATTTCGCAACCGATTATGCCACGGCGCGGCCTA
>CAYYWV010000074.1:0-12246 GCA_964475385.1 uncultured Alphaproteobacteria bacterium | reverse complement strand
TCCGAGGTCGACCCCAAGCTGCTCGAAATCCTGGTCTGTCCGCTGACCAAGGGACCGCTGCGCTACGACCGCGAGCGCCAGGAGCTGATCAGCGAGCAGGCCGGCCTCGCTTACCCGATCCGCGACGGCATCCCGATCATGCTCGTCGACGAGGCGCGCCGTCTCGACGACGAGGCGGGTTCGTGAGCGCGCGGCCATGAGCGAACGCTTCGCGGTCGCCCACCGGCCGGTCGAGATCCGGCTGAAGCGCGCCGAAAAGCGGCTCGAGGTCGACTTCGACGACGGCCGCAGTTTCGCCTTTTCGGCCGAGTACCTGCGCACCCAAAGCCCGTCCGCCGAGGTCCAAGGCCACGGCCCCGGGCAGGGCAAGCTGGTCGCCGGGCGGCGGCATGTCGGGATCGTTTCGGTGGAGCCGGTCGGCAACTACGCGATCCGCATCGTCTTCGACGATCTCCACGACACCGGGATTTACTCCTGGGACTACCTGTACGAGCTCGGGGTCGAGCAGGACGCGCGCTGGGAGGCCTACCTCGACGCGCTCGCCGCCGCCGGGCTCAGCCGCGACCCTTAAGAGAGCCCTATGCTATAAAGGCAGCCCGCGCACGAGGCGGGGGAGCGTTCCCACCGTTCCCATCGCGTGGCGCATGAACAACCGCTTGAGCGGGGCCGCGCGGTTGACCGCGGCGAGCCCGAGATCGCGGACCAGCTTGACCGGCGGGAGATCGTTCGAGAACAGGCGGTTGAGCCCGTCGGTCACCGCGGCGAGCGCGAGCGCGTCGAACCGCCGCCAGCGCTGGTAGCGGGCGAGGACGTCATCCGCGCCGACGTCGAGGCCGAGGCGGCGGGCGTCCACGATCACCTCGGCGAGGGCGGCGACGTCGCGCAGCCCCAGGTTCAGGCCCTGGCCCGCGATCGGGTGAATGGCGTGCGCCGCGTCGCCGACCAGGGCGAGCCGCTCGTCGACGTAGCGCTCGGCGAGCAGAAGCCCGAGCGGGTAGCGCCAGCGCGGCCCGACGACCTCGAGCGCGCCGAGGAAATCGCCGAAGCGGCGCGCCGTCTCGAAGCCGAACGCCTCGTCGTCGAGGGCCAGGATGGCGGGCGCGAGATCGGCGCGCTCGGTCCAAACCAGCGACGAGCGGTTGCCGGTCATCGGCAGGATGGCGAAGGGGCCGGCGGGAAGGAAGCGTTCGTGCGCGATCCCGCGGTGCGGCCGCTCGTGGGCCACGGTGCAGACGATCCCGGTCTGGGGATAACGCCAGGAGACGGCCGCGATTCCGGCCTCGCGGCGAACCGCCGAAGCGCGGCCGTCGGCGGCCACCGCCAGCCGGGCGCGCACCGCGCGGCCGTCGGCGAGCCGGGCGCGCACGCCCGCGAGCCCGCGCTCGAGCGAAGTTAGCGCGGCCGGCGCGATGAGGCGCAGACGACCGGCGCGGGACCGCGCCTCGGCGAGCAGGTTGATCCGCATATGCCGGTTCTCGACCATATGGCCGAGAGGCTCGTCGCCCAGCTCGCGGTGGTCGTAGTGGAGGAACAGGGGCGAGTCCCCGTCCGAGACCCGGATCTCGAGGATCGGCTGGGCGTTCTTCGCCACGCCTCGCCACAGCCCGGCGGCGTCGAGCGCGCGGCGCGAGCCATAGGCGATGGCCGAGACCCGGCCGTCGAAAGCGGCGTCGGTCTGGGCCGCAGGATCGGCGCGGTCGATCACCGCGACCTCGACCCCTGCGCCCGCGAGCGTGCAGCCGAGCGCGAGCCCGACCATGCCGCCGCCGACGATCAGAACCTCGGCCTCGATGGTCTCGCCCATCCCGCCCGTCCCCGCGGCGCGCTCAAGCGGCCGGCTTGCGGGCATGGAACAGGGCGCTCCAGACCTTGCCGGCGATCTCGCGGGCGGCGCGGCGAAGGGCTTCGCGCGCGGCCTCAGCCTCCGGGCCTGTGGCGTCGGGAAGCTCGTCCTCGTAGAGGGCCTCGATCTCGGCGGCGTCGTAGACCATCCGGTCGCGGACCTCGACCGCTTCGAGCCCGGCGGCGCGCAAGCCGGCGGCGTACTCGGCCTCGCTGATCGCGCCGGCGACGCAGGCCGTGTACAACGCCTTGTCCGCGCGCACCCAGTCGGGAAGGGCCTCGACCACGATGTCGGAGACCAGCATCCGCCCGCCCGGCTTGAGCGCCCGAGCGATTTCCGCGAACACCTTCGGCTTGTCGGGCGAAAGGTTGATCACGCAGTTCGAGACCACCCAGTCGACCGAGCCGCTCTCGACCGGCAGTTCCTCGATCAACCCCTTGCGGAGATCGATATTGGCGAGCCCTGCGGCGGCGGCATTGGCGCGGGCGCGCTCGAGCATCGCATCGGTCATGTCGACGCCGATCACGCGGCCCTCGGACCCCACCTTGCGGGCCGCAATGAGAAGGTCCAGCCCCGCGCCGCAGCCGAGATCGAGCACCACCTCGCCCGGCCCCACCTCGCCGAAGGCGAGCGGGTTGCCGCAGCCGAAGGCGCTGTCCGCGACGCCCTCGGGCAGCCCCGCAAGGTCGTCCGGCCGGTAGCCGGCGAGCGCGGCGATCTCGCCCGCGTTCGCGGGCGCCCCGCAACAGGAGGCCTTGCGCCGGACCGCCTCGGCGTAGAAGGCCGAAACCTCCTCGCGGATCTTCTTTTCGTCACCCACAGGGGATCTCCTTCGTGGTTGGCCGCGCGGCGGCTGGCGCGCCGGCGGCGGCCTCGGGGGGACAGCAGGCCTCGATGGTCTCGGCCATCGCGCGCAAGGTGCCGGCGAGCGCCGCGTAATGGACCGCGTAGTAGACCGCCTTGCCGCGCCGCTCGGCGGTCAGAATGCCGGCGTTCCGCAGCATGGAGAGATGGCGCGAGACCACCGAGACGTCGATCGGCAGCCGGGCGGCGACATCGCTGACCGTCCGCGGCGCGCCGTCGGCGGCGAGATGGGCGAGAATGGCGACCCGGTTGGGGTCGCACAGCGCCTTGAAGAAAGGCACCGCCATGACCCCGCGGATCTCGTCGCAGCAGGGCGCGCGCGACGGCCCGCTATCTTCCTGCGCGCGCCCGCCCTCTGGGGCGCGCGGGTTTTGCATGTATGGTCGCTCTTGTTTGTATATTTGCGTCATAATGCAATTATGACTGGCCTCGCCTGCGCAGGCAAGCGAAATCAACGGTCGCGGGATTGCGCGTCGGGGCGAAGAGGCGCGCGCGACGATTGCCCGGCGCCGAGAGCGCCGCTAGGCTAAAGCCCATGGCGTCGGACTGGCACGAGATGACGGCGCTCGCGCTCGGCGGTGAGATCGCGGCCGGGCGGATCGACCCGGTGGCGCTCGCCGAGCGCTTTCTCGACCGGATCGAGGCCGCCGACCCCGATCGCGAGATCTATCTTCGCACGACCCGCGAGCGCGCGCTCGCCGAGGCGGCCGCCGCCCGCGCGCGCATCCGCGCCGGGCTTGCGCGCAGCCCGCTCGACGGGGTGCCGATCTCGTGGAAAGACCTGTTCGACACCGCCGGCGTCGCGACCACGGCGGCGACGCCGCTGCTCGCCGATCGGGTGCCCGCGCGCGATGCGGCCGTGCTCGCGCGGGCGTCTCGCGCCGGGCTGGTCTGCCTCGGCAAGACCAACCTCACCGAGTTCGCCTTCTCGGGCCTCGCCATCAACCCGCACACGGGCACGCCCCCCAATCCTTTCGACGCCCGCGCCGCCCGGGTGCCCGGCGGCTCGTCCTCGGGCGCGGCGGTCTCGGTCGCCTGCGGGCTCGCCGCCGCCGCGGTCGGCACCGATACCGGCGGCTCGGTCCGGATTCCGGCGGCGTGGAACGGGCTCGTCGGCCTCAAGCCCACCTATGGGGCGCTGCCGCTCGACGGCGTGGTGCCGCTCGCCCCCGGGCTCGACAGCATCGGCCCGCTCACCCGCGACGTGGCCGACGCCGCGGCCCTGTTCGCCGTAATGGCGGCGCGGCGCATGCCCGACCTCGAAGGCGCGAGCCTCAAAGGCCGGCGGCTGATCTGGCCCGAGACCCTCGCCCACGGCGATGTCGAGCCCGGGGTCGCGGCGGCGGCCGAGCGCGCGCTCGAGGCGCTGGCGCGCGCGGGCGCGCTCGTTGAGCGCGAAGAGGTCGCCGAGCTCGACGAGGTTTACGCTCTCAACGCCCGGCACGGTTCGCTCGGCGCGATCGAGGCCTACGCCGAGTGGCGCGACCTGATCGAGGCCCAGTCCTATCGGCTCTACCACAATGTGCTCAGGCGCTTCCGCCAGGGCGCCGAGGTCAAGGCGCTGGACGCCGAGCGGTTGCGCCGCGGCCTCGCCGCCTGCGCCCGGCGGCTGCGCGCGCGCCTTGCCGGCGCAGACGCCGTCGCGCTTCCCACCGCGCCCATCTCGCCGCCGCCGATCACCGATCTGGTCGGCGACGACGCGGCCTACGACCGCGCCAACATGGCCTCGCTGCGCCACACTTTTCTCGCCAACGTCCTCGGGCTGTGCGCGATCACGCTGCCTTGCGGCGACGACGGCGAGGGCCTGCCGGTGGGGCTGATGCTGATGGCGCGCCCCGGCCGCGAAGCGGCGCTTCTGCGGCTGGCCCGCGCGGTCGAGGACGCGCTCGGCCCGATCCCGAAGCCGCGGCCTGTCCGTCTTCCCGGCGGGCTCGCCGAAAAGGGTTAACCGTTTTCCCAAGCGCCGCTTCCTAAGCTCTGTTCGGGAATGACTTTTTTGCGTTGAGCGCATCCCTGTGCTAGGTTAACGCGCAAAAGCGCGGCCGCGGGCGATCCCTGCGCTTGCGGTCGCCGGTCCCGGTCGAGGAGTGGATCATGGCCAGTCGCGCCACCGCCGCTCGCGCGGCGTTTCTGCCGCCAGGCGTCGTCGCTTTCTTGCGCCGCCGCTTGATCGCGCTTGGCGGGCTTGCGCTCGCCGCGGCGGCGCTTTGGCTCGCGCTTGCGCTCGCCGGCTTCGACCCCGCCGATCCCTCGTTCAACACCGCGGCTGCGGGACCGGCGCGCAACCCGGCGGGGCTTGCCGGCGCTTACGCCGCCGACCTCGCGCTCCAAGCCCTGGGGCTTGCGGCGCTCGCGGCATTGGCGCCGCCGCTCGCTTGGGGGTGGGGGCTGGTCCTGCGCGGCCGGGTCGGCCATCCTTGGCGGCGGCTGGCGCTGGCGACCACCTCCGCCTTGGCGGCGGCCGCTGCGCTCGCCGCCTTGCCCGCGCCTTCGGGCTGGCCGATCGCGGGCGGGCTTGGGGGCGCTGTCGGCGCGCTCCTGCGCGACGCCATCGCCGCCAGACTCGCCGCCTCGGGCGTGGCTTTCGGTTGGGTCGCCGCCGGCGCGGGCGCGCTCGCTCTCGCCGCGTTCGCCGGCGCGCTCGGCCTGAGCGGAGAGGAGTGGCGCGCGCTCGGCCGCGGCCTCGCCCGAGCGGCGGGCCTGGGCGGCGCTCCCCTCGCGCGCGCCGCCGCCCGCGCCTCGGCGGGCGTCCGCGCGCGGCGCGGCCGGACGAAAGACGCGGACGAAGCGGAGACGCCGTCGGAGCGGAAACGCCCCCGCGCCAACCGAGGCAAAGCCGCGAAGCCCCGCCTCGAGCCGCGCCTCGGCCGCCGGCCGCGCAGCGACGAGGCCCCGTCCCCCCCGGAGCGCGATCCGTCCCGAACCAAGATCGTCGCCCGGCGGCCGCCGCGCGCGCCGGCGCGCCAGGAGACCCTGGACCTTTCGGGCGCGGGCGAGTACCAGCTTCCGCCTCTGAACCTGCTCACCCTGCCGCCGGATCGCTCCCAGAGCGCCGAGGACGACGCCGAGGCGCTGGCCCAGAACGCGCGGCTTCTCGAAGCGGTGCTCGAGGACTTCGGCGTCCGCGGCGAGATCGTCAAGGTGCGGCCCGGCCCGGTGGTCACGCTCTACGAGCTCGAACCCGCGCCGGGCACCAAATCGTCGCGGGTCATCAGCCTCGCCGACGACATCGCGCGCTCGATGAGCGCGATCTCGGTCCGGATCGCGTTGATCCCGGGGCGCAGCGTGATCGGGATCGAGCTTCCGAACGCGCGCCGCGAGACGGTGTATCTGCGCGAGCTTCTGTCGGCGCCCGAGTACGAGGCGACCGCCGCGCGGCTCATGCTCGCGCTCGGCAAGGACATCGGCGGCGCGGCCGTGATGACCGACCTCGCGCGGATGCCCCATCTTCTGGTTGCGGGCACCACGGGCTCGGGCAAGTCGGTGGCGATCAACTCGATGATCCTGTCGCTCGTCTATCGGCTGCCGCCTGAGCAGTGCAAGTTCATTCTGATCGACCCCAAGATGCTCGAGCTTTCGGTCTACGACGGCATCCCGCATCTGCTCGCCCCGGTCGTGACCGACCCGGCCAAGGCGGTGGTCGCGTTGAAATGGGCGGTCCGCGAGATGGAAAGCCGCTATCGGGCGATGTCGCGGCTCGGCGTGCGCAACATCGTCGGCTACAACAAGCGCGTGAGCGAAGCCCGGCTTATGGGCGAGCCCCTGGTGCGCCGGGTGCAGACCGGCTTCGACGCCGAAACCGGCGAGCCCTTGTTCGAGGAGCAGGAGCTCCCGACCGACCCCCTGCCCTACATCGTCATCGTGGTCGACGAGATGGCGGACCTCATGCTGGTCGCGGGCAAGGACGTCGAGGGCGCGATCCAGCGCCTGGCCCAAATGGCGCGGGCCGCGGGCATTCACCTCATCATGGCGACCCAGCGGCCGTCGGTCGACGTGATCACCGGCACCATCAAGGCCAACTTCCCGACCCGGATCAGCTTCCAGGTCACGTCCAAGATCGACAGCCGCACGATCCTCGGCGAGCAGGGCGCCGAGCAGCTTCTCGGCGACGGCGACATGCTGTTCATGGCGGCGGGCGGGCGGATCATGCGCGTTCACGGCCCCTTCGTCAGCGACGCCGAGGTCGAGCGCGTCGCCGCTTTCCTCAGAACCCAGGGCCAGCCCGACTATGTCGAAGAGGTCACCGAAAGCGACGACGACGAACCGCTCGCTCTGTTCGGCGGCGGGAGCGGCGACGATGCGCTTTACGACCAGGCGGTGGCGCTCGTCTGCCGCGAGCGCAAGGCGTCGACCAGCTTCGTCCAACGCCACCTCCAGATCGGGTACAACCGGGCGGCGCGGATCATCGAGCGCATGGAGGCCGAAGGCGTGATCAGCCGCGCCGACCACGTCGGCCGTCGCGAAGTGCTTGCCCGCAACATCGACGACGATAGGATCAACTGACGCCGGCGATCTCGCGCCGGCAGCGTCATCCGCTCTCAGGAGACACCGTGTCCCGAGTTCTTCTTGCGCGTCTGATCGCGGCCGCCGCGGCGGCGGTCGCCATTTTCTGCTCCTCCGCCGCCTCGTGGGCGGGCGCGGATGCGAACGCGGCCGCGACGATCGCCCGGGTCGAACGCTATCTGAATGCGATCACGACCCTGCGCGCCGATTTCGTTCAGGTCGCCGATGACGGCCGAGTCGCCGAGGGCGTGCTTTATATCGCGCGCCCGGGGCGGCTTCGGGTCGAGTACGCGCCGCCGTCGAAGGTCGTCATGGTGAGCGACGGCGCGTGGCTCACCTATATCGACGGCGATGTCGGCCAGGTCAGTCAGGTTCCGATCGATCAGACCCCGGCCGGCATCCTGGTCGGCGAGGAAATCCGTCTCGGCGACGGGATCGCGGTCGAAAACATCGAAAGCGACGATCGCGTGACCCGGATCACGCTGCGCCGCGCCGACCAACCCGACGAAGGCGCGCTTACCCTGGTCTTCACCGAGCGCCCGTTCGAGCTTCGCCAGTGGACGGTGGTCGACCCCCAGGGACTGCGCACCCGGATCACGCTTTACAACCTCCAGAAGGGCGTCGCGCTCGATCCCAAGCTGTTCGTCGCTCCGCCGCCGCCGCCCGAAAGCGGAATGGGCCGCTGAGCCCCGGCGAACGCGTCCGCGTGAGCGTCCCCGAAACCGAAGCCGCAAACTGGAACCGGCGCGTTTGGCGGCTCGCCGGGCCGATCATCGTCTCCAACATCACGGTCCCGTTGCTCGGGATCGTGGATACCGCCGTGGTCGGGCATTTGCCCGAAGCCTACTATCTCGGCGCGGTCGCGGTCGGCGCGTTGATCTTCGATTTTCTCTACTGGGGCTTCGGCTTTCTGCGCATGGGCACGACCGGCTTCACCGCCCAGGCCCACGGCGCGGGCGATGCGGACGAGATGCGGGCCGCGCTGGCCCGAGCGGGGTTGGTCGCGGCCGCGCTCGCGGTCCTGATCCTCGCGTTTCAGGGGCCGATCGTCGCCGTCGCCATGGCCTTGATCGAGGCGAGCGACGAGGTCGAGCGCCACGCCCGGGCCTATTACGCGATCCGCATCTGGGGCGCCCCGGCGGCGCTTCTCAACTATGTGCTGCTCGGCTGGTTCCTCGGGATGCAGAACACGCGGGCGGGGCTGATCGTGACCGTCGCCGTCAACGGCATCAACATCGTTCTCGACTACGTCTTCGTGGTCCGCCTCGGCATGGCGGTCGAAGGGGTCGCGCTCGCCTCATTGGTCGCCGAGTACGCCGGCATCGCGCTCGGGGCCGCGCTCGCGCTCGCGATGCTCGGCCGCCTCGGCGGCGGCTGGCGCGGCGCGCGGATTCTAGAGCCCGCGGCGCTCAGGCGCACGGTCGCCGTCAACCGCGACATCTTCATCCGCACCCTCTGCCTGATCGGGGCTTTCGCCTACATGACCGCGCTCGGCGCCCGGCTTGGCGACGTGGTGCTGGCGGCGAACGCCGTCTTGATGAACATGGTCCACTTCATGGCCTTCGGGCTCGACGGTTTCGCCAACGCGGCCCAGGCGCTGGTGGGGCGCGCGATCGGCGGGCGCGACCTGGCCGCTTACCGCGGGGCGGTCCGGGCGAGCGCGCGTTGGGCGCTTTACACCGCGGTCGGCTTCGCCGGGGCTTACGCGCTTGCCGGCGGGCTGTTCGTCGACCTTCTGACCAGCGTTCCCGAGGTGCGGAAAGCGGCGCGCGCGGTTCTCGGCTGGCTCGCGGTTGCGCCCCTGATCGCGGTGTGGAGCTATCAGCTCGACGGCATCTTCTTCGGCGCCACGCGTTCGCGCGAGATGCGCAACGCCATGATCGCCTCGCTCGCCGTTTTCGTCGCGGCGGCCGCGACCTTGCCCTCCGTGGGGGCGAACCATGGCCTGTGGGCCGCGTTCCTGATCTTCATGGCGGCGCGCGCGTTGACGCTTGCGTGGTACTACCCGCGGATCGAGCGCGCGTTTCGCGCGGACCGGTCAGCCCCGAGGTAGAAAAGGAATGATGAGGAGGCGGGCGAAATCCCGCTCTTCGCGGCCCTCGACGCCGAGCGGCATGTCGGGGCGGCGAGGGCTTGGGCTGCGGGTGCCGAAAATGCGGTCCCAAAAGCTGAACACGGTGCCGTAGTTCGAATCGGTGTCGGCGCGCGTCCGGTGATGATGGACCCAGTGGATCGACGGCGTGATGATCACGCGCGCGAGCGCGCGTTCGAGGCCGGAAGGAATGCGCAGGTTCGAGTGGTGGAACAGCGCCGCGACCAGAACCAAGGTTTCGAACGCGACCACCGAGACGAACGGAAAGCCGAACGCGACGATCACGCCCGCGCGGACGAGCGCCGACAACGCCACCTCGCCGAAGTGGAAGCGAAGCGCGGTGGTCGAATCGAGGAAGCGGTCGAGGTGATGGACCTCGTGGAACCGCCACAGAAACGGAATCTCGTGGTTCGCCCGGTGCCACCAGTAGATCCAGAAGTCGAGAAGCGCGAGGTCGAGGGCGAGCCCGGGAAGCCCCGACCACCAAGCGGGACGGGCGAACAGCCCGTGGCCCGCCGCCCAGGCGGTGATCGGAAGCACGATCAGCGGCGAGAGCGCGAGGTTCGCTCCCCAGAGCCCGAGGTTGCGCGCGGCCCGCCGCCAGCCCGCGGGCGGACGGACCGCGGGGAGCAAGCGTTCGCCCAGAAACATCGCGGCGAACATCGCCGCAACCGCAATCCCCTTGCCGCTTAGGATCAGGGTCTCCAAACCGCTCGTGGCGTCGTCCATGCGGTCAATATGGCGCGCCGATCCATCCGCGCCAAGCGCTTGCCCGCGGATCGCCTCCGTGTTAGCTGAAAAGCGATGAGCGGCAAGAAACCCCTTCCCCTCGTAGGAATCCCGGCCGATGTCCGCCAGATCGGCATCCACCCGTTCCACGCGGTGGGGGAGAAGTACATCAACGCGGTGGCGCATGGGGCCGGCGCGCTTCCGATTCTGCTGCCGGCCTTCGGCCGCGGCGCGGATCTCGATCCGCTGTTCGGCCACGTCGATCTCGACGAGCTGATCGCGCGGCTCGATGGCTTGTTCCTGCCCGGCAGCCCTTCGAACGTCGAGCCCCACCACTACGACGGCGCGCCGTTCGACGCCGAGACCATGCGCGACCCGCAACGCGACGCGACGACCCTGCCGCTGATCACCGCCGCGCTTGCGGCCGGCCTGCCCTTGTTCGCGGTCTGCCGCGGCTTCCAGGAGCTCAACGTCGCCCTCGGCGGCACCTTGCATCAGCGCGTGCACGCGCTGCCGGGAATGCTTGACCACCGCGAGGACACGTCGCTCCCGCGCGCCGAGCAGTACGCGCCCGCGCATCCGGTTATCCTGGATGCGGACGGCGTGATCGCGCGCATCGTCGGCGCGACCGAGATCATGGTCAACTCGCTGCACGCCCAAGGCATCGACCGGCTCGCCGACCGGCTTGCGGTCGAAGGCCGCGCTCCCGACGGCTTGGTCGAGGCGGTCCGGGTCAAGGACGCTCCCGGCTTCGCCATCGCCGTGCAGTGGCACCCCGAATGGCGGGTGCGCGACAACCCGCAGTCGATGGCCTTGTTCCGGGCCTTCGGCGACGCCTGCCGCGCCCGCGCCGAGACCCGCAACGAACGCGTGATACATGGAAAAGTGGCTTAGGGAACGCCGGATCACCGAGGTCGAGTGCCTGGTTCCGGACCTGACGGGGATTCCGCGCGGCAAGATCCTGCCGGCGGAGAAGTTCATCCGCTGCCAGGCGGACCGCTCGCTGCGCCTGCCCGAGCAGATCTTCACCCAGACCGTGACCGGGGAGTGGCTGTCGGCCGACGAGGATCCGACCGATCCGACCATTCCGGACATCTATCTCGTGCCCGACCCCGACAGCCTGCGCATGGTGCCGTGGTACGACGAGCCCACGGCCCAGGTCATCAACGATTGTTTCCGCGCCGACGGCGAGCCGGTCGAGATGGCCCCGCGCCAAGTGCTGCGCCGGGTGCTCCGGCTTTACGACGAGCGCGGCTGGCGGCCGGTGGTGGCGCCCGAGCTCGAGTTCTTTCTGGTCGCGGTCAACACCGATCCCGACTATCCGCTCGAGCCGCCGGTCGGACGCTCGGGCCGGCCCGAGACCGGGCGCCAATCCTACGGCATCGATGCGGTCAACGAGTTCGATCCCCTGTTCGAGGACGTCTACGACTACTGCGAAGCGCAGGAGATCGACATCGACACCCTGACCCATGAGGCGGGCGCGGCCCAGATGGAGATCAACTTCGAGCACGGCGATCCGTTGCGCCGCGCCGACGACGCCATGCTGTTCAAGCGCACCGTTCGCCAAGCGGCGCTCAGGCACAACGTCTACGCCACCTTCATGGCCAAGCCGATGAGCGGCGAGCCCGGCTCGTCGATGCACATCCACCAAAGCGTGGTCGACAAGAAGACCGGGCGCAATCTGTTCGTCACCCCATCGGGCGCCGATTCGCGCCTGTTCCTGTCGCATATCGCGGGGCTGCAAAAGTTTCTGCCCGCGGCCATGCCGCTGGTCGCGCCCAACGTCAACTCGTACCGCCGCCTGCAACGCTACTCGGACGCGCCGATCAACGTCCATTGGGGGCGCGAGAACCGGACCGTGGGTTTCCGGGTGCCCAACTCGAAGCCCGAGGCGCGGCGGGTCGAGAACCGGGTCGCGGGCGCCGACGCCAACCCCTATCTCGCGATCGCGGCGACGCTCGCCTGCGGCTATCTCGGCATGGTGGAGGGGCTCGAGCCGACCAAGCCGATCACCGGCTCGGGCTACGAGCGCGCCCACGGGCTGCCGCGCTATCTGCCCGACGCCCTCGACAAGCTGCGCGCGAGCCGGCCCCTGCGCGAGGTGCTGGGCCGCGAGTTCGTCGAGGTGCTGATCGCCGTCAAACAGGCCGAGCACGACGCCTATCAGCACGTCGTCAGCTCGTGGGAGCGCGAGTACCTGCTGCTCAACGTGTGA
>CAYYWV010000073.1:10436-12801 GCA_964475385.1 uncultured Alphaproteobacteria bacterium | reverse complement strand
GCTCGGACTGGCTGGGCGACCAGGACGCCATCGAGTACATGTGCCGCGAGGCGGTCCCCGCCGTGATCGAGCTCGAACACTTCGGCCTGCCGTTCTCGCGCACCGAGGACGGGCGCATCTATCAGCGCCCCTTCGGCGGCCATATGCGCGACTTCGGCGCCGCCCCCGTGCCGCGCGCCTGCGCCGCCGCCGACCGCACCGGGCACGCGCTCTTGCACGTGCTCTACCAGCAGTCGCTCAAGCACCGGGCCGAGTTCTTCGTCGAGTACTTCGCGATCGATTTGATCATGGACGACGAGGGCGCCTGCCGCGGGGTCGTGGCCTGGAACCTCGACGACGGGACGATCCACCGCTTCCGCGCGCACATCGTGGTGCTCGCCACCGGCGGCTACGGGCGGACCTACTTCTCCTGCACCTCGGCGCACACCTGCACCGGCGACGGCAACGGCATGGTGCTGCGCGCCGGGCTGCCGCTTCAGGACATGGAGTTCGTGCAGTTCCACCCGACCGGGATCTACGGGGTCGGCTGCCTGATCACCGAAGGCGCGCGCGGCGAGGGCGGCTATCTCGTCAATGCGGAAGGCGAGCGCTTCATGGAGCGCTACGCGCCCACCGCCAAGGATCTCGCTTCGCGCGACGTGGTCAGCCGGGCGATGACCATCGAGATCCGCGAAGGGCGCGGCGTCGGACCGAACAAAGACCATATCTACCTTCACCTCGAGCATCTCGGGCCCGAGGTTCTTCACGAGCGCCTGCCCGGCATCTCCGAGACCTCGCGCATCTTCGCCGGCGTCGACGTGACCAAGGAGCCGATCCCCGTGATCCCGACCGCGCATTACTGCATGGGCGGGATTCCGACCAACTATCACGGCGAGGTGCTGCGCCCGACCATCGACGACCCCGACGCCACCTGCCCGGGGCTGATGGCGATCGGCGAGACCGCTTGCGTCTCGGTCCACGGCGCGAATCGCCTGGGCTGCAACTCGCTGCTCGACATCGTCGTGTTCGGCCGCGCCGCGGCGATCCGCGCGGGCGAACTGGTCAAGCCCGGCGCGCCCCACAAGCCGCTCGCGAAGGATGCGGGCGAGGCCGCGATCGCGCTCCTTGACCGGCTGCGCCACGCCAAGGGCTCGACGCCGACGGCCGAGATCCGGCTCGCCATGCAACGGGCGATGCAGTCCAACTGCACCGTGTTCCGCACCGGCGAGATTCTCAGCGAAGGGATCGAAAAGCTGACCGCGATCTGGAAGTCGTTCGACGACGTGCGGGTGACCGACCGCTCGATGATCTGGAACTCGGATCTGGTCGAGACCCTCGAGCTCGACAACCTTCTGCGCCAGGCCCTGGTCACCATTCACTCGGCGCTCGCCCGGACCGAGAGCCGCGGCGCGCACGCGCGCGAGGACTACCCCGACCGCGACGACGAAAACTGGCTCAAGCACACGCTTTCCTGGCTCGACGCCGACGGCGCGCCGCGCCTCGATTACCGGCCGGTGCATCTCAAGCCGCTCTCCGACGACGTCGAGACCATCCCGCCCAAGCCGCGGGTCTATTAGGGCTGCGAGGAGACGATGGTTCAATTCACCCTTCCCCCCAACTCGCGGGTTCGCCCCGGCAAGACGCACCCCGCGCCCAAGGACGCCGGGAAGCCGCGGGAGTTCAAGATCTACCGCTGGAGCCCCGACGGCGACGAAGGACCGCGCGTCGACAGCTTCACGATCGACCTCGCCGACTGCGGGCCGATGGTTCTCGACGCGCTGATCAAGATCAAAAACGAGGTCGACTCCTCGCTCACCTTCCGCCGCTCCTGCCGCGAAGGGGTCTGCGGCTCCTGCGCGATGAACATCGACGGCGTCAACACGCTCGCCTGCACCAAGCCGATCTCCGAGATCAAGAGCCGGGAGATCAAGATCTTCCCCCTGCCGCACCTTCATGTGGTCAAGGATCTGGTGCCCGACCTCAGCCATCTCTACGCCCAGCTCGAATCGATCGAGCCCTGGCTCAAGGCCGATTCGCCGCCGCCGCCCGACCGCGAGCGGTTGCAGTCGAAGGAGGACCGCGAGAAGCTCGACGGCCTTTACGAGTGCATCCTCTGCGCCTGCTGCTCGACCTCGTGCCCGAGCTACTGGTGGAATCCTGAGCGCTACCTCGGCCCCGCCGTTCTGTTGCAGGCGTACCGCTGGATCGTCGACAGCCGCGACGAGGCGCTGGGCGAGCGGCTGGATGCCCTCGAAGACCCGTTCCGCGTCTTCCGCTGCCACACGATCTACAACTGCACCCAGGCCTGCCCCAAGGGGCTGAACCCGGCCAAGGCGATCGCCGAGATCAAGAAAAAGCTGCTCGAACGCCGCGTCTGACGCGGGCC
>CAYYWV010000073.1:0-10336 GCA_964475385.1 uncultured Alphaproteobacteria bacterium | reverse complement strand
AGGCGATCGCCGAGATCAAGAAAAAGCTGCTCGAACGCCGCGTCTGACGCGGGCCTGATCCGGGTCTCGGTTCCGCCAAAAATCCGCCGCAAATTTCGGCGAACCTTCCGCCATGGCGGGCGGATGGCGGCATCTCGTTGCGCGGCGGATCGTTCTTGCGGCGGCGCTTGCGGCGGTTCTCGTCGGGACGGGGCGGCTCGGCTGGGCGGTCTGGTCGGCCTATGCGCGCTGGGGCGCTGCGGCCTTCGCGCCGCGGGCGGTGCTCCGCGCCGATCGGGTGGTGGTCGACAAGAGCCGCGGGGTTCTCCTTCTCTACGACGGCCGCGTGGCGGTCGCGCGCTATCCGGTCGCCTTCGGCTTCGCGCCCCGCGGCCACAAGGCGCGCGAGGGCGACGGGCGGACGCCCGAGGGGCGTTACGTCCTCGACTGGCGCAGGTTGAGCCCGCGGCTCGGCCCGGCGATCCATATCTCCTACCCCAACGCGGCCGACCGGGCGCGGGCGCGGGCCCAAGGCGTCGATCCCGGCGGCGGGATCATGCTGCACGCGCTTTGGGGCGATCTTCCCTGGGACGCCGCGCCCGACCGGCGGCGTTGGACCCGGGGCTGCATCGGGCTGCCGCCGCGGGCGATGCGCGAGGTCTGGCACGCGGTCGCCGACGGCGCGCCGATCGAGATCCGCCCCTGAAGCGGTTTCCCGGCCGAGCGGCCCTTGCCGCGCAAAGGGGTTCGCGCTATGGCTGGGGCGGGAGGGTCTTCGGGGAAAAGCCATGAATCTTTATCGTCTTCTTTGCGCGCGCGCCGAGGACGGCGCGCCGATTCGCGTCGGCCTGATCGGGGCCGGCAAGTTCGCGACCATGTTTCTCGCCCAAGCGCGCCGCACGCCCGGCCTGCGCGTGGCGGCGATCGCCGATCTCGCGCCCGAACGCGCGCGCATCGCGCTGGTCCGCGCCGGCTGGCCCGAGGATGCGGCCGGCGCGCGCGATCTCGACGCGGCGCTCGCCTCGGGCGGCGTATGGCTCACCGACGACGGCGAGGCGCTCGCCCGCGCAGGCGCGCTCGACGTGATCGTCGAGGCCACGGGCGATCCGGCGGCCGGGCTCGCCCATGCGCTCGCCGCGATCGAGGCGGGCCATCACGTCGTCATGGTGACGGTCGAGGCCGACGCGCTCGCCGGTCCTTTGGCGGCGGCCCGGGCGCGCGCGGCCGGGGTCGTCTACTCGATGGCCTACGGCGACCAGCCGGCCCTGATCGCCGAGCTCGTCGACTGGGCGCGGGCGGCCGGCTTTCCGGTGGTCTGCGCCGGCAAGGGCACCAAGTACCTGCCCGGCTATCACCGATCCACGCCGGAGACGGTCTGGGACCATTACGGCCTGACCGCCGAAGAGGCGGCGGCCGGGGGCATGAACCCGAAGATGTTCAACTCTTTCCTCGACGGCACCAAGTCGGCGATCGAGATGGCCGCGGTGGCCAACGCCTGCGGCCTCGAGCCCCAGCCCGAGGGGCTCGCCTTTCCGCCCTGCGGGGTCGACGATCTCGCCCATGTGCTGCGGCCGCGCGCGGTCGGCGGCCAGCTCAGCCGCGCCGGCACGGTCGAGGTCGTTTCGAGCGAGGAGCGCGACGGCCGCCATGTGGCGGGCGATCTGCGCTGGGGGGTCTATGTCGTCTTCGAAGCCCCCGACGACTACGTGCGCCGCTGCTTCGCCGAGTACGGGGTGCGCACCGACGAGACCGGACGTTATGCGGCGCTCTACCGGCCCGCGCATCTGATCGGGCTCGAGCTCGGAATCAGCGTCGCCTCGGCGGCGCTCCGCGGCGAGCCGACCGGGACGCCGCGCGCGTTCCGGGGCGACGTGGCGGCGACCGCCAAGCGCGACCTCGCGGCGGGAGAGGTTCTCGACGGCGAGGGCGGCTACACGGTCTACGGACGGTTGATGCCGGCGGCCGATTCGCTGGCCGCCGGCGCGCTGCCGCTCGGGCTCGCCCACGGGGCGCGGCTCGCCCGGCCGGTCGCCGAAGGCGCGGTGGTCCGCTGGGCCGATGTCGAGATCGACGAGACCGCGCCCGCGGTCGGCTTGCGCCGCGAGATGGAGCGCGCTTTCGCGCCATCGC
Organism: uncultured Alphaproteobacteria bacterium; assembly: GCA_964475385.1. Classification (GTDB taxonomy): domain Bacteria; phylum Pseudomonadota; class Alphaproteobacteria; order JAAXGF01; family JAAXGF01; genus CAYYWV01. Next base: position 8,227 of record CAYYWV010000073.1, on the reverse strand, counting down.
CCGGGGCGACGGCGGGCGGTTGACCATCGGGTCAAGAAAGGGCTTGCGTCGCGCGGCCGAGCCCTGTTGATTCGGCGCCAAGGAATGGAGGATGGTCGCGACGCGCGTCGGGCGGCCAAGCGGAGGAGGCAGACTGGAATGACGACGACCCTTCATCACTACATCAACGGCAGGAAGGTCGAGGGCAAGAGCGGCCGCTTCGGCGACATCTTCAACCCGGCCACCGGCGAGGTCATCGCGAAGGCGCCTTTCGCCTCTGCGGCCGAGGTCCGCGAGGCGGTCGAGGCCGCCAAGGCCGCCTTCCCGGAATGGTCGGCCAAGACGCCGATCGCGCGGGCGCGGGTCATGTTCCGCTTCAAGGAGCTGTGCGAGGCCCATCTCGACGAGCTCGCCGAGCTCGTCGCCCGCGAGCACGGCAAGACCTTCAACGACGCCCGCGGCTCGGTCCAGCGCGGCATCGAGGTGGTCGAGTTCGCGACCGGCATTCCCCACCTTCTCAAGGGCGAGTGCTCGACCGACGTCGGCACCGGCGTCGACGGCCTTTCGATGCGCCGCCCGCTCGGCGTCTGCGCCGGGATCACGCCGTTCAACTTCCCGGCCATGGTGCCGATGTGGATGTTCCCGATGGCGCTCGCCTGCGGCAACACATTCGTGCTCAAGCCGTCGGAGAAAGACCCGTCGGCGAGCCTGCGCCTGGTCGAGCTGCTCGAGGAGGCGGGCGCGCCGGCGGGCGCGCTCAACGTGGTCAACGGCGACAAGGAGGCGGTCGACGCCATCCTCGCCGATCCCGACATCGCGGCGGTCAGCTTCGTCGGCTCGACCCCGGTCGCCGAGTACATCTTCAAGACCGGCACGTCTTACAACAAGCGCGTCCAGGCGCTGGGCGGGGCCAAGAACCACATGATCGTGATGCCCGACGCCGACCTCGACCAGGCGACGGACGCCCTGATGGGGGCGGGCTACGGCTCGGCCGGCGAGCGCTGCATGGCGATCTCGGTCGCGGTCGCGGTCGGCGACAAGGTGGCGGACACGCTGATCGACCGGCTTGCGCCGCGGATCTCGGGGCTCAAGATCGGTCCCTACACCGATCCCGAGGCCGAGATGGGGCCGTTGGTGACCAAGGAGCATCTCGAAAAGGTGCGCGGCTATGTGGACCTCGGCGTCGAGGAAGGCGCCGAGCTCGTCGTCGACGGCCGCGGGCTCAAGCTCCAGGGCTATGAGAACGGCTACTTCATGGGCGGCTGCCTGTTCGACAAGGTGACGCCCGAGATGCGCATCTACAAAGAAGAGATCTTCGGCCCCGTGCTCTCGGTCGTGCGCGCCAAGGACTACGAGGAGGCGCTCGGCATGGTCAACGCGCACGAGTACGGCAACGGCACCGCGATCTTCACCCGCGACGGCGACGCCGCGCGCGACTTCGCCATGCGCGCCAACATCGGCATGGTCGGCGTCAACGTGCCGATCCCGGTGCCGGTGGCTTACCACTCGTTCGGCGGCTGGAAGCGCTCCTTGTTCGGCGACCACCATATGCACGGTCCCGAGGGCGTGCGCTTCTACACCAAGATGAAGTACGTCACCACGCGCTGGCCGTCGGGGATTCGCACCGGCGCCGAGTACGTCATGCCGACGCTGAAGTAATGAAGAAAATAGTTGGAAAAAAATAGTTGGGGGATGGGCGCGTTTGCGCAGGCGCGAACGCCCTTTCCGCCCTTGCGTCCGTCCGGGGATGGGGGTAGGTAGCCCGCACAGGGCCGGTTTTGCGGCTCCACTCGAACAAGGACAGGACCATGGCACGGAACAAGCTTGCGCTGATCGGCGGCGGCAACATCGGCGGCACGCTCGCGCATCTCGCCGGGCTCAAGGAGCTCGGCGACGTCGTCATCTTCGACGTGGTCGAGGGGCTTCCCCAGGGCAAAGCGCTCGATCTGGTCCAAAGCTCGCCGATCGAGGGGTTCGACGCCCGCTTCGCGGGCGCCAACGACTACGCCGCGATCGAAGGCGCCGACGTGGTGATCGTCACGGCCGGGGTTGCGCGCAAGCCGGGGATGAGCCGCGACGACCTCTTGGCCATCAACCTCAAGGTCATGAAGGCGGTGGGAGACGGCATTCGCGCCCATTGCCCCGACGCCTTCGTGATCTGCATCACCAATCCGCTCGACGCGATGGTCTGGGCGCTGCACCGGATCAGCGGGCTTGCGCCGAACAAGATCGTCGGCATGGCGGGCATTCTCGATTCGGCGCGGTTCCGCTACTTCCTCGCCGAGGCGATGGGGGTCTCGGTCGAGGACGTGACCGCCTTCGTGCTCGGCGGCCACGGGGACAGCATGGTGCCGCTCGCGCGCTATTCCACGGTCGCCGGGATTCCGATTCCCGATCTCGTGAAGATGGGCTGGATCACCCAGGAGACGCTCGACGCCATCATCCAGCGCACCCGCGGCGGGGGCGCCGAGATCGTCGGGCTGCTCAAGACCGGCTCGGCCTATTACGCGCCGGCGTCGGCCGCGATCCAGATGGCCGAGGCTTATCTCAAGGACAAGAAGCGGGTGCTGCCCTGCGCGGCCCATCTTTCCGGCGAGTACGGGGTCGAGGGCCTGTTCATCGGGGTGCCGGTGGTGATCGGCGCCGGCGGCGTCGAGCGCGTCGTCGAGATCGCGCTCAACGACGACGAACGCGCGGCCTTCGAACGTTCGATCGCTGCGGTGCGCGGCCTTGTCGAGTCGATCGATCTGTGAGCTGATCTTCGAGAGCGGCCCGGCGGCGACGCTGTGCTGGGCCGCAATCACCCAAATTTGCGCGCGAAATCCGGTTTCGCGTCTTGCGTCGTGATTCCGACTGCACTACAACCACGCCTTAACAACGACCAAATGCACCCGCCGGGCGGGCGCGTCTCGATTGGCATCCGATGAACATCCACGAATATCAGGCGAAGGGCCTGTTGGCCCAATACGGGGTGGCCGTCCCCCGCGGCGCCGTGGCCTATACCGCCGACGAGGCGGCCGCCGCGGCGCGCGACCTCGGCGGCTCGGTCTGGGTCGTCAAGGCCCAGATCCACGCCGGCGGCCGCGGCAAGGGCGGCGGCGTCAAGGTCGTCCGCTCGATCGACGAGGTGGCGCGCGCCGCCGAATCGATGATCGGCATGACGCTGGTCACGCACCAGACCGGTCCCGAGGGCCGGGTCGTCAAGCGGGTCTACGTCGAGGAGGGCTGCGACATCGCGCGCGAGCTCTACCTCGGCATGCTGATCGACCGGGCGACCGGCTGGGTCACGGTGATGGCCTCGACCGAAGGCGGCATGGAGATCGAGGAGGTGGCGGCGAAGAGCCCCGAGAAGATCCTCAAGGTCGCCGTCGATCCGGCGGTGGGGATGCAGGCGTTCCACGCCCGCAAGGTCGCCTTCGGGCTCGGCCTCGAAGGCAAGCAGGTCTCGGCCGCGGTGCGCTTCCTCAAGGGGCTCTACGACGCCTTCCTCGCCAAGGACGCGAGCCTCATCGAGATCAACCCGCTGGTGGTCACCGGCGACGGCGCGCTCGTCGCCCTCGACGCCAAGATGAACTTCGACGACAACGCGCTGTTCCGCCACAAGGACGTCGCCGACATGCGCGACGAAGGCGAGGAAGACCCGCGCGAGCTCGAGGCTTCGAAGCACGACCTCAACTACGTCAAGCTCGACGGCAATATCGGCTGCATGGTCAACGGCGCCGGGCTCGCCATGGCGACCATGGACATCATCAAGCTTCACGGCGGCGAGCCCGCGAACTTCCTCGACGTCGGCGGCGGCGCGACCCGCGAGCGGGTGACCGCGGCGTTCAAGCTGATCCTGTCGGACCCGGCGGTCGAAGGCATTCTGGTCAACATCTTCGGCGGCATCATGCGTTGCGACGTGATCGCCGAAGGCGTGGTCGCCGCCGCCCGCGAGGTCAGCCTGCGGGTGCCTTTGGTGGTTCGGCTCGAAGGCACGAACGTCGATCTCGGCAAGAAGATCCTCGCCGAATCGGGGCTCGCGATCGTCCCGGCGGAGGATCTTTCGGACGCCGCCGAGAAGATCGTCAAGGCGGTGAAGGAGGCGGCCTGATGGCGGTTCTGGTCGACGCGAACACGCGGGTCATCTGTCAGGGCTTCACCGGCTCGCAGGGAACCTTCCATTCCGAACAAGCGATCGCTTACGGCACCCGCATGGTCGGCGGCGTGACCCCGGGCAAAGGGGGAACGACCCATCTCGACCTGCCGGTGTTCAATACCGTCGACGAGGCGCGGCGCGCGACAGGGGCCGACGCCTCGGCGGTCTATGTGCCGCCGCCGTTCGCGGCCGACGCGATCCTCGAAGCGATCGACGCCGAGATTCCGCTGGTGGTCTGCATCACCGAAGGGATTCCGGTTCTCGACATGGTGCGCGTCAAGCGCGCGCTCGCCGGCTCCAAGACCCGGCTGGTGGGGCCCAACTGCCCGGGCGTGATCACCCCCGACGCCTGCAAGATCGGCATCATGCCGGGGCACATCCACCGCCGCGGCAGCATCGGCATCGTCTCGCGCTCGGGCACGCTCACCTACGAAGGCGTGGCCCAGACCACGGCCGCCGGGCTCGGCCAGTCGACCTGCATCGGCATCGGCGGCGACCCGGTGGCGGGCACCAGCTTCGTCGACTGCCTCGAGATGTTCCTCGCCGACGACGAGACCGAGGGCATCATCATGATCGGCGAGATCGGCGGCAGCGCCGAGGAGGAGGCCGCCGCGTTCCTGCGCTCGGAGAAGCGCAAGAAGCCGGTGGTCGGCTTCATCGCCGGGCGGACCGCGCCGCCGGGCCGCCGCATGGGGCACGCGGGCGCGATCATCTCCGGCGGCAAGGGCGGCGCCGAGGACAAGATCGAGGCGCTGCGCTCGGCCGGAGTGACGATCGCCGAGTCGCCGGCGAGCCTGGGCCGCACCATGTTAAAGGTATTGAAACGTTAATCCGTCTGACTAACGCGCAGTGCAGGCGCATTCGCGCGGGCGAGGAGCGACGGTAAGAGAGCAATGGGACAGCGGCTTGACGAGACGTCCTTTCTCTATGGCGCCAACTACGCCTTCATCGAAGAGCTCTATGAGCGCTACCTGAGCGACCCCGGCGCGGTCGATCCGAGCTGGCGCGCGTTCTTCGGCGAGCTCGGCGACGACATCCGCGCGGTGATCGAAGAGGCGCGGGGCGCGCCCTGGGCGCCCAGGCCCCGCATGCCCGCGGTCGAGGGCGACGAGGTCAACGGCCAGGCGGCGACGGCCGCGCCCGCGGCCCCGGCGGCGGCGCCGATCGATGCGGCCACGATCCGCAAGGCGACCCAGGACAGCATCCGCGCCCTGATGATGATCCGCGCCTATCGCGTGCGCGGCCATCTGATCGCGAATCTCGATCCGCTCGGCCTCGACGGCGAGAAGCACCACCCCGAACTCGACCCCGCGACCTACGGCTTCACCGAGGCCGACTACGACCGCGAGATCTTCGTCGACGGCGTGCTCGGGCTCGAGACCGCGACCCTGCGCGAGATCCTCGCGATCGTCAAGCAGACCTACTGCGGGAAGATCGGCGTCGAGTTCATGCACATCCAGTATCCCGACCAGAAGTCGTGGATTCAGCAGAAGGTCGAGAACTCGCGCAACCAGCCGAACCTTTCGAACGAGGAGAAGGTGCAGATTCTGCGCGACCTTTACGCCTCGGAAGGGTTCGAGCGCTTCCTCCACATCAAGTACACGGGCACCAAGCGGTTCTCGCTCGAAGGCGCGGAGAGCGCGATCCCCATGATCGACGCGATCGTCAACCATTCGGCGGCGCTCGGGATCGAGGAGATCGTTCTCGGCATGCCGCACCGCGGCCGGCTCAACGTGCTCACCACGATCATGAACAAGTCCTACGCCGCGGTGTTCGCCGAGTTCCAGGGCGAGCCGGCGCATCCCGAGGACGTCCAGGGCTCGGGCGACGTCAAGTACCACCTCGGGACTTCGACCGACCGCGAGCTGCCCGACGGGCGGCGCATCCATCTCAGCCTCACCGCCAACCCGTCGCATCTCGAGGCCGTCGACCCGGTGGTCGAAGGCAAGACCCGCGCCAAGCAGGCCCAGCGCGGGGACACCGAGCGCCGCCGGGTGATGAGCCTTTTGCTCCACGGCGACGCCGCCTTCGCCGGCCAGGGGCTGGTCGCCGAAACGCTCGGGCTGTCGCAGCTTCGCGGGCATCGCACCGGCGGCACGATCCACGTCATCATCAACAACCAGATCGGCTTCACCACCAGCCCGCGGTACTCGCGCTCGTCGCCGTACCCCTCCGACGTGGCCAAGATGGTCCAGGCGCCGATCTTCCACGTCAACGGCGACGACCCCGAGGCCGTGGTCCACGTCGCCAAGCTCGCGGTCGAGTTCCGCCAGCGGTTCAACCGCGACGTGGTCATCGACATGTTCTGCTACCGCCGCCACGGCCACAACGAGGGCGACGAGCCGGCGTTCACCCAGCCGCTCATGTACCGCAAGATCGCCCAGCACCCGACCACGCGCCAGCTTTACACCGAGAAGCTGATCGCCGACGGCGTGATCAGCGCCAAGGAGGCCGAGGCCCTGATCGAGGAGTTCAACGCCAAGCTCGAAAAGGCGCTCGAGGCCTCCCGCGGCTACAAGCCCAACAAGGCGGACTGGCTCGAAGGCGTCTGGGCCGGCTACCGCAAGGCCGAGGGGACCGGCCCGCGGCGCGGCCGCACCGACGTGCCGATGGCGCTTCTCAAGGAGGTCGGGCTCGCGATCTCGGCGCGCCCCGAAGGGATCACGATCCACCGCAAGCTCGAGCGCTTTCTCGACCGCCGCCGCCACATGATCGAGACCGGCGAGGGCATTGACTGGGCCACCGCCGAGGCGCTCGCCTTCGGCACCCTTCTGGTCGAAGGCAACGGCGTGCGCCTCGTCGGCCAGGACAGCGGGCGCGGCACCTTCAGCCAGCGCCATTCGGTGCTCGTCGACCAGGTGACCGAGGACCGCTACGTGCCGCTCAACCACATCCGCGAGGGCCAGGCCCCGTACGAGGTCGTCGACAGCATGCTGTCCGAGGCCGCGGTCCTCGGCTTCGAGTACGGCTACTCGCTCGCCGATCCCAGCACCCTGGTGCTGTGGGAGGCGCAGTTCGGCGACTTCTCGAACGGCGCCCAGGTCATCATCGACCAGTTCGTCTCGTCGGGCGAGTACAAGTGGCTGCGCATGTCGGGGCTGGTGATGCTGCTGCCCCACGGCTACGAAGGCCAGGGGCCCGAGCACTCCTCGGCGCGGCTCGAGCGCTACCTCCAGCTCTGCGCCGAGGACAACATGCAGGTCGTCAACTGCACCACCCCGGCCTCGTTCTTCCACGTGCTCAGGCGCCAGCTTCGCCGCGACTTCCGCAAGCCGCTCGTGGTGATGACGCCGAAGTCGCTCCTGCGGCACAAGCGCTGCGTTTCGCGGCTCGCCGACATGGGGCCCGGCACGTCGTTCCACCGCGTTCTCTACGAGGACGCGATGCCGGCGCCCGACAAGGACATCCGCCGCGTGCTCCTGTGCTCGGGCAAGGTGTTCTACGACCTTGAGGCCGAGCGCGACAAACGCGGGATCAAGGACATCACCATGCTCCGGCTCGAACAGCTCGCGCCGTTCCCGGACGATGCGCTCAAAGAGCAGCTCGCGCGGTTCCCGCAGGCCGAGATCGTGTGGTGCCAGGAAGAGCCCCAGAACATGGGCGCCTGGACCTATGTCGCGCCGCGGATCGAGGCGCTTTTGCTCGAGCTCGACGGCAAGTCCAAGCGGCCGCGTTACGTCGGCCGGCCGGAAGCGGCGTCGCCCGCCGCCGGCTTCCTCAAGCTTCACCTGCGCGAGCAGGCGGCGTTGATCGACGCGGCGCTCGCGCCTTAACCCCTGAACCCAACCGGCCGCCCGCGGCTCGCGCGGCGGCGACCCTGGACCAAGCGGTCGAAAGAGCGATGAACGTCGAAATCAAGGTTCCGAGCCTCGGCGAGTCGATCGTCGAGGCGACCGTTGCGCAATGGTTCAAATCGCCCGGCGAGGCGGTTTCCCCCGACGAGCCGTTGGTCGAGCTCGAAACCGACAAGGTCACGCTGGAGGTGCCGGCTCCGGCCGGCGGCCGGCTCTCGGAGGTTCGCGTCAAGCCCGGCGAGAACGTCGCGGTCGGCGCGGTCCTCGGCGTGATCGAGGAAGGCGCAGACGGCAAATCCGCCGCGCCGCCCGCCGC
>CAYYWV010000072.1:2617-12851 GCA_964475385.1 uncultured Alphaproteobacteria bacterium | reverse complement strand
TGGATCGGCGCCGGCATGTAGGCGTCGGTCTCGCGGCAGGCGTAGCCGAACATGATGCCTTGATCGCCCGCGCCCTCGTCCTTGTTGCCGCGGGCGTCCACGCCGAGCGCGATGTCGGCCGATTGGGCGTGGATATAGGTCTCGACCGTCGCGCGCTTCCAGTGGAAGCCTTCTTGCTCGTACCCGATCTCGCGCACGCAGGCGCGGGCGATCTCTTCGATCCGGGCGGGCGTGATCGAATCGGGGCCGCGCACCTCGCCGGCGAGGATGATGCGGTTGGTGGTCACCAACGTCTCGACCGCGACCCGGGCGTAAGGGTCGGCGGCGATGTAGGCGTCGACCACCGCGTCCGAGATGCGATCGCAGATCTTGTCGGGATGGCCTTCGGAGACCGATTCGCTGGTGAAGAAATACGCCCGTCTCGTCACGACGATACCCCGGTTGTCAATCCTGCTGGCCGACGTCCCCGCCGACTGGAAATCCTTCCGGGCGGCCGCCCAGTCGGCCCGTTCGACGCCGCCATTCCAGCGGCGCGGCATATGCGGAAGGTCCGCCCGGGCCGACGCCGGAAAAGGGCTCCGCCGACCGTTCGGGCCGGGATTCGGCGGCCTTTGTGACAAGGATCGCCCTTGCGGTCAAGCGGATTCCCCCTTGACCGCGCCTCCGGCGCGATCGCGCCGCCGCCCTCAAGAACCGCGCCGATGCGGACCGCAGAGGCCCGCGCCGGCCGGCGTATCATCCCGCCGCGACCTTGTCGGAGATCGCGGCCACCGCCTTGGTCAACTCGAAGATGCGCTTGCGCGCGTTCGGGTCTCGGATCCGGTAGTAGGCGCGCACCAGCTCGAGCGTCTCGCGCTTGACCATGGGGTCGCGTTCGAGAGGCGCCTGCGGCGTTTCGGCAAGGCCCGACGCGGGCGATGCGTTCGCGGCCGGCATGTCGTCGAAGAAGAACGACACCGGCACGTCGAGGATCTGGCTGAGCTGGTAGAGCCGGCTCGACCCGATCCGGTTGACGCCGCGCTCGTACTTTTGAATTTGCTGAAAGGTGAGCCCCAGGGCCTGGCCAAGCTTTTCTTGACTCATGCCGAGGAGCGTGCGGCGAAGACGCACGCGGCTGCCCACATGCACATCGATAGGGTTAGGGCCCGTTGTCATGGCTCCTGGCTTTCCTCCTGAACCAGTATATTTATCCCCCCGCCGGCACGATGCGTGCGGCGATCGGGCAGCGGCCTATTCAAGCGCGCGGGGGGTTACGCGCGCGTTAAGGTCGCGGCCCGCGCGGCACGCTACACATACCATTGCGTGTAGTCAAACGGGTTTTGCCCCAAGAATTCGGGATCGAGCGCTCCACCAGCCAACGAGGCCGCCGGCGGCCACAACGAATGCGAGCAACGCTCCTTTTCCCCACCGAGCGAAGGGAGGCGCGCCCTCGAGCGCCGTCGGCAGGGGGGAATCGAGCACCCCGCCTTCGCCGAGCCCGAGACGGGCGCGGACCCGCCCGTAAGGATCGACGACCGCCGAAATCCCGGTGTTGGCCGCGCGGACCAGGGGCAGCCCTTCCTCGACCGCCCGCATGCGGGCGGCCGCGAAGTGCTGGTAAGGGCCGCTGGATTCGCCGAACCAGGCGTCGTTCGTGATGTTGAGCAACCACTTAGGCCGGTCGTTGGGATCGAGGACGCGCCCTGGAAAGATCGCTTCGTAGCAGATCAGCGGGCTGAACGGCGGCAGCCCCGGAACCCGCAGGGTGCGCGGCCCCGGCCCGGCCGAGAAGTCGAGCGAGCCGTAAGTGATCTTGTCGAGCGGCAGGATCGAGCGGAAAGGCACGTACTCGCCGAAAGGGACGAGATGGAACTTGTCGTAGCTCGCGACCACGCGCCCCCGGCCATCGACCGCGGCGAGGTTGTTCCAGATCTGGGGCTTCGGCGCGCCCTGCGGCGTGGTCCGGATCGCGCCGGTGATGACCGCGCCGCCGGGAGGCGTGACGGCGGCGATCGCCGCTCGCAGGCGGGGCTCGTCGGCGAGGGCGTAGGCGACCGCGGTCTCGGGCCAGATTACGTGGGTCACGCTCTTGAACCCCGGCGAGCGGGTGAGCGCGAGGTGACGGCGGAACAGAGCGGCGCGGAGCTCGGGCTTCCACTTGTGGTCTTGGGCGACATTGGGTTGCACGATCCTGAGCCGCACGTTCGCCACGGTCTCGTCGCCCGCATTGGCGAGCCGGATCGCCCCGCCCGCCCAGACCGCGGCGAGCAGCGCCGCGCCGAGAACGCTCGGCCAGGCCCGCGCGCGCCACCCCCCGGGGCCGGCGAGCGCCGCCGGGGCGGCCGCCGCGAAGACGGTGACCAGGCTGAGTCCCCACACCCCGGTCAAGGCGGCGAGTTGGATCATCGCGTCCGAGACCGTCCAGCCGAGCCCGATCAGGTTCCAGGGAAAGCCCGTAAACAGCCAGCCGCGCAGCCACTCCGTCGCCACCCAGGCGAGCGCAAGGCCGGCGATGCGCGGCCCCCCGGCGGCGCAGGCCCGGGCGAGCATGGCGGCGATCGCGGGATAGACCGCAAGCAATCCCGAGATGCCGAACACCGCCGGCGCGATCAACCAGGCGAAGCGCTCGGGATCGGTCATGAGCGCGTTGGCGAACCAGTAGAGCCCGCTGACGAAGTGGCCGAAGCCGAACCACCATCCCACCGCGAAAGCGGCGCGTCGGCCGGGGCTCGCGTCGATCAGGCGCGCGAGCCCGGTGAACGCGACGAGATAAAGCGGGAGGATGTGAAGCGGCGGCAGGGCGGCCGTCGCCATTGCGCCGAGCAGCGCCGCAAGCGCGAAACGACGCACGCGCCCGCCGCCTCGCAGCCAGCCATCGAGCCGGCGCAGCCGGCGCCCCACCCCTTCGAGAACGGACCCGCGCGACACGACGGCTCAGCCCGCGTCCGGCCGGGGGGGGACGTTGTGGATGCGCAGGCGCTTCACGCGCCGGGGGTCGGCATCGACGATTTCGAACTGAAGACCCGACGGATGGGCGACGATCTCGCCCCGGGTCGGCACCCGTCCGACCAGCGCAAAGACCAACCCGCCCAAGGTCTCGATATGCTCCTCTTGGTCGTCGGTCAGAAGGGCGAAGCCGACTCGGGCCTCGAGATCTTCGACCGGAACCCTGGCCGAGGCCTCGATGACGTCGCCCGACTGCTCGACGAGCACAGGCAGGTTATCGACATCGTGCTCGTCCTGAATCTCGCCGACGATCTCCTCGACCAGATCCTCGATGGTGACGAGGCCGTCGGTGCCCCCGTACTCGTCGACCACGATCGCCATGTGGATGCGCGTCATCCGCATCCGCAGCAGAAGGTCGCGCACCCGCATCGACTGAGGCACGAACAGGAGGCGGCGCGCGATTCCGGCGAGCGCGAAGGGCTCGTCCGAGCCCCAGAAGCGGAGGAGGTCGCGCACGTGCACCATGCCCACGATGTCGTCGACGGTGCCGCGGTAGACCGGCAGCCGCGAGTGCCCCGCTTCGCGCATGACGGCCACCACCTCGTCGAGCGGCGTCGCCATCTCGACCGCTACGATATCGGCGCGCGGCACCATCACGTCGTCGACGCGCAGCTCGCCGAAGTGAAGGAGGTTGAGCAGCATCGAGCGCTCTTCCGCGCTCACCTCGACGGTCTCATCGGCGGCCCGCTCGATCAGCCGTTCGATCGCCTCGCGCAGGCTGTCCTCGCCGTCGCGGCGGTGGCCGAGGCTGGAAAACCAGCGCCGAATTCCTTCGACGAACGAGACGGCCGGCGCATCGTGCGCATTGGGGCCATTGCCGTTCGGTTTATTATGCGGCGGGCGAGCGTTCATCGCATGGTTCGGGCTCGTCGGAACCCGCAGACCTGTAAGGATCGGGCGCGCCGAGGCGTTCGAGCGCCCGCGCCTCGAGCGCTTCCATCGCCGCGGCCTCGGCATCCGTTTTGTGGTCGTGGCCGGCGAGGTGCAGAACGCCGTGGACCACCAGATGGCGGAGATGGTCGGCGAGCGGCCGGGCCGCCGCGCGGGCCTCGCGGGCGGCGGTCTCGTAGGCGACGGCGACGTCGCCGAGCGCGATCGGAGCCCCTTCGGCGGGCGGCGCGGGAAGCCGGCCCGGCCGGCAATCGGTCGCCGGAAAGGCGAGCACGTTGGTCGGTCTGTCGATCCCGCGAAAGCGCGCGTTCAGTGCGCGCAACTCTGGGTCACCGGCGAGACGGATGCCGACCTCGAGCATATGGGCGAGCGGGCCGAACCCGGCCGCAGCAAGCGCCGCTTCAGCCGCTTCGCGGGCCATCGCCGCAGCCGTAGGCAACACCTCGCGCCAGCCGGGGGCTGTGATTTCGACGCTCACGTCGAAGGCCGGGCGCGGCCCAGCGGTTTCGGGGTCGGATGACGGCGGTTCGTCGTCGCTCATGTCGTCGGCTCGCGGCTTTCGCCTGCCGGCCCTTCTCCATTCACGTTGTCGGCCCCTTCTTCCCGGCGGGCTTGGCTGCGCATATCGTAAGCCCGCACGATGCGCGTGACCAGATCGTGCCGGACCACATCGGCGTCGGTGAAGGCGACCGTCTTCACCCCTTCGATCCCGGCCAGCGTATCGAGCGCGTCGCGAAGCCCCGAACGCGTCCCCGCCGGAAGGTCGACCTGCGACAGATCGCCGGTCACGACCATGCGCGAGTTCTCGCCCAGCCGGGTGAGGAACATCTTCATCTGCACGGGCGAGGTGTTCTGGGCTTCGTCGAGAATGACGAAGGCGTTCGACAGCGTGCGCCCGCGCATGAAGGCGAGCGGCGCGATCTCGATGTCGCCGGTCTCGAGCCGGCGACGCACCCGGTCGCCGGGCATCATGTCGTGGAGCGCGTCGTAGAGCGGGCGCAGATAGGGATCGACCTTCTCGCGCAAATCGCCGGGCAGGAAGCCGAGCCGCTCGCCGGCCTCGACCGCCGGGCGCGAAAGCACGATCCGGTCGACCCGCCCCGCAATCAACATCGAGACCGCGACCGCCACCGCAAGGTAGGTCTTGCCCGTGCCCGCCGGGCCGAGCGCGAAGACGAGGTCGTAGTCGGCGAGCGCGCGCAGGTACGCCGCCTGCATCAGCGAGCGCGGCTCGATCGTCCGCTTCTGGGTCCGGACCGCAAGCTCGTTTCCCCATTCGCCGGCGAGCGCCGCCTCATCCCCGCCGCCGCCAAGCGCGATGCGAATCGCGGCGTCGACCGCGGCGGCGTCGACCTCGCGGCCGCGACGCAGCCGACTGTAGAGCCCATCGAGGACGAGCTTCGCGGTCTGCACCTGCCAGGGCGCGCCCGAAAGCGTGACCCGGTTGCCGCGCGAGGCGAGCGATACGCCGAGGCGCTCCTCGATCCGCGCCAGGTTCTGGTCGCGCTCGCCGAACAACGCCGGCAAAAGCGCGTTGTCGTCGAACTCCGCCAGAGCCGAGGTGAGCGGCTCGTGGGCGCCGGCGCGGCGGGGCTTGCGGCTCAAGCGGACACCTCCGCGGCGCGCGCGGATCGCTCCGGAGCGGGAACCGCGAAGGCGGACGCGACGCCTTCGAGGCTGTGAGGATGGCTGTCCGCGATTTCGACCGTCACGATCCGGCCGAGCGCAGCGTCAGGAAGCCGGGCGTGCACCGCCTGCATGTACGGGCTGCGCCCGACGAGCTGCCCCGGATGGCGGCCCGCGCGCTCGAACAGGACCGGCAGACTGCGCCCGATGAAGGCGCGGTTGAACGCCGCCTGGCTTTCGGCGAGCAGGGCCTGAAGCGCCTCCAGTCGGGCGGCCTTCTCGGCCTCGGAGATCTGGTCCTCGCGCGCCGCCGCCGGGGTTCCCGGCCGGGGGCTGAACTTGAACGCATAGGCCTGGGCGAAACCGACCGCGCGCGCAAGCGCGAGCGTGGCCTCGAAGTCGGCCTCGGTCTCGCCCGGAAAGCCGACGATGAAGTCGCTGCCAAGCGCGATGTCGGGCCGCGCGGCGCGCAGCTTCTCGACGATCCGCAGGTAATCGTCGGCGCTGTGCCGGCGGTTCATGGCGGCGAGCACGCGGTCCGACCCCGATTGAACCGGAAGGTGCAGAAACGGCATCAGAGCGGGAAGCGCGCCGTGCGCCGCGATCAGCTCATCGGTCATATCGCAGGGGTGCGAGGTCGTGTAGCGCAGCCGGTCGAGCCCGGGAATCTCGGCCAGGCGGGCGAGCAGCGCCGCGAGCCCCCAGTCCTTGCCGTCGGGGCCCGCGCCGCAATAGGCGTTGACGTTCTGGCCGAGGAGCGTGATCTCGCGCGCGCCGCCCGCGACCAGGCTTTCGGCCTCGGCGACGATGGCGGCCACGGGGCGCGAGAACTCGGCCCCGCGGGTGTACGGCACGACGCAAAAAGCGCAGAACTTGTCGCACCCCTCCTGGATCGAGAGAAAGGCCGCAGGCGCGCCCCGCCCGCGCCGCGCCGGAAGAGCGGCGAACTTGTCCTCGACGGGAAAGTCGAGCGCGATCGCCGGACCGTCGGCGCGCCGGGAAAGAAGCGTCGGCAGGCGGTGATAGGTCTGGGGGCCGACGACGATGTCGACGCAGGGCGCGCGGCGCACGACCTCCTCGCCCTCGGCCTGGGCGACGCAGCCCGCCACCGCGATCACCAGCTCTCGCCCGGCGGCGGCGCGGCTCTCCTTGAGGCGCGCCAGCCGGCCGAGGTCGGAGTAGATCTTCTCCGCCGCCTTCTCCCGGATATGGCAGGTGTTCAGGATCACCATATCGGCGTCCTCGGCCGCCGCGGCCGGCGCATAGCCGACCGCCGCCATCAGCTCCGCCATGCGGGCGGAGTCGTAGACGTTCATCTGGCAGCCGTACGACTTTATGAAGAGCTTTTTCGCCAATAGACGGCCTAGGCGGAACGGGCCCGCAGACGGCGCTTGCATCGAGGCGACATGGGCATGGCGCGACTGTAGCACCGGCCTTTGCAGAGTCAAGCCGACCGCCGCCGCGCGCCGGCCAGCGGCCCGGCCCGATGCACCGCCTCGGACACGCCGGACGCGATCGCCGCCTCGCAATGGGCGGCGAGCGCCTTGCGCGATCCGAAGTCTTCGATCGTCACCGGCTCGTGGAAGATCACCGTCGCGCGCAGATTGCCGAGACCGAGCAGCCGCCACAGATGCCCCGCCATCTCCATGTCCCCGTACCAGGCGACCAAGGGCCTGAGATGGCGACCGAGCGGCAGGCCGTCGAGATGGCTGTAGGCGAGCGAGACCGGCTGCACGACGAGCGGCCGCCCCTGGACGGGGCTGGCGGCGACGGCGAACAGCGCGCTCTTGAACGGCAGCACCCGGTTGCCGTCGTTGCTGGTGCCTTCGGGAAACAGGATCAGGTTGTCGCCGGCCGCGAGCCGACCCGCCACCGCGTCGCGCTCGCGGGCCGCGTCGCGCCGGCGGCGGTCGATGAAGACGCTGCGCTGGAGCTTGGCGAGAAGGCCGAAGCCGGGCCAGCCGGCGACCTCGGTCTTGGCGACGAAGGAGCCCGGAATCAGGGCGCCGAGAACGGTGATGTCGAGATAGGAGGTGTGGTTGCAGACGAACAGGGTCGGCCGCGCGCGCGAGATCGCGCCCCGCCGCTCGATCGCGATCCCCAGAATCCGGCACGCGGCGCGGTGATAAAAGACTGGGATGCGCTCGGCCATGCGCAGACCGAACGCGACCGAGACCGCCTGAAACGGGATCAAGGGCAGCGTCCAGCCGATCCAAAGCGCAAGCCGGACGAGCGCGCGCAGCGACCGCGGCACGGCCTTTGCTCTCAGACCCGGGCGGCCTCGTCCGGGCCCCCCTCGTAACGGTGACGGTACTTGTCGGTGACCTGGTCGATACCGAGCACGATGCAGACGTCGACGGTGTGGAACTGGTAGTCGATCACCGCGCCGTCGCCGATCCGGCAACCGGCACGGAGATAGCCCTTGATCATCGGCGGCAGCGCGGCGAGCGCGGCGCGGCGGTCGACCTTCTCGCGCGGCAGCCGATCCATCGCGACATAGCGCTGAGGCAGCGCCCGCGCCCTGAGCTCGGCCGGCGCGAGATGGTAGTGGTGGAGATAGGAGAGCGGCAGCGCGAGCGCGTCGGGATCGACCCCGGGCAGGCTTGCGCAGCCGAACATGAGCACGATCCGATGGCGGGCCACATAGGCCCCGATTCCGCGTAAGAGAAGCTGGATGGTCGCCCGGTTGCGGTAATCGGCGGCGACGCAGGACCGGCCGAGCTCGAGGATCTCGCCCTCGACCGCGACCAGGCGGGCGATGTCGTACTCGCCGGCCGAGTAGAAACGCCCGAAGCGCTCGGCCACCGTCCGCCTCAAAAGACGAAAGGTGCCGACGATCGCCTCATCGCAGCGCCCGCGATCGCGGTCGATCACCAGGAGATGGTCGCAGACCGCATCAAAGGCGTCGAAGTCGCGCCGGCTCGCCGCCATTGCGGCGTCGGGCTGGGCGCTCATCTCCTCGTAGAAGACCCGGTAGCGCAGCGCCTGGGCGGCGGCCACCTCGGCCTCGTCGCGGGCGAGCCGGACCTCGAGGCTGCCGGCCCTGAGGCCCGTGGCGATATCGTCGACCCGGTTCGGCTCCAGTATCACGGCGATCCCTCGCAGCGCCCGATCGGCCCTAATGACGCCTCGCCCCGCGCCGGACGGCCGCGCGCGGCCGATCAGGTCTTGCGCGCGCGCTTCCCGCGTTTGCGCCCGAGCCCGATCTTCTTGGCGAGCGCGCTGCGCTGCGCCGCGTAACCGGGCGCAACCATCGGATAGTCGGCGGGCAGGCCCCAGCGCTCGCGGTACTGCTCCGGCGTCATGTTATAGCTCGTCATGAGATGCCGTTTGAGCATCTTGAGCTTCTTGCCGTCTTCGAGGCACACAATATAGTCAGGCGTGACGGAACGGCGAATGGGAACCGCGGGCCGCGGGCGTTCGACCACAGGAGGCTCGGGCGCGGCCGCGCTCGCGAGCGTCGTATAGATCTGCCGGATCAGATCGGGCAGGTCGTCCGCCGCAACGCTGTTGCGCCCGACGTGGGCGGCGACGATCTCGGCGGTTAGCGCGAGCAGCTCAGTCCGGTTTTGCTGGTCCGGCATGAAAAGAAGTCCTCCGTAACAGTTACTGTATGGTATTTGGGAGTACCATTCTAAATTTCAATATAAAAACCCGAGATCGAGAGAAGTGAGTGAACAAAACAGGCTCAAAGAGCGCCGATCATTACCTTGACATCACGGGGGATATCTGCCCGATGACCTTCGTGAAAACTAAGTTGCTGATCGAGCGTATGTCAAGGGGCGAAACCGCCGAGGTTCGCCTCAACGCCGGCGAGCCGCTCGAGAACGTTCCCCGCGCAGTCACCGAGCACGGCCACGAGGTGCTGTCGCTCGATCCCGAGGCGCCGGGCGCGGCCGTGTGGAGGCTTCTTCTGCGCAAGCGCTGAGCGCGCGCCCGAGCACCAGCGCCGCGGCCCGTCCGTCCGCGCGCGCGTAATATCGGGCGCGGCGGCCGAGAACCGCGAATCCGGCCCGGCCGTAAAGCGCGCGCGCCGGCGCGTTGTCTTCGGCGACCTCGAGGAACACCCGCGCCGCGCCGCGCCGGCGCGCTTCGGCGCAGACCGCCGCCACCAAACGCGCACCCAGGCCGCGGCGGCGCGCTTCCTCGCGAACGCCGAGCGCGAGGAGCTCGCAGTCGTCGCCGTGCGCGCGCGCGAGCGCGAAGCCGAGGGCGCGGTCCTGCGCGCAAGCCGTCAGCGCGAACCCTTCCGCCGAGGCGAGCAGCCGGCCGATCGCCGCCTCGGTCCAGCCGTCGTCGAGGGTCGCGGCGTAGAGCGCGGCGAGCGTCGCGGCCGCGCCCGGCCCGGCAGGGGCGATGGCGACGGCCTCGCTCACGACTCCGCCGGCGGCCGAGCGCCGTGGCCGCGAATGTAAAGAGGCCGCGGCGCGGGCGCGCGCCCGGTCGCGGCGAAGCGCCGGGCGGCGAGCCGGGCGAGCGGTACGGCGTCGGGCGCGGCCGGCGCATCGACGAGTCGCCAGCCGGGACGCGGGCCTTGGGCCGCGAGCACGGCCTGCGCGCCATCGCCCACCAGAACCAAGGGGCCCGCGGGCAACGCCGCCTCTCCGGGCGCGACGGCGACCGCGGCGGAGGCGGGCGCGCCCGCGGCGTCGAAGAGCTGAAGGTAAATCTCGCCTCGGCGGGCGTCGAGCGCCGCGGCGACCGGCGCGCCGGCGCGCGTCTCTTCGTCGAG
>CAYYWV010000072.1:0-2517 GCA_964475385.1 uncultured Alphaproteobacteria bacterium | reverse complement strand
CGTCGAGCACGGCGACCGAGCAGGCCGCCGCCGCGGTGTCGAACGCAAGAACCTTCATGCGCTTTTCGCCGTCCTCTGGGTCGCGAAACGCCGACCCTTTGCCGTGTTGCTCGCGCCGCCGGACGTGATAGTCTGCCGCGCCTCCGCGCTTCGCGCGGCCCGTCAGCATAGCACGCCGGGTGCTCCCGATGACATTGGTCGAAATCGCGCCGCCCGCCTTCGATGTCGCGCTCGACCTGATGTATGCGGGGCCGAACAACTTCACCGGCCGGCCGGTCTACCGCCGCGCCGCCTGCTACCTGCACCCGGATGCGGCCGCGCGTCTCGACCGCGCCATCGCGCTCGCCCGGGCGCTCGGGCTGCGGTTTCGGATCTGCGACGCCTTCCGGCCGACCGAGGCCCAATGGGCGCTGTGGAACCACACCCCGGACCCCGAGTTCCTGGCCGATCCGCGGCGCGGTTCGCCGCACTCGCGCGGAGTCGCGGTCGACCTCACCCTGATCGACCGCGAAGGCCGCGCGCTCGACATGGGAACCGAGGTCGACGCCTTCACGCCGCTCGCCCATCACGGCTCGACCGCGGTCTCCGAGACCGCCCAGCGCAACCGCTTCCTGCTGCTCGGGATCATGACCGCGGCGGGCTGGGACAACTACCGCAACGAGTGGTGGCATTATCAGCTTTTCGAATCCCGGCGCTATCCGCTGCTCAGCGATGCGGCCGCCGGAACAGGCCTGATGTGAGGCGGCCGGGGGCGGGACGGCTCGCCCTTGTCGTTGGCGGCATTAGCCGCGACAATGGCGCCATGATGCGCTTCCGGCTCCGCCTCGCTCTGGCCCTGGTGGTCGCGACGCTCGCGGCGGGCTTCGTTCCCGCCGCGGCCGCGGCGGAATCCTCGGCGGTGTTCCTCATGTACCACCGTTTCGGCGAGGACCGGTATCCCGCGACCAATATCAAGATCGATCAGTTCGAGGCCCACCTCGCCGCGCTGGCGGCGGGCGGCTACACGGTGTTGCCGGTGCCCGAGATCGTCGCCGCGCTCAAGGCCGGCCGACCGCTGCCTCCGCGCACCGTCGGCATCACCATCGACGACGCCTACGCCTCGGTCTACCGGGTGGCCTGGCCGCGGCTCAAAGCCGCCGGCCTGCCGTTCACGCTGTTCGTCTCGACCGACGCGCTCGACCGGGGCTTCAAGGGGATGATGACCTGGGACCAGGTCCGCGAGCTCGCCAAGGCCGGCGTCGCCATCGGCAACCACAGCGCCGCCCACAGCCACATGGCCTTCGAACCGCTCGAAGAGGCCGCGGCCGATATCGCGCGCGCAAGCGCGCGCCTGGAGGCCGTGCTCGGCGCGGCCCCACGGCTGTTCGCCTATCCTTACGGCGAGTACGGTCGCGCGCTTCGCGACCTGGTCGCCAAGGCCGGGTTCGACGCCGCTTTCGGCCAGCAGTCGGGGGCCGCGAGCGACGAGACCGATCCGTACGCGCTGCCGCGCTTCCCCCTCAACGAGACCTACGGCGCCATGAAACGCTTCCGGTTGGTGACCGACACGCTCCCCCTTCCGGTGCGCGACATAACGCCGAGCGATCCGCTTCTCGGCCCCAACCCGCCGCCTTTCGGCTTCACGGTCGCCCCTGGGGTGGGGAATCTCGACCGCTTGAGCTGCTTCGCCTCGGGTCAGGGGCGCGCCCGGGTCGAGCGGCTGGGGGCGCGCCGGATCGAGGTCCGGGTCGCCGAGCCGTTCCCGCCCGGGCGGACCCGCATCAACTGCACCATGCCGGCCCCCGACGGCCGCTGGCGCTGGTTCGGGATTCAGTTCCTGGTGCCGCCGGGTTGAACGGTCGCGTAAACGCGCTGCCGCTGCTCACGCCTTGGGGTCGGCGATCAGGATCAGAGCCTCCTCGCCGAGCCGCGCTTGATCGAGGGCGCGCAGCCCGTTGGCTTCGATGATCGAACGGATCGTCCGCACGTAGGCTTGGCCGCGTTCCGAGTACCGGGTGAGGGCGCCTGCGAGCACCCAGCCATCGAGCCGGCCGAGTATGTTGCGCTGGCGCTCGCGCGAGAGCCGGAACTCGCGGTAGGCTTCATGCGTGTTCAGGTTGACCATATAGGACATGATCGAATCGAAAAGCCGGCTGAACACCCGAACCTCGTGGCGCGCGCCGTCGTCGCGGCGGCGCGGGACCAGCCCGGTTCCCGGCTTGAAGGTGCGCTGGCCGAACAGCGCGTTTCCCTCGCGCACGAAACGCGATGTGCCCCAGCCCGATTCCTCGGCCGCCTGGGCGAGCGCGAGAGACGGCGGAATCATGTCGACCCGACGCAATAGAGCGGAAAAGTCGATTCTCTCAAGGCCGTAGCGCCGGCTGGTCTGCTCGAGCCAAGCCCGCTCGCCCGGACCCAGGGCGGCGAGACGGCCGCCGACCCGGTCGCGGATTTCGAGAATGCGCCGCCGGTCGGCGAGGATGCGCTCGTTGGCGGCGAGCACCAGCGGCAGCATCATCTTGATGAACACCTGCTTGC
>CAYYWV010000071.1:0-12955 GCA_964475385.1 uncultured Alphaproteobacteria bacterium | reverse complement strand
TGGCGACGGAAAACGGTTGACACGGAGCTTCGGCGGCGCAAATGTTGATCGCGGCCGCATTTCCGCCATGACGCGAACGACGCGACATGAGGCGGCGGCCTTAGATAGATAAAGGGACTGGTCCACCCCGACGGACCCGCGGCGATTTGATCGGGCAGCTTGCAACCGCGTCAACAACTGCTAAAGCGCCACGGGGATCGCCTCCGTGGGCCCGCGTTGGCATACGGAGTGTCGGTCCCGTGTCGTATCTGCCCCGACTTCCATCCTTTCAAACCGCGAAGCGGCGCGCTCGGACACAGGTCTGCGCGGACGCGAGCGGTCGTCGGCGCGGGCCGGCGGGCCTGGTTCAGATCGTCGGCGCCGGCCCGGGAAGCCCGGACCTCCTTACCCTTCGCGCGCTCGAATGCCTGCGCCGCGCCGACGTGGTCGTTCACGACCGCTTGGTGGACGCGCGCGTGCTCGCCTTTATCAGGCCGGCCGCGCGACGCATCTGCGTCGGCAAGGCGCCGGGGCATCACGCCTGGCGGCAGGACGCGATCAATGCGCTTCTCGTTCGTCTCGCGCGCGAAGGCGGGCGCGTGGTCCGGCTCAAGGGCGGCGATCCGTTCGTGTTCGGGCGCGGAGGCGAAGAGGTCGCGTATCTCAGCCGCCATGGAATCGCGGTCGAGGTCGTGCCGGGGATCACCGCCGCCGCTGCGGCCGCGGCCGCCGCCGGCGTTCCGTTGACCCACCGCGGCGTGGCGACGAGCGTCACCTTCGTGACCGGCCACGGCCGCGACGGCCTTCCCGATCTCGACTGGGCCGCGCTCGCCCGTCTCGCGGGCACGCTCGCGGTCTATATGGGCGTCGCCAACGCCGGCCCGCTCGCGCGCCGGCTGATCGCGCACGGGCTCGCGCCCGCGACGCCGGTCGCCGTGGTCGAGAACGCCTCGCGCCCCGACGAGCGCGTGGTGCGGGGAACCCTCGGCGGCCTCGCGGAGCTGGTCCGGGATCGCCGCATCGTCGCGCCGGCGCTGATTCTCATCGGCGAGGCCGCAGGGCTCGGCGCGGTCGCGGGAACCGCGGCGGAGCCGGCCCGGGCGGCCGCCGTCTAGGAGGGCTTGGCCATGATCCGAAAGGCGGTCACCGCAAACCGATTGATCGACGGCCGGGTGGTCTATCTCACGCCGGCCGAGGACTGGTCGCCGCGGCTCGCCGAGGCGACGCTCGCGGAGACGGAGGAGGCGCTCGCGCGGCTCCTCGCGATCGCCCAAGCGCATGAGCGCGAGGGCCGGGTGGTCGGCGCTTACGCGATCGCGGTCGAGATCACGCCGGCCGGCCCCGTCGCCCTCGGCTGCCGCGAGCGCATCCGGACCCAGGGGCCGACTGTGCGACGGGATCTCGGCTATCAGGCAGGAAACGGGTGAGCACGATGTATCGCTACGACGAATTCGATCGAACCCTGGTGATGGAGCGGGTGGCGCAGTTCCGCGACCAGGTGCGCCGCCGGCTTTCGGGCGCGCTCAGCGAGGAGGAGTTCAAGCCGCTCCGCTTGATGAACGGCCTCTACCTCCAGCTCCACGCCTACATGCTGCGGGTCGCGATTCCCTATGGCACGCTCTCGTCGCGCCAGCTCCGCAAGCTGGCCGAGATCGCGCGCCGTTGGGACAAGGGCTACGGCCACTTCACGACCCGCCAGAACATCCAGTTCAACTGGCCGAAGCTCGAGGACGTGCCCGATATCCTCGAGGCGCTGGCCGAGGTCGAGATGCACGCGATTCAGACCAGCGGCAACTGCATCCGCAACGTGACCGCCGACCCGCTCGCGGGCGTGGCGGCGGACGAGATCGCGGACGCGCGCGTCTACGCCGAGATCATCCGCCAGTGGTCGACGCTGCACCCCGAGTTCTCCTTCCTGCCGCGCAAGTTCAAGGTCGCGGTCAGCGCGGCGGCGACCGACCGGGCGGCGCTCAGGGTCCACGACATCGGCCTCAGGTTGCGCCGCGGCGAGGCCGGCGCGCTCGGATTCGAAGTGATGGTCGGCGGCGGCCAGGGGCGGACGCCCGCGCTCGCCAAGACCATCCGCGACTTTCTGCCCGAGCGCGATCTTCTGTCCTATCTCGAGGCGATCTTGCGCATCTACAACCAGCTCGGCCGGCGCGACAACCTGTTCAAGGCCCGGCTCAAGATCCTGGTCAACGAGATCGGGGCCGCGGCCTTCGCCGAGCGTGTCGAGGCCGAGTGGGCGCAGATCAAGGACGGCGCGCTGCGCCTGCCCGAGGACGAGCTGCGCCGCATCCGGGCCTATTTCGCGCCGCCGCCCTACGAGGCGCTCGACGACGACTGCCCGGCGCTCGACGCGGAGATGCGCAAGACGCCCGCCTTCGCCGACTGGGTCGCCCAGAACGTCATCGCCCACCGCCAGCCCGGCTACGCGATCGCGATCGTCTCTCTCAAGCCCATCGGCGGCATCCCCGGCGACATCACCGCCGAGCAGATGGAGGGCCTTGCCGCGCTCGCCGAGCGCTACGGCTTCGGCGAGATTCGCGTCACTTACAAGCAGAACGCCGTGCTGCCGGACGTGCGCAAGAGCGATCTTCACGCGCTCTGGCAAGAGCTCGCCGCGCTCGGTCTCGCGACCGCCAACGCCGGGCTCGTGACCGACATCATCGCCTGTCCGGGGCTCGATTACTGCAACCTCGCGAACGCGCGCTCGATCCCGATCGCTCAGCGCCTGAGCGAACGATTCGCCGCGCTCGCGCGGCAGCGGGACATCGGCGAGATCACGCTCAACATCTCGGGCTGCATCAACGCTTGCGCCCATCACCACGTCGCCAACATCGGCATCCTCGGCGTCGATAAGAAGGGGGTCGAGTACTACCAGATCACCCTCGGCGGGGCGGCCGACGATGCGAGCGCGATCGGCGCCGTCGTCGGCCGGGCGTTTTCCGAGGACGAGGTGGTCGACGCGGTGGAGACCATCGTCGCGGTTTATCTCAGGGAGCGCCGCGCCGGCGAGCGGTTCATCGACACCTACCGCCGGGTGGGGCTTAAGCCTTTCAAGGAGGAGCTCTATGTCACGGCCTGAACCCCGATCGAACGGACAATCGGACGAGGCGGGCGCGATCCGCTTCGTCTCGCTCGAAGAATGGCGGGCAGGGCGGGAAGCGCTCTTGGCCGAAGGCGCGGCCTTGGGCCTCAGGCTCGCCAGCCACGAATCGCCCGCGGCGGCGGCCGACGATCTCGACCGCTTTGCGGCGATCGC
The DNA here is from genome assembly GCA_964475385.1 of uncultured Alphaproteobacteria bacterium. Lineage (GTDB taxonomy): Bacteria > Pseudomonadota > Alphaproteobacteria > JAAXGF01 > JAAXGF01 > CAYYWV01. Next base: position 9,711 of record CAYYWV010000071.1, on the reverse strand, counting down.
GCTCGAGTTTCCCAAGTTCACCGACGGGCGCGCCTACACCTCGGCCCGGCTGTTGCGCGAGCGCTACGGCTACAAGGGCGAGATCCGCGCGGTGGGCGAGGTGCTGCGCGATCAGATCTGGTTCATGCGCCGGTGCGGGTTCGACGCCTTCGAGCTCGCGGACGAGGCCGACGCCGAAGCGCTCGCCCGGGCGGAGAGCGAGATCAGCGTGGTTTACCAGCCGGCGGCGGACGGGCGGCCGCCGGCCTATCTCTTGCGCTGCCATCGCGCCGCGCCGCGAGGGGCGCGGACGGCCGCGGCCCCGGCGCGCCGCGGGGCGGGCCGAGGACGGCCGGAAAGCGATTCCCCCGCGTCCGCGCTTGCGCCCGCGGCCGTCGCCGCGCATTGGGCCTACTGAGGTCGGATCATGAGCTACGTCTGGCGCCCCCGGGCGGAAAGCGCCCGCTTTCCGCCCGTCTACGGCGCGTATCTCCAACAGCGTTACGGGAGTCTCGGGGCCACGGCGCTGGCGCGGGCGATGCTGAGGGTCTTTGCGGGCCGCATCGCGCTGGTCTCGTCGTTTGGGGCCGAATCGGCCGTCCTTCTGGATCTCGTGGCGCGGATCGACCGCACGGTTCCGGTCATCTTTCTCGACACCGGGAAGCATTTCCCCGAGACCCTCGCCTATCGCGACCGGCTGATCGCCCATCTCGGGCTTGCGGACGTGCGAATCGTCGCGCCCGATCCCCTCGACCTCGCGGCCGAGGACGGCGATGGCGCGCTCTGGCGGCTGAACCCGGACCACTGCTGCCGCCTGCGGAAGGTTCTGCCCTTGAGCCGGGCCCTTGCGGATTTCGACGCCTGGATCACGGGCCGCAAGCGTTTTCACGGCGGGACGCGCCGCGATCTGCCGCGGATCGAGGTCGCCGACGGACGGGTCAAGATCAACCCGCTCGCGCACTGGACGCGCGCGGCCGTCATGCGCGCGTTTCGGGTTCGGGGCCTGCCGGCCCACCCCTTGCGCGACGAAGGCTTTCTCTCGATCGGCTGCCTCCCGTGCACGAGCCGGGTCGCGGCGGGCGCGCCGGTCCGCGCCGGGCGCTGGGCCGGAACGGGCAAGACCGAGTGCGGAATCCACGGCCGCATCCCGGCCCCTCGCGCAGGCCGCGCCGCGACATCCGGCATCGTGTGTTGCAGCATGGCGGCGGCCGCCGGAACCGACGCGGTTCGGGCGCGGAATTAAGCGGGCGAAACGACGGAACGGAGGGCGGCATGAGCGATTCGGACGATTGCAGGAGGGGTCTCGCGCCGACGACGCGGGCCGTGCGCGAAGGCTTGCGGCGCTCGGCGTTCGGCGAGACCAGCGAGGCTTTGTTCCTCAACTCGGGCTTCGTCTACGCTTCGGCCGCCGAGGCCGAAGCGCGGTTTGCGGGCGAGGCCGAGGGGTTCATCTACTCGCGCTACGGCAACCCGACGGTGGCGATGTTCGAAGACCGGCTCGCCGCCCTCGAAGGGGCCGAGGCCTGCTTCGCCACCGCGAGCGGCATGGCCGCCGTTTTCGCCGCGCTGATGTGTCAGCTCGAAGCCGGCGACCATGTGGTCGCGGCGCGCGCCCTGTTCGGATCGTGCCATCATATCCTCACCAAGATCCTGCCCCGCTTCGGGATCCGGACGACCCTGGTCGACGGAAACGACCTCGACGCCTGGGAGGACGCGCTTTCCGCCGGGGCGCGCTGCGTCTTCTTCGAGACCCCGTCGAACCCGACGCTCGAGCTGATCGACATCGAAAGCGTCGCCGCGCTCGCGCACCGGGCCGGCGCGAAGGTCATCGTCGACAACGTGTTCTCGACGCCGATCCTGCAAAAGCCGATGCGCTTCGGCGCCGACATCGTGGTTTACTCGGGCACCAAGCACATCGACGGCCAGGGCCGCTGCCTCGGCGGCGCGGTGGTCTCGGACCGCTCCTTCCGCGACGACGTCCTGCAACCTTTCCTCCGCCACACCGGGCCGGCGATCAGCCCGTTCAACGCCTGGGTGCTCCTCAAAGGGCTGGAGACGCTCGCGCTGCGCCTCGATCGCGCCTGCGCGACGGCGGCGCGGATCGCGGACTTTCTTGCGCGCCACGCCCGAATTCTGCGGGTGATCTATCCGGGGCGCGACGACTTCCCGCAGCGCGCGCTCGCGGCGCGCCAGATGGCGAGCGGCGGCACGGTGCTGAGCTTCGAGATCGCGGGCGGCAAGGAGGCGGCGTTCGCCTTTCTCGATTCGCTCGCGCTCATCGACATCTCCAACAATCTCGGCGACGCCAAGAGCCTGGCCACCCACCCGGCGACCACGACCCACCGGGCGATCGGTCCCGAGGAGCGCGCCCGGGCGGGCATCGGCGACGGGCTCGTGCGCCTTTCGGTCGGTCTCGAGGACGCCGAAGACCTGATCGCCGATCTCGACCAGGCGCTCGCCCGCTGCGGCGGTCAGGGACGGCAAATCGCCTGAGGGAGGCGATCAGGAACCGTCGTTTCCGCCGTCTCCGCCATTCGAGGGCTCGATCGCAAGCGCCGCGCCGACGACCTCGTCCTTGAACGGGCGGGCGAGCAGCGCCTCGATGGCGCGGTCGATCGAGGCCCCGTGGTTGACGATTCGGTCGACGGCGGACGCGATCGGCATCTCGATCCCGAGGCGCTCGGCGAGCACGGCGACGGCGGCCGCGGTCGCGACCCCTTCGGTCACGGCGCGGCGCGCGCCCAGCACCGCGTCGATCCGCGCCCCTTCGCCGAGCGCGAGCCCAAGCGACATGTTGCGCGACCGCTTTCCTGTGCAGGTGAGCACCAGATCGCCGAGCCCCGAGAGCCCCATCAAGGTTTCGGCGCGGCCCCCCTTGGCGCGTCCGAGACGGAGAAGCTCGGCCATGCCGCGGGTGATGAGAGCGGCGCGCGCGTTGTCGCCGAGGCGGCGGCCTTCGACGATTCCGCAGGCGATGGCGAGCACGTTCTTGACCGCGCCGCCGATCTCGGCCCCGACGAGGTCGTCGGTCAGATACGGGCGGAAGCGGCGGCTGCCGAGCGCGGCGACGAGCCGGGCGCCGAGCGCTTCGTCGCGACAGGCGAGCGTCACCGCGGCGGGCAGGCCGCGCGCGACCTCGTCGGCGAAGGTCGGCCCCGAAAGGACAGCGAGCGGGCGGTCGGGAAGGGTCTCGGCGACCACCTCGGTCATCAGCGCGGCGGTCCCGGTCTCGATCCCTTTGCTGCAGATGACGAGCGGCGCGGACTCGGAAAGATGGGGCGCGAGCGCGGCGCTCACCGCGCGCAGGCGCTGGGCCGGCGCGACCAGGAGAAGGGCGTCGGCCGCCGCGGCCTCGGCCAGCTCGCCGGTCGCGAGAATTCCGTCTTCAAGGGCGACGCCCGGAAGGTACAAGGGATTGACGCGGTCGCGGTTGATCGCCGCGACGACCTCGTCCTCGCGCGCCCACAGGACGACCTCGCGGCCGGCCCGGCGCGCCGCTTGCGCGAGCGCCGTGCCCCAAGCGCCGCCGCCGATGACGCCGATTCGCCGTATCCCGCTTGCCATCGTCGCGGTTATGCGCCGGCGCGGCCTCTCTGGCAAGGCCGGTCCGGTCTTCGGCCGCCGCCCACCTGTCAGGAAGCCGCCGGGCGCAATGCCGGCTGGCCCGTAAGCACCGAGATCACGGAGGCGAACAGCTCCGCCTGCGAGGAGATGTTGAGCTTGGCGTAGATGTTCTTGCGGTGGACCTTCACGGTCTCGGGGCTGATGCCGAGCTGAAGCGCGATCGAGGCCGACGACGCGCCGCGCAGGATGAGCCCGACCACCTCGGCCTGACGCGGGGTGAGCGAGACGTTCGACCGCCGCCTGAGCGCATCGGCGATTCGCCCGGGCGGCGCGCTCGCGGCCGCGATCTGGACCTCGGACCGCTCGGCGCCGCGGTCGCCGGCCGCGCGCCAATGCTGCGCCATCAACGCGCGCAGAGCCGGCTCGAACGCGGCGAGGCGCTCGATCTCGTGGCGGCGGAAGCGCCCCATCGCCCGGCTCCGACAGAGCGAAACGCCGAGCCCCCGGTATCGGGTTGGTCCCGCGCCGCGCCCCGAGGGGCGGGCGGCCGGGTCTGAATCGGGGGCGATGTCCAGATAGACGTTCATTCCAAGCTCGTCGACGATGCCGGTCTTGCGATAAAAGCTCTCATAGTACGCGCTGCGCGCGAAGCGATCGGGCGTGATGTCGGCGAGCCGGTAGACCCCGGGCGCCACGCCTGCGAGCCAGGCGTGATAAAAGGGATCGAGCAGGTAAGCGCCCATGAGATAGTCCTTGAGCGCCGCTGCCGGCTCGGGGTTCGTATAGCGCTCGTAAAGAACGACCGGGGCGCGGTAGCCCGAGTAGCTGAAGATCGCCATATCCTCGAACGGCGCGCAGGCATGCATGAAGCCGTCAAGGCGGGCGGCGAAGTCCTCGCGGTGCAGGCGCTCGACCAGAGCGCCAAGCGCGCTCAACAGGGCCCGTGTTCTTGCCATTGCGTGCTTCCGCGCCTTCTACCCACGCCAAACGGCGAGAGCGGCGAAACCATACCCCTCTAGGGGTATATACCAGATTTGGGCTCTCCCCGAAAATCGGGTTAACAGGGCGGCCGCACCGGCCGGAAACGAATGCTTTCCGGCGGATCGGCGATGGCGACGTCCGTATAAGAACTGTTCGCAGGGCCGACGAGAGGGCGGCGGTCCGCGGTGGGAGGCGCTATTGACCCAGGACGTGCGGGACAGCGCGATTCGGATCGAGCGCGTTGTCAAGGACTACGGACGGGGCGCGCATGCGGTTCGAGCGTTGAACGACGTCTCGCTGGAGATCCGCGACAACGAGTTCTTCACGCTCCTCGGGCCGTCCGGCTGCGGAAAGACCACGCTGTTGCGGATCATCGCCGGCTTCGAGCCGGTGACGGCGGGCCGGGTTCTCCTATTCGGCCAGGACATCGCCCGGCTTCCGCCGCATAAGCGTCCAGTGAACACCGTCTTCCAGCACTACGCGCTGTTTCCTCACATGACGGTGGCGGAAAACGTGGCCTTCGCATTGCGCCGGCTGAAGCGGCCCGAGCCCGAGATTCGAAGCATCACCGCCAAGATGCTCGAGGTCGTGAAGCTCGCCGATTACGGCGACCGCCGCCCGAGCCAGCTTTCGGGCGGGCAGCAACAGCGGGTGGCGCTGGCCCGGGCGCTCGCGCCGCAGCCCAAGGCGCTGCTTCTCGACGAGCCGCTTTCGGCGCTCGACCTCAAGCTTCGCCAAGCGATGCGGCTCGAGCTCAAGCAGCTCCAGAAGGAGACCGGCATCACCTTCATCTTCGTCACCCACGATCAGAAAGAGGCGCTTTCGATGAGCGACCGAATCGCGGTGATGTCGCAGGGCGAGGTCCAACAGGTCGGCGCGCCATCGGAGATCTACGAGTTTCCGGCCAATCGCTTCGTCGCCGACTTCATTGGGGACGCCAATTTCATCGACGGAGAGATCATCGCGGTCGAGGGTGGGCGCACGATCTGCCGCGTGGGGGCGAACACAGTGATCGCAGTGCGCTACGCGGACGGCCACCGCGCAGGTGCGCGCGTGACGCTGTTCCTGCGCCCCGAGAAGGTCGCGCTTTCGCCTGCGGATACCAGCGCGGAAGGCGAAAGCCATCGCGGCCGGGTGGTCGGGATCGACTATCTCGGCGACAGCACGGTCTACGAGGTCGAGATCGCCGACCATATCCGGCTTTTGGCCCAGGGCCGCAGCAGCGAGGGCGGGGGATTCGCATTCGTTCCCGGAGACGCGGTGACCGTTGTGCTCGCAACCGATGCATTGCGGGTGTTCCCGAAATGATTCTTTTTCTGAAAAGCCGGCTCGCTCGAAACTGGCTCGGCGTTGCCCCGGCCGTCCTGGTGATCGGGATCTTCATGCTGATCCCGATCCTGATCATGGCGGTCTACTCGTTCATGGAGGCGAATCCTTACGGCGGCGTGCGCCCGCATTTTTCGGTCGAGGCCTATATCCAGTTCCTGTTCGAGCGCGACCTCGACGAAAGCCTGGTCTTCAACGGCGCCTATCTCGGGATACTCCTGCGCTCTTTCGTCCTCGCCTTGAGCGCGACCTTCGCCTCGCTCGTCTTCGGCTTTCCGGTCGCCTACTACATCGCGACCCGACCTGAGAACCAGCGCAATCTGCTCGTTTTCCTGATCACGATCCCGTTCTGGACCAACCTTCTGATCCGGACCTATAGCTGGATTCTGATCCTGCGCGACACCGGGATCATCAACAACGGGTTGATCGCGCTTGGCGTGATCGAGGCCCCGCTCAAGCTCCTCTACACCGAGCAGGCGATCCTTCTCGGGCTGATCTACACCTACATCCCGTTCATGGTGCTGCCGATCTACGCCTCGATCGACAAGATCGACTTCCGGCTCGTCGAGGCGGCGCACGACCTCTATGCGACCCGGTTCGAGGTCATGCGGCGGATCGTCATCCCGCTCGCCTTTCCGGGCATCGTCGCGGGCGGTATCCTGGTCTTCATCCCGAGCCTGGGCTCGTTCATCGCCCCCGATCTTCTCGGCGGCGGCAAGAACCTCATGCTCGGCAGCCTGATCCAGCTTCAGTTCGCATCGTCGCGGAACTGGCCGTTCGGCGCGGCGGTGGCGCTGATCCTTCTCGCCGCGGTGATGATCGCGTTGACCTACTACGCGCTAGGACCGGGGCGCAAGATGGAGGAGGTTCCGGGGGGATGAGCGCCAAGCCTTTTCGCATCCGCCACTTTCCAGGGTTCGGACCGCTCACCTGGGCGTTCTTCGCCTATCTTTATGCGCCGATCGTCGTTTTGATCGTCTTCTCATTCAACGACAGCCGTTCGGCGACGGTGTGGTCGGGCTTCAGCGTGCGCTGGTATCTGAAGGCGCTGGCCAACGACAACATCCAGAAGGCGGCGATTAACAGCTTGATCATCGCCGTCACCGCGACCGCGATCGCCACCGTGATCGCGACCCTCGCCGCGCTCGTGATGGCCCGGGGCGGTCCTTTCCGGGGCAAGTCGGCGGTCTATGGCGTCTTGATGCTTCCGCTCATGGTGCCCGAGATCGTGACCGCGGTCGCGACGTTGATCTTCTTCTCGGCGATCGGGCTTTCGCTCGGGCTCGGCAACATCATCATCGCGCATACGGTGTTTTGCATTCCGTTCGCTTTTCTGCCGATCCGGGCGCGCTTGCAAGGCATGGACACGACGCTCGAGCAGGCGGCGAACGATCTCTACGCCGACCGTTGGCAGACCTTCCGCTACGTCACGCTGCCTTTGCTGATGCCCGGCGTGGTCGCGGGGGCGATGCTGTCGTTCATTATCTCGATCGACGATTTCATCATTACGCTGATGGTCGCCCAGGCGGGCTCGACCACGCTTCCGCTTTACATTTACGGAATGGTGCGCATCGGGATTACGCCCGAGGTCAATGCGGTCTCGACGGTGCTGCTCGCCATTTCGATCCTGTTCGTCTCGGCGTCCTATCTCGTGGGGCGCCGGCGTTAGAGGGGCCTTGAGGCCCAAGAAAAAGGCTGAAGGAGGGCTATGCGATGAAAAAGCTGTTGGGCTTGGCCGCAATCGCGACGCTTGTCGCGATGGGCGGCGCAACCGCCCGGGCGGGGGGCGAATTGTTCATCTACAATTGGACCGACTACACCTCGCCGGAGCTGATCAAGAAGTTCTCGAAGGAGACCGGCATCTCGGTCACGCTCGATACCTACGATTCGAACGAAACTCTGCTCGCCAAGCTGAAACAAGGCGGCACCGGCTACGACATCGTGGTGCCGACCCACAACTTCATTCCCATCCTGATCAAGGAGGGGCTGATCCAAAAGATCAACGCGAGCAAGCTCAAAGGCTACGAAAATATCGAAGAGCGGTGGAAAAGCCCGCCCTGGGATCCGGGCAATGCGTACACGATCCCTTGGCAGTGGGGAACCACCTCGTTCACGGTCGATACCGCGGTCTACAAGGGCGATATCGACACATACAAGGTCTTGTTCGAGCCGCCGCCCGAGCTTCAAGGCAAGATCGGCATGTTCAAGGCCCCGGACGAGGTGATTCCGATGGCCGAGATCTATCTCGGCTTGCCGCTCTGCAACGAAAACCCCAATGACATGAAGAAGGTTCTCGCGCTGCTCGAAAAGCAGAAGCCTTATGTCAAGGTTTATAATTCGGACGGCATCCTCGAACGCCTCGTCTCCGGCGACACCGCGCTCCATACCAACTGGAACGGGTACTCGATGCGGGCGCGCAAGCAGCGGAGCACGCTCCGTTACGCTTATCCCCGCGAGGGCGTGATGACGTGGTTCGACAACATCGCGGTGCCGGCCACCGCCAAGAACTACGAGAACGCGCTCAAGTTCGTCGCGTTCATGCTTCAGCCCGAGAACGCGGCGATCCAGTCGAACTTCGCGGGCTACGCGAACGGGATCAAGGGCAGCCGCGCCTTTATGAAAGAGGATCTTAAGGCGGCTCCCGAGATGAACCCTCCGCCGGATATGAAGTCGGTGTTCACCAAGACCTGCCCGGAGAAGGCGATCAAGCTCGCCGACCGGGTGTGGACCAAGCTCATGCAATAGGCGGACGTTCGCGCGCCCTGCGGTCGGACGCGGAAGAACCGGCCCGGCCGTGGGGCGCGCATCCCGAACAGGGGACAGCGATGCTGACCGTTTACAGCGACGACCACCGTTTACGCGATGCGCGGACCGAGCTTTACGGCGGCGCGTTGGTGGCGCCGTTCGAATGCCCCGCGCGGGCGGAACTCGTGCTCGCCCGGGTGCGCGAGGTCGGGCTCGGCCCGGTCGCCGGACCGCAGTCCTTCGGGCTCGATCCGGTGCTCAGGGTGCATGACCGGGACTATCTCTCCTTTCTCGAAAGCTGTTGGGAAGAATGGACCGCGGCGGGCTTTGAGGGCGAAGCGATCCCCACCGTCTGGCCGTCGCGCCGATTGTGGCGCGAGCGCGTGCCCGCGTTCATTGACGGCAAGCTCGGCTACTACGCCATGGCGGCCGAGACCTCGATCTCGGAAGGCACGTGGCGGGCCGCGCGGGCTGCGGCCGACGTCGCCCTGACGGCGCAGAAGGCGGTCGCCGAGGGCGCCGCGGCCGCTTTTGCGCTTTGCCGTCCGCCCGGACACCACGCCGCCGCCGACATGTTCGGCGGCTACTGCTTTCTCAACAACGCGGCGATCGCGGCCCAGGCCTTTATCGACCAGGGCGCGTCCCGCGTCGCCGTGCTCGATATCGACTTCCATCACGGGAACGGCACCCAGGCCATCTTCTATCCCCGCGCGGACGTGTTCTTCGTTTCGCTTCACGGCGACCCTGCGCACGCCTTCCCGCATTTCCTCGGCTATGCGGACGAGACCGGCGAAGGCGAAGGCGAGGGGTGCACGGCGAACTATCCGCTTCCGCCGGGCACCGGCTTCGATGTCTGGGGCGCGGCGCTCGAGGACGCGCGCCGGCGGATCGCCGCCTATGGCCCCGATATCCTGGTCGTCTCGCTCGGCGTCGATACGTTCAAGGACGATCCGATCTCGTTCTTCCGGCTCGAACATGACGACTACGCCCGGTGCGGCGAAGCCATCGCCGGGCTGCGGCGGCCGACCCTGTTCGTGATGGAAGGCGGCTATGCGGTCGCCGAGATCGGCGTCAACGCCGTCAACGTCTTGACCGGCTTCGAGAACGGCTGAGCGG
>CAYYWV010000070.1:0-13000 GCA_964475385.1 uncultured Alphaproteobacteria bacterium | reverse complement strand
TCGCGGCGCAGCGGCTGGCACAAGCAGTGCACCCCCCCGCCGCCGAGCGTGAACATCGAGACGTCGGGGTCGTAGACCTCGAAGCCGAGCGCGCGCAACCGCGCATTCAGATCGGTCGAGGCCGCGCTCGAGAGCACCCGGTCGTCGCCGAGCGCGACCACGTTGCAGCCGAGCGCCATGGTGTCGCGGTAGCTTACCGGCACGATCTCGATCTTCTTGCTCTTGAGCCAGGCGACGATGGCGTCGTCGGTGGTGTCCAGGCAGACCGCGGCGAGCTTGGGCGCGAGCATGCAGACCATGAGGTCGATGTGGACGTAGTGCTCGGCGATCGGGGCGAGCCGAACCTCCCAGCCCTCGGCCTCCATCCAGCCCGCGACCTGGCGCGCCGCAGGCTCTTGGGTGCGTTCGCCGCAATACCCGATGAGCACGCAGCCGGGCTCGATCACGTCGAAGTCGCCGCCTTCGAACGCGGCCGCCGTGACCATGTTGAAGATCGGGATCCCCGCCTTCTGGTAGAAACGGATCACGGGCGCGTACTCGCCGCGCCGCCACCATTGGTGCATCTGGGCGATGACCGCGCCGTAAGGGGTCATGAAGCTCGAATCGCGGGCGTAGACCTGATAGGGCAGCGCCTCGTCGGGCTCGAGGAAATGGCAGGTGACGCCCGCGTCCTCATAGGCCTGGACCATCTCGCGGTGCTGGGCCATCGCGCGCTGCCGGTCGAAGGCCGCGCCCGAGCGCAGCGTCGCCTTCGAGATCGAGCTCGTCGGCAGCCAGCGGAAGTAATCGGGCCTGCATAAAAGCACATCGCGGAGCGTGCCGTACTCCGAGTTCACCCCCCAGGCGGCGGTCGCACTCGTTTCGCCCATGTCTTCCTCCCCAAGCCCAAGATTGATGGCAACCGTTGCGGGCCACGGTATCATCGCGCGTCCGCGCCCGCCAAGAGCTGCGTGGGACGCGCCGTCGAAACGACAGTCGAATCGGGGAGAGTCCATGACAACCGAGAGAACCTGCGGCGAAGCGGTCGCCGCGCTGATCGAGGCCTACGGCGTCGATACGGTGTTCGGCATCCCAGGCGTGCATACGCTCGAGCTCTACAAGGGGATCGCCGCGACCGGGCTGCGCCATGTGCTCGCGCGTCACGAGCAAGGCGCGGGCTTCATGGCCGACGGCTACGCCCGCGCTTCGGGCCGACCCGGGGTGTGCGTGCTGATCACCGGCCCCGGCGTGACCAACGCCGCGACCGCGATCGGCCAGGCGTACTCGGATTCGGTCCCGGTCCTCGTACTCTCGAGCGTGAACGCCCGCGCCGATCTCGGCATGGGGCGGGGGCGGCTGCACGAGATCGCCTCGCAGGAGGCGGTGACCCGTCCGCTCACCGCGTTCAGCGCGACCGCGCTCGGCGTCGACGAGGTTCCCGGCCTGATCGCCCGCGCCTTCACCGCCTTCCGCGTCGCGCGGCCCCGCCCCGTCCATATCTCGCTTCCGCTCGACGTGATGAAAATGCCGGCGACCTTCGCGATCCGCGCGGCCCCGCCCGCCGCGCCGGCGCGCGCGGACGCGGATGCGCTCGCCGCCGCCGCCGCGCGGCTCGCCGAGGCCAAGCGTCCGGTGATCATCGCCGGCGGCGGGACGGTCGATTGCGCTCCGGCGCTCGCCGCTTTCGCCGAGGCGCTCGGCGCGCCCGTGCTCATGACCACCGCAGCCAAGGGCGTGCTGCCCCACGATCATACGCTGTCGGCCGGAAGCGCGCTGAGCTGCGAACGGGGCCAGGCGCTGGTCGCGGCGGCCGACGTGGTGGTCGCGGTCGGAACCGAGCTTTCGGAAACCGACTCCTGGGTTCCGCGGCTGCCGATCGAAGGCGCGCTGATTCGGATCGACATCGACCCGGCCGCGCTTCAGCGCGATTACGCGGCCGAGGTCGCGATCTTGAGCGATGCGGGCCAGGCGCTCGCCGCGCTTGCGCAAAGGCTCGACGGGCGGGCGCGCGATCCCGACGCCCAGGCCATCGCTGCGGCGCGCAACGCCGCAAGCGCCGAACTCACGCCTTTGAAGCGCAAGCATATCGCCGTGCTGGACGCTCTGCGGGCGGCGCTTCCCGAGGACGGGATCGTGGCCGCCGACATGACCCAGATCGCTTATACGGGCAACGCCTACTTCCCGTGCTCGCGGCCGCGAAGCTGGTTCCACCCCAACGGGTTCGGCACTCTCGGCTACGCCCTTCCGGCGGCGATCGGGGCCAAGCTCGGCGCGCCCGAGCGCGCGGTGGTCTGCATCGCCGGCGATGGCGGCTTCCTGTTCACGGTCGAGGAGATCGCGGTCGCGGTCGAGCTCGGCCTCGCGATCCCGATCCTCTTGTGGAACAACGACGGCCTCGGTCAGATCCGCGACGACATGATCGCCAAGGGCATTCCCGAGATCGGGGTCAATCCCAGAAACCCCGATTACCTCGCGCTCGCCCGCGCTTTCGGCGCCCGCGCGACCCGGCCCGACAGCCTCGCCGGCGTCGAGCGGGCCATCGCAGAGGCGCTCGCCGCCGACGGCCCGACCCTGATCGAGGTCCGCGAGGACGCGCCCTTCCTGCCTTGACCGGGCCTGGGGCGCCCATTTTTTCGGGCGCTTCGCTGCCGGGATGAAAAGCGGGGAATAATTATATGAAAACCGGGCATTGCCGGGCCGAGTCGGATGCGTGATACTGTTCGGTCGAGTTACGCAACGCTCGACACGAAAGTGCCGAGGCCACGCCGGGCGAGGAATCGAGAATGAAACGGCGCGGACGGAAGAAGCGGTTGCGTATCTGGAGCAACAACCACGTCGTCGAGACGCCGAGGACGCCGTCCTCGATATGGCGCTCGCTCGGGCTCGCCGCTGCGCTCGCGGCGAGCTCCCCGCACCTCGACGCGCAAGCGAATGTGCTCGTCCCCAAGGCGTTGCGCAGCCCTCTCTCGGGTTCGGCGACCATCGTGATGACGCCCGGGGCCGCATCCGATCGCGCGGCCTCGACCCTTCCCGACGCCGCTGGGCTCGCGCTTCCGGCCGAGGCGAAGCTCGCCGATGCGACCGACGCCTTTCTCGACGGAATCGGCTTTGATTCCCTACGCCCGCAAGCCATCGATCCTTTCGCGACCGCCCCCGAAAGCGGGTCGGTCTTCGTCGTTCCGATCATCAACGCCTCGGGCTTGCGTCTTGCGTCGGGGCTGGTCCCCGAGGGCTCGGCGAGCGGTGTTCGCCGCCCCGGAATCGCGTATGCGGCGCGCCCCGGCCTGCGCGCGCTTCTCGCGCAGTACGTCAACATCCTTCCCGGTCGCGGCCGCGCCCCCGATGAGAGCGCATCTTCGAATCGCAGACCCGATGACGGCGCGCCCCCGCCCGGAACGCCTTCCGACGCTGCGACGGGCGACCCAATCGCCGAGAAGGTAAGCGAGGTGGTCGGCGATTGGCTCAGCCACATCTTCCAGCCCACCGTGGCGGTCGAGGGGCTGGTCAGTTTCTCGATCGCAGGGTTCGGCAACTTCGCGATCGTCGCCAACGAAGAAGGCCGCCGCATCGGCGTGATGGATCTCGATTCGGGAAAGGTTCTCACCGTATCGATCGGACCGAGGCCCCTCGCCGTTCGAAGAGAAGGAGCGGTGGCCGTGATCGACACCGGCGCTTCCTCGGAGCGCAATCGAAGGCGCGGGCGTCCGACGCAGCTTTCCGATGTGATCGGGGCGATCGCGAGCTTCCTTTACGAGTTCGTGACCAGCCCGCTGAAGGTGAGCCTGCTTCTTCTCCTCTTCATCATCTGGGGAGTCTGGCGGGCGAGCGCGTCGCGTGTCTGAAGCCCGTCCCAGAAACTGGCGCAAGGGGCTGCTTTCCCGCGAACGGCTCGCCGCGCTCAATCAACGTTCGGACGCGCGCGGCGCGGCGCGGCTTTCGGGCCATCTCGGCCTCCTCGCCGCGACCGGGGCGGCGGTCGCCCTCGCGCAAGGAAGCGCTTGGCTTGCGGTCGCGATGGCCGCGCACGGCGTCGCGCTTTCGTTCCTGTTCGCTCCCCTCCACGAGTGCATCCACGGCACCGCCTTTCGGAGCCGCTGGATCAACCGTTGGGTCGCCTGGGGCGCGGGCGCGCTGCTCGCGCTGCCGCCCGCCTACTTTCGCGCTTTCCACTTCGCGCACCACCGCTGGACCCAGGATCCCGTTCGCGACCCCGAGCTCGCGACCCCGAAGCCGGCAAGCCTTGGCGCTTGGCTTTTCGTCGTCTCAGGGTTTCCCTACTGGCGCGAGCGTCTGGCCACCACGCTCGCCCACGCCGCCGGGCGGTTCGAAGCGAACGGCTTCCTTTCCGACGCTATGCGAAGGCGAATCGTCGGCGAGGCGCGGGCGCTTTGGGCCGTCTATGCGCTGGTCGCGGTCGTCGCCGCGCTCGCCCAGTCCTGGGCGCCGCTCGTATTCTGGGTCGGCCCGGCGCTTCTCGGGCAGCCCGCGCTCCGGCTTTTCCTGCTCGCCGAGCATACGGGGCGGCCGTATGTCCCGAACATGCTGGTCAACAGCCGCACCACCCGGACCCACCCGGCCCTGCGGTGGCTCGCCTGGAACATGCCCTATCACGCCGAGCACCACGCCTTTCCTTCGGTCCCCTTCCACGCCCTGCCGAGGTTGCACCGCGAGATCGGCGGCCGTTCGGATTGCGTCGCCGACGGCTATGTCGCCGTACACCGCGATCTCCTGCGCGATTTCCTGCGCGGCCCCGCGGCGGCGGTCTGAGCGTCGCGGAGTCGGGACCGAAAAGCCCTGAGGCCTGCGCCGGGCCATATCCTTTGACCAACGCCCGCCGCCCGGCGATCATGACCGGGCCATGCCCCTGCTGCGCCGCCTGTCCGCTCTTGCGCTCGCCGTCGCGCTGCGCGCCGAGGCGGCCGCCGCCCAGCCGACGACGGTCGACGGCGTGACCTTCAGCGACGAACGCGGCGGTTTCGTGATCACCGGCGCATCGGGAAGCGGCAGGCTCGCCGATCCTTTCGTCGTCGTCGAAGAAGTCCGCGGCCCGGGCGCGGCGGTCCTTGTGATCCGGGGCGTGACCGCCGCCCTCGGCAACCGGGTCGGAACCGCGCATCAGACCGGTTTCGCGCTTCGCAAGGTCGTCACCAACCGAACGGACGCCGTTTGGACCTTTGTCGAGTTCGAGCTCCAGGAAAGGCTCGGCGTCCCAAGCGACACCTACGACGGACTCTCGTTCGGCCAGGGGGCCGAAGCCGGCCGCCCCTTTGCGTCCGACCGATTCGCGCGCGCGGCGGAAATCAATGACGCGCTGGACTATGTCAGTTTCCAGGACGGAACCGTCGCGCCCGGCGAGACCGCCGTCTTCGACGTCATCATTACGGACACGACCCCGGCGTCGATTTTTTACCTGATCCAACGCCCCAACCAGCCGCTCTCCTTGGATAACGACGCGGCGTCCGCCATGCGCGCCATATCTACCTTGAGGAAAGTATTTTTCCTATCGCGCAGCCGAAAGGCGAGTTTCGGCATCACCCGCTAGAATCGCGCGAAAACCAAATGATTCAATAGTGTGCCGTTTTGAAACATTTGTTGCGAAAACGCGAGAGCTAAGCTAGGCTTTCAGCGACCAGGGAATGCGGCCGCAGAGCCGCCAGGGAGGCGTAAGGCCACGTCATGAGCGATCTCGCCGCCGTCACCGCGCGGATCGAGACGGTTTTTCCCACACTGAGCCCCCAGCTCAGGCGGGCGGCGCGTTATGTGCTCGAACAGCCCGACGACGTGGCGCTGAGCTCGATGCGGCGCGTGGCCGCGCGCGCAGGCGTCCACCCTTCGACCATGGTCCGCCTCGCCCGCGCCCTCGCCTTTTCCGGCTACACGGAGATGCGCGCGCCGTTCCGCCAGCATCTGCGCGGAACCCGGCGTTACGCCGCCCGCGCCCGCGACCTCGTCGCCCGCGAGGCGGGCTCGGCGATCGCGCCGCTGCTCGAAGAGGTGGCCGCGCGGGATATGGCCAACATCGAGCGGACCTTCGAACGCATCGAAACCGACCGCTTCACCGCCGCGGTCGAAGCCCTCCACGGCGCTCGTCGGGTCTATGTTCTGGGCCTGCGCAAGTGCTTTCCGGTCGCCCAATACTTTCATTACGCCTTTCAGATGTTCCGCGACACGGGCGAGCTGCTCGACGCGCGGGCGGGGCTTCTGACCGATTCCTTGCGCGACGTCGGCCCGCGCGACGCGATGCTTGCGGTCAGCTTCCGCCGCTACACCCGCGAGACCGTGCTCGCCGCGCGCCATGCGGGCGGGTGCGGCGCGACAGTGGTGGCGATCACCGACAGCCCGGTCTCGCCGCTTGCCGCCGCAGCCCATCAGACGTTGATCGCCGAGAACGCGAGCCCGTCGTTCTTCGGCTCCCTGGTCGGCGCGATCGCAATCGCCCAGGCGCTGATCGCCGCCCTTGTCGCGCGCGGCGGCGACGAGGCGATCGCCGCTCTCGGCAAGACCGAACGCCACCTCGACGCCTTCCAGACCTATTGGGAAGAAGCGCCTGCCCGCGAGCTCAGGCCATGACCAAGGTCTTCCACCGCCGCCCCAAGACGAGCCTGCCGGTCGCCGACCACGGCGACGGCGTCTACATCGTGGATACCGAGGGCAGGCGCTACCTCGACGCATCGGGCGGGGCCGCGGTCTCCTGCCTCGGCCACAGCCACCCCGCGGTGATCGCCGCGATCAAGGCCCAGGTCGACCGGATCGCCTTTGCGCACACCGCCTTCTTCACCTCGGACGCGATGGAGGCGCTCGCCGAGCATCTGGTCGCCGCCGCGCCAGCGGGGCTCGGCAAGGCCTATTTCGTCTCCGGCGGGTCGGAGGCGATGGAGGCCGCGCTCAAGCTCGCGCGCCAGTACTTCGTCGAGATCGGCGAGCCTGGCCGACGCCGCTTCATCGCCCGTCGGCAAAGCTACCACGGCAACACGCTGGGCGCGCTTGCGGTTGGCGGCAACGCTTGGCGACGGGAAGCCTTCGAGCCGCTTCTGATCGAGACCCACCACATCGCGCCCTGCTACGCCTACCGCGACCGCCGCGACGGCGAAAGTGAGGAAGACTATGGCCGCCGCGTCGCCGACGAGCTCGAGGAAAAGATCCTCGCGCTCGGACCCGAGACGGTCATCGGCTTCGTCGCCGAGCCGGTGGTGGGCGCGACCGCCGGCGCGGTTCCGCCGGTTCCCGGCTATTTCCGCCGCATCCGCGAGATCTGCGACCGTTACGGCGTGCTCTTGATCCTGGACGAGGTGATGTGCGGGATGGGACGCACGGGTACGCTGTACGCCTGCGAGCAGGACGGCGTCAGCCCCGACATTCTGTTCCTGGCCAAGGGGCTCGGCGCGGGCTATCAGCCGATCGGGGCGATGCTGATCTCCGAGCGCATCGTCGAGGCGATCGTCGCCGGCTCGGGCTTCTTCCAGCACGGCCACACCTATATGGGGCACCCGACCGCCTGCGCGGCCGCGCTCGCCGTCCAGCGCGCGATCCGCGACGAGGATCTGCTCGCCAACGTCCGCCGCCAGGGCGCGGCGCTGCGCCGCGCGCTCGAGGACCGCTTCGGCAATCACGCCCATGTGGGCGACATCCGCGGGCGCGGGCTGTTCCTGGGGCTCGAGCTGGTCGCCGATCGCCTGACCAAGGAGCCCTTCGATCCCGGCCTCATGCTCAACGCCCGCATCAAGGCCGAGGCCATGAAGCGGGGGCTGATCTGCTATCCGATGGGGGGCACCATCGACGGCCGGCGCGGCGATCACGTGCTGCTCGCGCCGCCGTTCATCGTGACCGAGGAACACATCGCGGCCATCGTCGAGCGGCTCGGCGAAGCGATCGACGCCGCGATCGCAGGTGTCGCGTCATGAGCGCGGACTGGCCCGCCCTGATCGTGACCGTGGCCCCCAACGGGGCGCGCCGCGGCAAGGCCGACCATCCGGCGATTCCGCTCACCGCCGGCGAGATCGGGCGCGAGGCCGCGCGCTGCCGCGACGCCGGCGCGGCGATGATCCATCTCCATGTGCGCGACCGCGAGGGCCGTCATCTCTTGGACGCCGAAGCCTACCGCGAAGCGACCGCCGCGATCCGCCGGGCTGCGGGCGACGAGATCATCGTCCAGGTGACGACCGAGGCGGCGGGCCGCTATGGGCCTGAGACCCAGCGCGCGGTCATGCGGGAGCTGCGCCCCGAGGCGCTGTCGGTGGCGCTCCGCGAGATGGTCGCCGACGCCGAAGCGGAGCGCGAGGCCGCGGCCTTTTTCGCTTGGCTCGCGGCCGAGCGCATCGTTCCCCAGTACATCCTCTATGCGCCGGACGAGATCGCGCGCTACCGCGACCTCCGCGCGCGCGGCGTGATCCCGGGCGAGCGCCACTTTCTCCTGTTCGTCCTCGGCCGCTACGGCAGCGGAAACGGCTCGGAACCGCGCGATCTTCTGCCTTTTATCGCGGCCCACGGCGACGATCCTTCGCTGTGGGCGGTCTGCGCCTTCGGACAGCGCGAAAGCGCCTGCGCGATGACAGGCGCGGCGCTCGGCGGCCATGTCCGCGTCGGCTTCGAGAACAACCTGCATCTCGCCGACGGACGCCGCGCTCCCGACAACGCGGCGTTGGTCGCGCAGGCGCGCGACGGCGCGGCGGTGCTGGGGCGCGCGCTTGCCGACGCGCAGACCGCGCGCGAAATGCTTTGGAGCCTGTGATGGTCGCCAAGAAAACCGGACGGAACGTTTTGGCGGCGAGCGCGAGGCGCGTGCCCTCGCCGCCGCCGGACGCCTGCGCGCTCGGGAGGGGCGCCGGGCCTAGAGTGAGACCCGCACGCGCAACCAACGACAACCAGGGAACCCGATCCATAGTTCACACAACGCAGAAGGAGGACTGAGCGTCATGAAACGCATCTTGACGTCCATATCCGCGTTCGCGCTGGCGATCGCCGTCGGCGTAACGCTGTTTCCCACGGATAGCGCATACGCGCAGCAGAAGCGCCGCTTCATCACCATCGGCACCGGCGGACCGACCGGCGTGTACTTCGTGGTCGGCAACGCGATCTGCCGCATGGTCCACAAGGAGGCGGCCGAAGGCCGCAAGAAGGGCCGCAAGCACGGCATTCGCTGCTCGGCGCCCTCGACCGCGGGCTCGGTCTACAACATCAACAACATCAAGGCCGGCGAGCTCGACTTCGGGGTCGCCCAGTCCGACTGGCAGTACCACGCCTATAACGGCACCTCGAAGTTCAAAGGGAACCGCTTCGAAAAGCTGCGGGCCGTCTTTTCGGTCCACCCCGAGCCGTTCCAGCTGATCGTCGGGGCCAACTCGGGCATCAATAGCTGGGACGACCTGAAAGGCAAGCGGGTCAACATCGGCAACCCGGGCTCGGGCCAGCGCGGCACCATGGAAGTGCTGATGAAAGCCCACGGCACCAAGGTCAGCGACTTCAAGGTGGCGACCGAGCTCACTTCGTCCGAGCAGTCGAAGGCGCTCTGCGACGGCAAGATCGACGCCTACGGCTACACCGTCGGCGTGCCCAACGCCGGCGTCGCGGTGGCCACCGACGGCTGCGGCGCGCGGATCATCAACCTCAACGGCCCGGTCGAGAAGAAGCTCGTCGAGAGCACGCCGTACTACGCCTTCGCGACGATCCCGAAGGGCACCTACAAGACGACCACCGAGGACGTGGTGACCTTCGGCGTCAAGGCGACCTTCGTGACCAGCGCCGACGTGCCCGAGGATATCGTCTACGAGGTCGTGCGCGCGGTGTTCGAGAACCTCGACGACTTCCGGAAGCTGCACCCCGCCTTCGCCAACCTCGATCCCAAGAAGATGATCAAGGACGGCTTGTCGGCGCCGCTGCATCCGGGCGCGATCAAATACTACAAGGAAAAGGGCTGGATGTAGGCCTTTCCACCAGATGGACCGGCGTCCGCCAGGGCGCCGGTCCCCTCTTCTTCTGACGGACTGACCCATGGCCGCCACGAAACAACTCGCTCCGGAAGGCGAAAACGAGGATCTTCGCAAGACGCTCGAAGACCTCGAGTACACGGGACGCAAGCACAGCCCGCGGATCGCTGCGATCATAACCGTAATCGCCATTCTCTGGTCGGTGTTCCAGCTTTGGATCGCATCGCCGCTGCCGTTCATCATCGACTTCGGAATCATCACCGGCGTGCCTGCGCGCGGCATCCATCTTGCCTTCGGGCTGTTTCTCACCTTCCTCATGTTCCCCGCCGCGCGAAGCCTCGCCGAAAAGCCGTTGCCTTGGTACGACGTGGCGCTCGCGATCATCGGCGGCCTCGCCGCGCTGTATCTGTTCCTCGGCTACGACGGACTGGTCGATCGCGCCGGCATCCTTCTGTCGTTCGATATCTCGCTGTTCGGGATGACCTTCACCTTCCCCTTCGAGGTCGTGCTCGGCGGGATCGGGATCATCCTGCTGCTCGAAGCGACGCGGCGGGCGATCGGGATTCCGCTCGTCATCGTCGCAATCGTATTTCTGATCTACTCGATCTTCGGCCAATCCATGCCCGAGATCATCTCGCACAAAGGCGTGTCGCTCAGCCGTCTGGTCGGTTACCAGTGGCTCGGCGGCGAGGCGATCTTCGGCATCCCGATCGACGTTTCGACGAGCTTCGTCTTCCTGTTCGTGTTGTTCGGCGCGCTTCTCGACGAGGCCGGCGCAGGCCAGTATTTCCTCAACCTCGCCTTCGCCATGGTCGGCCGGTTCAGGGGCGGGCCGGCCAAGGCCGCGATCCTGGCCTCGGGCATGACGGGCATGATCTCGGGCTCGTCGATCGCCAACGTGGTGACGACCGGCACCTTCACCATCCCGGTCATGCGGCGAACCGGCCTGCCGGCCGTCAAGGCGGGCGCCATCGAGGTCGCGGCCTCGACCAACGGCCAGATCATGCCGCCCATTATGGGCGCGGCCGCGTTCATCATCGCCGAGCTGATCGGGATCTCGTACTTCGACGTGATCGTCGCCGCCTTCATCCCGGCGGTGATCAGCTACTGCGCGCTTCTCTACATCTCGCACCTCGAGGCCGTGAAGCTCGGGCTCAAGGGCATGCCGCGCGAAGAGATTCCGCCGCTTTGGGTTTCGTTCAAAGACGGAATCCACTTCCTGATCCCGATCGTGATCCTGATCTACCTTCTGATGATCGAGCGCTGGACCGCGATGAGCGCGGTGTTCTACTCGATCCTCGCGCTCATGGTCATCATGATCATCCAGCGCATGATCGCGGCTGCGCGCAGCGGCCAAGCGACCCTGGCCCAGGGCTTTCTCGAAGGCGTCGTCCTGATCGCCAACGGCATGGCCACGGGCGCGCGCAACATGGTGAACATCGCGATCGCGGTCGCGGCCGCGGGGATCATCGTCGGCGCGGTCTCTTCGACCGGGTTGAATAACGCGCTGGTCGGCGTGGTCGAGGCGATCTCGGGCGGCAACGTCTACATTCTCCTCGGCATGACCGCGCTGCTCAGCCTGCTTCTCGGCATGGGTCTGCCGACGACCGCCAACTATCTGGTCGTCGCCTCGTTGCTGGCGGGCGTCCTGGTCGAGCTCGGCAACGCCGCCGGCCTCGTTTTGCCGCTGATCGCGGTCCACCTGTTCGTGTTCTACTTCGGCCTGATGGCCGATTCGACCCCGCCCGTCTGCCTCGCCGCCTTCGCGGCCTCGGCGATCTCGCGGGCGGACCCGCTCAAGACCGGCGTGCAGTCGTTCCTCTACGACATCCGGACCTCGGTGCTGCCGTTCTTCTTCATCTTCAACCCCGAGCTTCTGCTCGTCGGCGTCACCAGCGTGTGGCAGGGCGTTCTCGTTTTCGTAACCGCGCTCCTTGCCATCCTCTGCTTCTCGTCGGCGACGCAAGGTTGGCTTTTTGTCAAGACGCGGATTTACGAGCGCGTCCTTCTTCTCGTCGTCATGTTCGCCCTGTTCCGGCCCGACTACGTGATGGACCAGTTCTTCCCGTCGTTCGCGCCGATCGCGCTCGACAAGTTCGTGAGCGGCGAATACACCGTCGAGCCCGGGCGCAAGGTCCGTTTCCACGTCGTGCGCGAGACCGATTACGGCGACCGTTACAAGCTGTTCGTGATCGAGACGCCCAAGCCGGGCGAAGCCGCCGCGCCGAGCTTCGGCCCCGATCTCGGCGCTTACGGCGTTGCGCTCGAGCGCGAAGGCGACGGCCGTTACAGCGTGGTCGACCTGCAAATGAACGGTCCGGCCGAGAAGATCGGCCTCGACTTTGGCGATTACGTCACCGCGATCGACGTCGAGCAGGTGGGGCTGCCGCCCAAAGAGCTCGTCTATCCCTTCGCGCTCCTCCTTCTCGGCCTGATCTTGGGGCATCAGTGGATGCGGAAACGGCGCGAAGAAAAGCCAGCGCCCGCCGTCTCGACGGCCAGCCGATAGGAGAAAGAGAGCGATGTATCAGCGCATTCTGCTCACCGTCGATCCGGGCGATCCAAGCTCGTGGCGCAAGGCCCTTCCCGTCGCCGTCGGGCTGTGCCGAGCGTTCGATGCGAGCCTGCATCTTCTGACCGTGGTTCCCGACTTCGGCATGACGGTGGTCGCCCAGTACTTCCCCGAAGACTTCGAGGCGAAGGCGGCAGAGGCCGCGCAAGTCGAACTGCATGCGTTGTCGAAGGCCCAAATCCCGGCCGACGTGAACTGCCAACACATCGTCGCCCACGGAACGGTCTACGAAGAGATCCTGCGGGTGGCCCGGGACATCAAAGCGGATCTCATCGTGATGGCCTCGCACCGGCCCGAGCTCAAGGACTACCTGATCGGACCCAACGCCGCGCGGGTCGTCCGCCACGCCGAGCGTTCGGTGCTGGTGGTGCGCGAGTAGCCGCCGCAGAGACGAATATCGACCAAAGACGAAAGCCGCCGGGGGAACCCCGACGGCTTTCCTCTGTTGCGCCTGGCGCAAGATGCGCGGCGCTACTCGCTCATTTTCTTGAGATAGGCGATCACGTCCTCGCGATCCTTCGCCTTT
>CAYYWV010000069.1:0-13197 GCA_964475385.1 uncultured Alphaproteobacteria bacterium | reverse complement strand
CTAGAGATACGAACGAATGAAAGGCCGCGGGAAGGGGAGGTTTCATGACAGGAGCGCGTTACAGCCCGCGCGAAATGCTCGACCGGCTGGTCGGGTTCGACACCACGAGCCGCAACTCGAACCTCGCGTTGATCGCGTTCGTCGCCGACTATCTCGCCGGCCACGGCGTCGAGGCCGCCCTCACTTACGACGACGATAAGCGCAAGGCGAACCTTTATGCGACCATCGGCCCGGCGGGGGCGCGCGGGGTTGCGCTTTCCGGCCATACCGATGTGGTGCCGGTCGACGGCCAGCCCTGGGAGACCGATCCCTTCACGGTGGTCGAGCGCGCAGGCCGGCTTTACGGCCGCGGCACCGCCGATATGAAGAGCTTCATCGCGGTGGCCCTCGCGCTCGTTCCCGACTTTCTCGCCGCCGATCTCGCCGTGCCCGTTCATCTCGCGCTGAGCTACGACGAGGAGGTCGGCTGCCTCGGCGTCGACCGGCTGATCGAAGGCATCGCGCGGGCCGGCATCAAGCCCGCGATCGTCATCGTCGGCGAGCCGACCGCGATGCGGGTGGTCAACGCGCATAAGGGGATTTACTCCTTCGAGACCACGGTCACCGGCCTCGAGGCGCATTCGAGCGCCACTCATCTTGGGGTCAACGCGATCACGACGGCGGCCGAACTGATCGGCTTTCTCGACCGGCTCGCCGCCGAGATGCGCGAGCGCGCCGACCCCGACAGCGGGTTTACGCCGCCCTATACGACCGTGCATGTGGGCACGATCGTGGGCGGCACGGCGCTCAACATCATCCCCCGCCATTGCCGCTTCGAGTGGGAGTACCGGCTGATGCCGGGCGCGGACCCGGACGAGATCATCGATCGCTTCAACGCCTTCTCGACCGAGGTCGAGGCCCGGCTCAAGCAAACCTCGGTCGAAGCCGGGATCAAGACCGCGATGCGCTGCCGGGTCGTCGGGCTCGAGCCCGAGCGCGACGCGCTCGCCGAGCGGCTGGTGCTGGCGCTTACCGGCGACAACCGAGCGGGCAAGGTCTCGTTCGGAACCGAGGCGGGCAAGTTCCAAAGCGCCGGCATGTCGGTCGTGGTCTGCGGCCCGGGCGACATCGCCCAGGCCCATAAGCCCAACGAATTCATCGCCGTCTCCGAGGTCGAGGCCTGCGCCGCCTTCATGCGCCGCCTGATCGAACGGCTGAAATCGCCCCTTTGAGATCGGTAGGGGGCCGGAGGAACCGCTATGCGCCGATTCGTCGATCTGAGCCACCCGATTGCGGACGGAATGGACGCCTATCCCGGACTGCCGCCGCCGCGCATCGACGCGCACCTCGACCACGCCGCCTCGCGCCCCCATTACGACGGCAAGGCCGCGTTCTACATCGGCCGGGTCGCGATGGTGGGCAACGTCGGCACCTACATCGACAGCCCGTTTCACCGTTATCCCGACCGCGAGGATCTCGCCCGCCTGCCGCTCGAGCGCATCGCCGGCCTGCCGGGCGCGGCGCTCGACGCGGTGATCGCCGCCGACCGCTCGGTCGCGCTCGCCTGCGACGACGCGCTGCTTTCGGGGCGCGCGGTGCTGGTGCGCAGCGGCTGGGACGCGCGCTGGGGAACGCCCGCCTACTGGGAGCCTGGGCCGTATCTTTCGGAGGCCACGGTCACCCGGCTGATCGAGGCCAAGGCGACGCTTGTCGGGGTCGATTTCTGGAACGTGGACGACACCGAAGACCCTTCGCGCCCGGCGCACAGCAGGCTGCTCGCCGCCGGCATCCCGATCGTCGAACACCTGCGCAACCTTGGCGCGCTGCCGCGCACGGGCTTTCGCTTCACCGCGACGCCGCCGCCGATCGAGCGCGGAGCCTCGTTCCCGGTCCGCGCCTTCGCCGAGATCGAGGCGGCCTGAGCGCCGCCTCTTCAGCGGACGTAAGCGCCGAGATAGGCGCGAATCGTGCGCTCGAACTCGGCGTCGAGCTCCTTGGCCAGGGTCTCGGCCATCTCGAACCAGACCTTGTCGCGGTCGTTGAGGGTGATGTCCTCGGCCACCGTGCGCGAAAAACGGGCGACCGCCGAAGCGTGCCCGCGACTGAACCCGCGATCGTCGAAGATCTCGATCTTGAGCGAAAGGGTGCCGTCGTAACGCCGGTCCTGGTCGTTGTAGAACGCGCCCGTAAGCCCCTTGCGGGTCTTGAGCTTGGTCTCGACGACCGAGGCGTCAACGAGCGTCACCCGCGCCCGCCGCGAGGCGCCGACCGCGCGCAACCGGTCCTTGGCCCAGCGCTTGGCCACCTTCGACAGCGAGACCGGGAACAGGTGATCGACGTTGGGCGCCTTCTGGGGCGGGATGTAAGCGTCGACATAGTCGATCTCGGCGACGTCGAGAAGGATCGGCTTCTCGTGGACGAAGGTGATCTCGGGAAAGGCCGGCGGCGGCGGCGAAGCGCAGGCCGCAAGCCCGAGGCCGAGAACGGCGACGGTGGCGGAGATCAGGAATCGTCGGGTAAGGATCATGGCGCGTCGCTGGTTGTGGGAGGGAAAAAAACGGCGGCGCGGCGCGAAAGCCGGCGCTTTCTATCATCGCACGCCCGCGCGGCCGCTTTCAAGCGGGGCCGCGTCACCCGCATCACCCCTTGCGGCGGATGCGAAATGTATAGACGCCGCCGTTCTCATCATGGCCGAGAAGGCTGTGGCCGGTCACCCGGCAGAACTCGGCGAAGTCCTTCACCGCGCCCGGGTCGGTGGCCTCGACCTCAAGGATTTCGCCCGGCGCGAGCGCGCGAATCGCCTTCTTCGCCTTGAGGACCGGCAACGGACAGGCGAGCCCCTTAAGGTCGAGGCGGCGGACGCTCATGCGCTTGGCTCCCGCGCCCCTGGCCCCAAAGGTTGGCCGAACGAAAACTCGACCATGTTGCCGTCGGGATCGCGAAGCCCGCAGTAGTAGCCGGCCGGCGGAGGATCCTCGCGCGGCGGCCAGACGAGGCAGCCTGCGGCGCGGGCGCGCTCGGCGATCGCATCGACCTCGGCCCGACTCGCGAGCGCGAACCCGAGATGGCCGTAGTCGTCCGCGGCTTGGTCGCGCCCCGGCCCGCCGGCGAGAAATACGAAGATGAAGTCGCTCTCGCGGCCCGGCTCGGCGAGCCAAACCACGCGTTTCGCCCCTTGCCCCCGCGCGTGCGCAACCGCAAGCCCGCAGAACCGCTGATAGAACGCGACGCAAGCGTCGAGGTCGCGAACGTGAAGCGCGATATGGGTCAATGTCGGGCGCATCGCCGGAAAACTCGCGCGTTTCATGCCTTGACGGCGCCGGTCCGCTCTCCCGCACGGCCGCCCCATTTTACGACGCCGCAGGCGGCCGGGCGGGGGAGCGGGCCGAAGCGATCCCATGAAAGTGGAAGAAAACTCTAGACCATATCCGCGCCGCAGGAAACCGCTTCGCCGCAGCCCGGTTACGAGGCGACGCGTCCGCTGGGCCGGCGGACCGCCTTGCGGCGGCCCGCGGCGGCCTCGATGGACCCGGCCTACTCGATGCGGATCGTGCCGACCATCCCGGCCTCGGCGTGGCCCGGGATCGTGCATTCGAGGCGGAAGGTTCCGGTTTTCTCCGGCACGAAGAACCACTCGGCCTCGCCGCCCGGTTTGACCTCGATCTCGCGCACGCTGCCCTTGATCTCGACCCCAGAGGCCTCGACCTTGCGCGTGCTGACCGCGCTCGCGAACCGCAAGGCCGAGAAGTAGTGCTTGGCCGGGCTTGGGTTCTCGATCACGAGCTTGTAGAGCTTGCCGGCCTTGAAGGTAAGCGTGCTGGGCTCGAAAACGAGCTCGCCACCTTTCGTGCCGAGCGCGACGTTAACCGTAATCGCTTCGTCCTTCTTCTTTTCGGGCGAAGCGCCATACGAACCGTATGAACCATACGAGTGATAGGCCGCCGACGCGATCCCGGCCATGCCCAGGCTCAGACCGGCGGCCAGCGCCGCGGCTGTCATGATTCGTTTCATTCTTACCTCCCTTATCCTCGTTACGGTAACGCCCCCGACAGGAGCGCTCACGAACCGACGGCTTCGTAAAGGCCGTTGGCGATCTGCAAGAGCACGCCGCGCTCGACCGCGCCCGCAAGCGCGTAGCCGCGCGGCCCATCGAGCCAGTAAAGAACGTTGACGTCGCCTTCGCGGCGGACCTGGAACGACACCTCGCCGCGGTTCAAAAGGTCCGTCCGCAGGTAAAGCGTGAGCCGCTTTCCTTTCGAATCCTCGTACATGAACAGCGCCGCCGGCCCGTCGTCGGTGGGCAGAAGGCTGCCGCCGATCAGCCGGTAGTCGCCGAGCCGGGCCGGCGCGCGGACCGGCGTCCCGATCCGCCGCGAAAGCCAGGCGAACAGGCGCTTCGAATGAGCGGCCGTGACCTCGACCGGGTAGTCGCGATCGGAAGCGTAAAGACGGTGCGCCACCGCCGCCTCGCGCGCGAAATGCGCCCAGGCCGGAGCCGTCTCGGCGATCTCGACGGCGCCCCGCCAGTACCAGCCGCCGAGCGCGCCGAGACCCGCCGCCACCACCGCCACCGCGGCGATGCGGGCGAATCGCGCCGCGCCCCCGCGCTTGGGCGCGCGCGCCGCCGCCCGCAACAGCGCCGCCGGCACCGGCTCGTCGGCGACGCCGGCGAAGCGCGCCCGCAGGAGCGCGTCGATCCGGCGCAGCGCGGCGACCTCCTTGGCCGCCTTCGGATCGGCGGCGAGATGGGCGGCGACCGCTTCGCGGCGCGCAGGATCGAGGGTTCCGTCGACGAAGCGATCGAGATCTTCCTCCGTAATCGTCTGATCGGATCGTTTCATGTCACCGTTCACGTCACTGTGCGCAGCCGCGGCGGCGCTTCTCCCTCCATCAACGCGCGCAACCGCCGCCGCGCGCGGTGCAGGCGCGACATCACGGTGCCCGCCGGCACGTCGAGGACGCGGGCGGCCTCGTCGTAAGAGAGGCCCTCGACGACGACGAGCACGAGCGCCGCGCGCTGCTCGGCCGGCAAGGCGTCGAGCGCCCGGTCGAGATCGGCCATCGCGCGGTCGAGATCCTGCGCCGGCGGCGTGGCGAGACGATCGACGGCCTCGGCGACCGGCGTCGTCGCGGGCCGTCGCCGTTTGCGGCGTTGGTCGCTTACGAACCCGTTGTGCAGGATGGCGTAAAGCCAGACCCGAAGGTCGCGCTCGGGCCGGAACAGGTGCGCCCGGCTCCACGCCCGCTCGAGACAGTCCTGCACCAGGTCGTCGGCCTCGGCCGGATCGCGCGCAAGCGCCCGCGCATAGCGCCTGAGCGCCGGAATCTCCGCAACCAAGCGTCGCGCGAAATCGGCCATCGCCATCCCGTTTATCGCCGGTCCCGTTTATCGTCGGGCCGCGCCGCCCGCGCGAACGGGCGGTTTCAACCCAGTATACGCCCCGCGGAACGGAATATTCCTCGCCGTCCGGCGCGCGGCCTACTCGCGCTTGCGCGGACCCGGGGTTTGCGCTTAAGTGTCGGGCGTGACGGTTCCCGCACGGGATGAAAAGGGAACGGGGTGCGGCGGCGCCGGTTTGCCGCCAATGCCCCGGCTGTCCCCGCAACTGTAGGCGGAGAGCGGCCGCTCCGAATTGACCACTGGGCAACCGGGAAGGTCGAGCGGCCGCAACGACTCGCGAGCCAGGAGACCTGCCGTCACGGCGTCACCCAACCGGTGGCCGGGGTAGCCCGCCGGTACGGTACTCCGTGAGCGGTGACGCAGGAAGCTGTGTCGTTGCTGATCGGGGTTCCGCGGGTGATGGCTGCATTTCGATCCCTGAGCTGCGCACACGGCCGCGCCTGTCCGGGACAGGCGCGGGCGGGCGGACTGCGCCCGGCGGCCGCACGGCTTCCCATCGAGTTCGCGGCCCGGCAAGCGCGCCGGAACCGCGTCGTTCTGTCACGCGATGGAGGCTTCTCATGACCGCTTTTCGACCCGCCCGGCGCCGCGCGCGCCTTGTCTTTCCACCGCTCGCCGCCGCGGCGCTCGCTGTCTCCGCGGCGCTTCCCGCCGCCGCGGAGACCGATGCGCCGCCGGTCGCCGAGCTGCCCGAGACCGTGGTCACCGCGACCCGCTTGCCGACGCCGCTCGAACAGGTGGCGAGCACGGTCACCGTGATCACGGCCGACGAGATCGCGCGCAATCAATATCGCACCCTGCCCGAGGCGCTGCGACGCGTGCCCGGCCTCAACGTGGTCCAGTCCGGCCCGACCGGCGCCGTCACCTCGGTGTTCATGCGGGGCACCGAATCGAACCACACCCTGGTGCTGATCGACGGGATCGAGATCAACGATCCTTCAACACCCGACGGCGCCTTCGACTTCGCCAACATCCTGCTTTCCGACGTCGCTCGGATCGAGGTGCTGCGCGGCTCGCAGAGCACGCTCTATGGCTCGGACGCCATCGGCGGCGTGATCAACATCATCACCAAACGCGGCCAGGGGCCCGCGCGCGCAAGCGCCGCGATCGAGGGCGGCACCCAGGCGACGTTCAACCAAACGGCGGGGATCGGCGGCGCGGTGGGGCGCTTCGACTATCGGTTCTCGGTCGAGCACTTCAATACCGACGGCGAAAGCATCACGCCCAAGCGCAACCGGCCCGCGGGCGTGAGCGCCGAAGACGACGGGTTCGAAAGCATCAAGGCTTCCACCCGGCTCGGCCTCCAGCTTACGGACAACGCGCGCGTCAACCTCGTCGCCCATTACCAGTTCGCCCAAACCGATCTCGACCCTTCGGCCGAAGACCCCAACGCGCTTCAGAACGTCCATCAGTTCTTCGGCCGCGCCTCGGCCGAGGTCGGGCTGTTCGACGGCCGTTTCGACAACCGCTTCGGCGTCGCCTACACCGACTTCAACCGCAACAACAGCAACCCCGCCGACGCGATCTCGAGCGCGTTCTCGAGCTCGACCTTCCGGGGCAAGAAGCTCAAGTTCGACTGGCAGGGCGACATCGCCCTCGCCGAGTCCCATGTGCTGACCCTGGGACTCGAGACCGAGAAAGAAAAATCGAACAGCGCGAGCGCCTTCTCCTCGGGCTTCAGCTCTGAGACCAATAACGAGGCGCGAACCAACGCCGCCTTCGCCCAGATCCAGTCGGCGTTCGGCGACCGCCTGTTCGCAACGCTTGGGGTCCGCGTCGACGACCACGACCGGTTCAACCGCAAGACGACCTGGCGGATCGCGCCGACCTATATCCACCGCGAGACCGGAACCAAGATCAAGGGCTCTTACGGCACCGGCTTCAAGGCCCCGACGCTCGAGCAGCTTTTCGGCCGGAACTTCTTCGGCGGTTTCGGGACTTTTCAAGGTAACCCCGACCTCAAGCCCGAGACCAGCCGGGCCTGGGACGTGGGCTTCGAGCAGCCTTTGTTCGGCGACCGGCTGCGTTTCGGGGCGACCTACTTCGATATCCGCATCGACGATCTGATCGCCTTCAACGACAGCTTCTCGAGCCTGATCAACATCGACAAGGCCAAGACCCGGGGCGTCGAGGCCTTCGTCTCGGCGCGGCCCGCGCCGGCCCTTCTCGTCCGCGTGGACTACACCTTCACGCTCGCCCAGGACGCGACCACGGGCTTCGAGCTTCTGCGCCGCCCCCATCACAAGGCGTCGATCGACATCGCCTATGATGTGACCGAAAACGCCCAAATCTCGGCGAGCGTGCTCTATACCGGGCGACGCACCGACATCGATTCCAACACCTTCCAGCGGATCAAGACCGGCGGCTACACGGTGGTCAACCTCGCGGGCTCTTATCGGTTGACCGACAGCGTGAGCCTCACCGCCCGGATCGACAATCTGTTCGACAAGTCCTACGAGCCGGCCGACGGCTTTCAGGCCGCCGGCATCTCGGCGCTCGTCGGGCTCAAGGCGACCTTCTAGGAGGGCGACAGAGTGAGATGATCCGCCGCGGCCTTCGCCTTACCGCTCTTGCGGCGGCCTTCGCCCTCGCCGCCGGAGCGGCGCGCGCGCCCGCCGGAGAAACGGCGGGCGGCGCGGCGGCGAAAGCCCGGCGGATCGTCTCGATCAACCTCTGCACCGACCAGCTCGCGCTCATGCTGGCCCGGCGCGAGGCGATCGCGTCCATCAGCTACCTCGCGCGCGACCCGGCCCTGTCCACGCTCGCCGAGAAGGCCGAAGGAATCCCGGTCAACCACGGCCGGGCCGAGGAGATCCTGGGCTTCGCCCCCGACCTCGTGCTCACCGGCCCCTTCACCGGGCGGACGACGGCGGCGCTTCTGCGCCGGCTCGGCGTGCGCGTGGTCGCGGTCGATCTCGCCCGCTCGCTCGAGGACGTGCGCCGGATCACCCGCGCGGTCGGCGCCGCCGTCGGCGAGACGGCCCGGGCCGAGCGCCTGATCGCCGAGATGGACGCCGCGCTCGCCGCCCTGCCCCGCCCGCGCAAGCCCCGTCCCATCGCCGCCGTTCTGCGCACGGGCGGGGTGACCGTGGGCCGGGGAACGCTGATCGACGCCGTGCTGCGCGTCGCCGGCTTCGACAACCTGGCCGCGCGGCGAGGGCTTTCGGGGTACGGCTATCTGCCGCTCGAAGCGCTGGTCCGCGCCGCGCCCGACCTCATCGTGCTGAGCCCGACCGATCCCAGGCGGCCGGCCCAGGCCGAGGCGATCCTGCGCCATCCCGCGCTCGACCGCCTCGCGGGGCGCTGGCGCAAGGTCGCGCTCCCCAGCCGGCTGTGGACCTGCGGCACGCCGCTCGTCGCCCGCGCCGCCGCGATCCTTGCGGCCGCCGCGCCATGAGCCCGCATGCCGCAGCGCCCGCAATCAAGCCCGCGCGCCGCGAGGCCGCAATGGCCCCATTGATCGCCGCTCTGTCGTTGCTCGTCGCCGGGCTGTTCGTCGCCGCGCTCGCGCTCGGGCGCGACGTTCTGCCGCTCGTCGCCGCGCTCCGCGACCTGGCCGCGGGCGAGCCGTCGGCGATCGCCGTGATCCTGGCCGAGATCCGCCTGCCGCGCGCCATTCTCGGCGCGCTGATCGGCGCGACCCTCGGGCTCACCGGGGCGGCGCTTCAGGGGCTTTTGCGCAATCCGCTCGCCGAGCCCGGGCTTCTCGGCGTCTCGAGCGCGGCCGGCCTCGGGGCGGCGGTCGTGTTCTACGCCGGTCTCGGCGCGGCGGTTCCGTTCGCGGTGCCGCTCGGCGGCATGGCCGGGGCGGCGGTCGCGGTCGTCGCGCTGGTCGCGCTCGCCGGACGCGATTCGAGCGTGCTCACATTGATGCTCGCAGGCCTTGCGATCTCGAGCTTCGCCTCGGCCTTGACGGCGTTGGCGCTCAACCTCGCGCCCAACCCCTTCGCCGCGCTTGAGATCGCGTTCTGGCTTCTCGGCTCGCTCGCCGACCGCAGCCTCGGCGACGTGGCGCTCGCCGCGCCGGTGATGATCGCCGGCTGGGCGCTTTTGCTCGGCGTCGGCCGGCCGCTGGACGCACTGACGCTCGGCGAGGAGACGGCGCGATCGCTCGGCGTCGATCTCGCCCGGCTCCGGCTCAGGGTGGTGGCGGGCGCGGCGCTTTCGGTCGGCGCGGCGGTGGCGGTGAGCGGCGGGATCGCCTTCGTCGGCCTCGTCGTGCCTCACCTCCTGCGCCCGCTGGTCGGCCACCGGCCGGGGCGGCTTCTCATCGCGAGCGCGCTCGGCGGGGCGGCGCTCTTGCTCGCCGCCGACATCGCCGTGCGGCTCATCTCGCCGGGGCCCGAGCTCAAGCTCGGCGTGCTGACCGCGCTGGTCGGCGCGCCCTTCTTTTTCTATCTGGTCGTCAAGACGCGGCGGGCGATGCGATGACGATTCTCGCCGCGCAAGGGGTCACGGTGGTCTACGACGGGCGGCGCGCGCTCGATCGCGTCGACTTCGCGGTCCGGCCGGGCGAGATCGTCGCGCTGATCGGCCCCAACGGCGCCGGCAAGACGACATTGTTGCGCGCGCTCGCCGGGCTGATCGCGCCCGCGGCCGGCGCGGTTCTGTTCGAGGGCCAGGCGCTCGCGCGGGCCGAGCGCAAGCGGTTCGCGCGCGCGGTCGCCTATCTCGCCCAGAACGCGCCGGTCCACTGGCCGCTCACCGTGCGCCGGCTCGTCGCCCTCGGCCGCCTGCCCTGGCTCGACGCCTGGCAGCGCCCGGGCGAGGCCGACGAGCGCGCCATCGAAGCGGCGCTTGCGCGGGCCGACGTGGCCGCGCTCGCCGACCGGCCCGTGACCACCCTTTCGGGCGGCGAGCGGGTCCGGGCGCTGATGGCCCGCGCGCTCGCCGGCGAGCCCCGCGTGCTGCTCGCCGACGAGCCGGTGGCCGCGCTCGACCCTTTCCACCAGCTCCAGGTGATGGAGATCCTGCGCAGCCTCGCGAAGGCCGGCGGGGCGGCGGTCGCCGTCCTGCACGACCTCACGCTCGCGGCCCGGTTTTGCGACCGCCTGGCGCTGCTCGCCGAGGGCCGTCTGCTCGCCGAAGGGCCGGCCGCGCGCGTGCTCAGCGCCGACATGCTCGCCCGCGCCTACCGGATCGAGGCCCTGTCGGGGACCGTGGACGGCGAGCCCTGGCTGGTTCCCTGGCGGCGCGTCGCGGGCGCGGCCGATTCGCCGGAGACGGCGCCATGAGCCTCCGGCGCGCCCTGCCCGCAAGCCCGGCCGCGGTCGCGCTTTCGCTCGCGCTCCATGCGGCGGCGCTGGCCGGGGCCCTCGCGCTCGTCCGGCAAGAGCCCGCCCGGCCGCTGCCGATGGTTCCGGTCGCCTTGGTCTTCGCCGAGCCCTCGAAGAGCGGCGGCGCGGACCCATCCGCAACCGCCGCGCCTGAAGACGCTGCGTCTCAAGCCGTTGAGATCGCGGAAAACCCCGCGTCGGCGCTCCCGGCGGCGACCAGACCGAAGCCCGAGCCGGCGGCGTCCGAGCCAACGCTCGCGCCCCCTCCGGCCGTCGTCGCCGCCGCTTCCCCGCCCGACCCGCCGAAGAAGACCGCCCCGCCGCCTGCGCCGGCCGAGTCCGTGGCCGCCGCCATCATTCCGCCGCCGCCGCCGCCGCCCAAGCCTCGCGTTGCGCCGCGCCTGCGCGCGCCTGCGCCGCCGCCGCCCGTGCCGCCCAAGCCCATAGCCGACGCAGGAAAGGCCTCGCCCGAGAGCGCGGAGCCGCCGCCCCCGGCCGAGACCGCCGCCGTCGACCGCCCGCGGCCGATGGCGGAGCCCGCGCCCGAGCCGGTCACGCCCGAGCCTGCGCCGCGCCTTCGCGTCGCCGCCGTCTCCGCGGTCGGAGACGCGGGGAAGACGGTCGGAGACGCGGAAAAGAAAGCGGAGAAAACAACCGACGCCCCGCCGCGCGAAACGCCCGCAACCGAGACGGCCGCGGGCGCGGCCGCCCTCGTTCCCGACCTCGCGCCCGGCAAACGGCCGCCGGGCGCGGTCTCGGCGCGCCTCGTCCCGACGGCGGCGTCGGACGGCCCCGGCGGGATCGAGGGCGGCGAGCGGGACGCGCCGACGCCCCTTTCCGGCAACCCGCGGCCGCGCTACCCCTTCGCCGCCCGGCGCAAGGGGATCGAGGGCCGCGTCGTGCTGCGGGTCACCGTGCTCGCGAGCGGGCGGGTCGAGGATCTCGCGGTCGAGCGCACGAGCGGCTCGCGGCTTCTCGACCGGGCGGCGCTCGAGGCGGTGCGGCGCTGGCGCTTCGCCCCGGCGACGCGGCTCGGCCGGCCGGTCGCCGCCACGGTCCGCGTCCCGATCGCCTTCCGCCTCGACCGCTGAGCGGCCGCTTGCCGAACCGCGCGGGCCTGCCTTTTCGTCCGCGCGGTGCTATTCTTCGGCCGAGAGGCTGGATGTCGGACCACAGACAAAGCGAGCGCCCGGGCCGAAGCCGTCGTTCGCGCGCGTATGCGCGGCGCAGCGTCCTCGGCGGTCTGCTCGCCGCAGGAACGATCCCGCTGTGGCGGCCGGCGCTTGCCCACGAGCCCGAGGTCGTGGTGATCGGGGCCGGAGCCGCCGGCCTCGCCGCCGCGCGGACCCTGATCGCGCGCGGGCGCAGCGTGGTCGTCGTCGAGGCCCGGGGCCGGATCGGCGGTCGCGCCTGGACCGATCATGCGACCTTCGGCGTCCCTTACGACTGGGGCTGCTCGTGGCTCCACCAGGCGAACCGCAACCCCTTCAAGAAGATGGCCGACGCCTGGGGCTATGCGACCCTTTACCACGACAACGCCGAGGAGCGCGTGTTCGCGGGCGCGCGGCCGGCGACGAGCGCCGAGCGCGCCGCTTACGAGGCCGCCTGGACGGCGCTCAACCGCGCGGTGAGCCAGGCCGGCCACGCCGGCCGCGACGTGCCGGCGGCGAGCGTTTCGCCGCGCGGGATGCCCTGGATCGGGACCGCCGAGGCTTGGCTCGGCCCCTTGGACATGGGCATGGACGTCGAGGACTTCTCCTGCCTCGACTGGTACATGATGGAGGATCTCGAGCCCAACTACCTGATCCGCGAAGGCTTCGGAACCCTGGTCGCCCAGTTCGGCCGGGGCCTGCCGGTGCGGCTGAACACGCCGGCCGAGCGCATCCGCTGGGGCGGGCCGGGGGTGGTGGTCGAGACGCCCGCGGGCGACATCCGGGCGCGGGCCGCGATCGTCACCGTCTCGACCGGGGTTCTCGCCTCGGGCCGGCTCGCCTTCGACCCGCCGCTGCCGGTCTGGAAGCAAGACGCGATCGGCGCGCTGCCGATGGGGCTGCTCGCGACGGTCCCGCTCCAGTTCCGGCCCGGAACCCGCTTCGGCCTGCCCGAGAACGGCTGGCTCGCCTACCGCACCGACGGGCGCGAGGCCTGCTTCTTCCTGTGCTGGCCGTGGGGGAGAGACCTGATGGTGGGCTGGGTGGGCGGCCGCTTCGGCTGGGCGCTGACCGGCGCGGGCGAGGCGGAGGCGGTCGATTACGCGCGCCGCGCCCTGGGCGACATCCTCGGCCGCGGCGAGGTCGATCGCGCCTTCGTCAAAGGGGGCTTCGCGCGCTGGGGGACCGATCCCTGGACGCTCGGGGCCTATGCGAGCGCGATCCCGGGCTCCTACGCCGCCCGCGCCCTGATGGCCAAGCGTGTGGGCGAGCGGCTGTTCTTCGCCGGCGAGGCCTGCGCAGGCGGCTTCGCCCAGACTTGCGGCGGCGCGTTCATGAGCGGCCAAGCCACCGCCCGCGCCGTTCACAGCGCGCTCGGCTGAGCGAGGCG